>NZ_JBIMKZ010000040.1:0-29177 GCF_051860865.1 Polymorphobacter sp. | reverse complement strand
GCTGTTCCGCGCCGCCCGCATCGTGGTCGACACCGGCCTCCATCACAAGCGCTGGACGCTGGACGAAGGCGCGCGCTGGATGATGGAAAACGCTGGCCACTCGGAAACCGCCACGCGCCGCGAAGTCGTCCGCTACAGCGTATATCCGGGCCAGGCCTGCAGCTTCAAGGTCGGCGCCAACCGCATCATCGCCGCCCGCGAAGCCGCCCGCAAAACGATGGGCAGCCGCTTCGATATCCGCGGCTTCCACGATCTCGTCCTCCAATCCGGCCCGGTCCCGCTCGCCGTGCTGGAAGCCGCCGTCGCCGAATGGGCGGCCGCATGAAGCCGCCGTCGCGCCGCCACCGGCTGCTGCTGCTGATCCCCTTCATCTGGCAGATCGGCTGCGTGCCGCTGGTCAACGATATCGCGCTGCAACCCTTCGGCCTGCCGTTCCCGATGGTCTGGCAGATGGCCGGCATCCTCATCGCCTCAGCCTGCATCGCCATCGTCCGGCGTCTCGACATCCGCGCCGAAGCGGATACTGGCGAATGATCCTGATCCCATGATTCTGGCTCTCACCCTTGCCATCCTGCTCGGCACCATTGTCGGCGCCACGCTGTACAGCCGCCGTCAGGAAAAGGCCAAGACGATGGCCGATTGGGCAGTTGGCGGCCGCCGCTTCGGCATCCTGATCTTCTGGTTCCTCAATGCCGGCGAGATCTACACCACCTTCGCCGTGCTCGGCATTTCCGGCTTCGCCTGGGCCTATGGTGCACCGGCCTATCTGGCGCTGACCTCGGTGTCGCTGTCGGCGACGCTCGGCTATCTGCTGATGCCGCGCATCTGGGCGGCGGGCAAGGCGCGCAACCTTGTCACCCAGGCCGATTTCTTCGCCGATCATTACCGCGCCACCTGGCTCGGCGTCGTCGTCGGCCTCGCCGGCATCGCCGCGCTCGTCGTCTATGTCCAGATCCAGATCGTCGCCCTGTCGCTGATCGTCCGCCTCACCATCGGCGACGTACCGCCGCTCGCCGCCGCCGGCATCGCCGCGGCGATGATGCTGGCCTTCGTCATCTTCGCCGGCCTGCGCTCGGCGGCGTTCGCCGCCGGGGTCAAGGACATATTGATGCTCGTAATCGTCATCGGCCTGTGCATCACCGTCGCTGGCAAGGTCGGCGCCACCTCGCTGCTCGATGTCTACCGGCTGGCGCAATCGACCTTCCCGGGCATCGGCCGCTTCCCCGGCCTCAACCCGGAGGCCGGCCTGTCCACCACCTGGCTGATGACCTCGGCCTTGAACGTGGCGCTCGGCAACTGGATCCTGCCGCACATGTTCCAGCTCTGCTACGCCGCCGGCAACGCCGACACCATCCGCCGCAACGCCATCTTCCAGCCGCTCTATTCGCTGTCCTATTTCTTCATCATCGCGCTCGGCTTCGCGGCGCTTCTCGCCAACACCCCGGTGCCGGGCGGGGACAGCAATGCCGCCCTGCTCAGCTTCGTCGCCACCAGCTATCCGGCCTGGGTCGTCGGCCTGTTCACCGGCACCGTCTGCCTGCTGGCGCTGGTCCCCGGCTCGGTGCTGCTGCTGACGGCTGGCTCCATCTTCGGCCGCAACGTCGTGCTGCCGCTGAAGCCGGACCTGTCGGACCGGGCGATGCTGCTGGTCTCGCGCGGCTCGATGCTGGCTTTCGCCGCCATCGCCGTCTGGCTGGCGGTCGGTGGCTCACGCAGCCTCGTCGAGATCGGCCTGTCGGCCTATGCCGCCATCGGCATGCTGGCGCCTGGCGTCTTCCTCGCCTTCCTGTGGCCGCGCGCCCAGGCGGTCGGCGTCATGGCCGGCATCGCCACCGGCTATCTGGTGCTGCTCCACCCTGCAGCCACCGACTTCTGGAACCTGCATTTCCCGGAATGGGAGCATGGCCTGCTGGCGATGGCGGTCAACGCCGCCGTCACCATCCTCGTCTGCCTGGTCATGCCTCAGCCGGCGCTGGCTCCGTCTCGTTCCAGCTCCTGAGCTTCGTCTCCAAAATCGTCAGCAGCCGCGCCGGCGCCCCGTCGAGCTGACGCCCGAGCCGGTGGATCAAGCTCAGCGTCGACTGGGTCAGCTCATCGTCCTCCAGCCGCCGCGCCACCAGCGAGCCTTCCTCGATCTCGGCGATCGTCGCCACCCGCGGCAGCACGCAGACCATCCGCCCGCCCTTGGCCACCTCGCGCATCACCGCGATCGAGGTGGTGGTCAGCTTCGGCTCGAGCCAGATATGCGCGCGCTTCTCGGCGGCGTTCAGCGCCTGCCGGATGCGGAAGCCCATCGGCGGCAGCACTAGGTCATGCGCCGCCAGCTCGGCCAGCGTTACCGAGGGCAGAGCGGCCAGCGGATGCGTGGGCTCGCAATGCACCTGCAGCGGCTGCACGATCGAGGCGCGCACCCTGATCTTCGGCTCGCTGGTGGTGTTGAGGATCATCCCGATATGCGCCTCGTCCTCGAGGATCATCCGCTCCACGTCGGAGGTCGAGGCCGCCGTCACCGAGATGGTGATCCCCGGGTTGCGCGTCTGGAACCGCTCGATAACGCCGGTGAACGCCCTGCCCAGAAAGCCTTCGCCCACCGCCAGGTCGACCCGCCCGGACTTGATCTCGCGCAGCTCCTGCAAGCGGTTGGCCAGCGCCTCGCGGCTGGCCAGCTGGTCCTTGTGATGCTGGTGGACCAGCGCCCCCGCCTCGGTCAGCCGGATCGTCCGCCGCCCGCGTTCGATCAGCGGCACCCCCATCTCGGCCTCCAGCTGGGCGATCTGCCGGCTGATCGAGGATACCGCCACCCCGATCTTGTCACTCGCCAGCCGCATTGAGCCGAGATTGGCCGCCTCATAGAAATACTGCATCCTGGTGTCCCAGATCATGCCGCTGCTCATCGCCGACCCCTCCGCCTCTTTGCGCTGCCCGCAACGATAGTATCAAATCGTTGCTCTTGTCTCACAAATCTGCCTGTCGCACAGTCCCCGCAATCCACCTGCGCCCGGCCATCCAGGCCGGTGACGCCAACCAAAATGTCTGGGGGAACCAAGTCTTGGACAGCAAGCGAGGCCGGGTCGACTGGCGCGGTTACATCCCCGCCATCGTCACCCCCTTCACATCCGATGGCGCGCTCGATTTCGCCGGCCTTGGCACCATGCTCGACTGGCTGCACGGCGAGGGCATGCACGGTCTCGTCATCGCCGGCACCACCGGCGAATGGACCAGCCTGACCCCGGACGAGCGCTGCCAGCTGTTCACCGCCGCCGGCCGCCAGCTCGGCCACAAGCTGCCGTTGCTCGCCGGCTGCACCTCGTTCACGGCGCGGGACACTATCGCCTATGCCCGCCACGCCGCCACCGTCGGTTTCCAGGGCATCCTCGTCACCCCGCCGCCCTATCTCCGCCCCGGCGACGACGAGATCCACGGCTTTTATTCGGACATCTCGGCCGAGAGCCCGCTGCCGATCTGCGTCTACAACTGGCCCCCGGGCACCGGCATCGACATGTCGCTGGACCTGCTCGCCCGCCTCGCCGACATCCCCAATGTCGTCGCCATCAAGCAGTCGACCGGTGATCTCCGCCGCTTCGTCGAGGCGTTTTTCGCGCTCAAGGACCAGGTGCTGGTCTTCGGCCACTCGATGGACGAACACGGCCTTCAGCTGCTCCACGCTGCCGGCGGGGACGGCACCATGGGCGCCGGCGCCGTGCTGGGCCGCGTCCATGCCGATTTCTACAATCACCTCTGGGCCGGCGATCTCGACGCCGCGCGCGAATGCGGCCGCAAGGACCGGGTGATCATGGAGCAATGGTACACCACCGATCTGGTTGGTCGCTTCGGCTCCGGCCCGGCGATCCTGAAGGCCGGTCTCAGCGCGCGCGGCGTCCCCGCCGGCTTCGTCCGCCCGCCGCTGCGCGATGTCGCAGCGGAAGACCGCATCAAAATCCGCCAGACCCTGATAGAACTCGGCGCCATCGGGCCGGCCCACGCCAAGCAATCCGCCGCCTGATCCGTTCAGGAAAGGCCTGCGCCATCGCCGATCTGCCCGCACATGCTGATCTCGTCATCGCGGGTGGCGGGCTGATCGGCTGCGCCACGGCCTGGCACATGGCCCGCGCCGGCGCCCGGGTGCTGCTGGTCGAGGCGGCCGAGATCAACGCCGGCGCCTCGGGCCAGAACGCCGGCTCGCTGCACTTCCAGCTCGAACGCCGCTTTCTCGAACAAGGCCCGGCGCTCGCCGAACAGGCCGCCGCCATCGTCGCCCTCAACGCGCTGGCCGTCGAGGACTGGCGCGGCCTGGAGGCGCGTCTCGGCGCCGACCTGCACGTCGTCATGACCGGCGGCCTGATGGTCGCCGAAACCCCGGCCGAAGTGGCGCTGCTGGAGGCCAAAGCCGCGCTGGAGGCCAGCCACGGCCTCTACACGCGGCTGATCGACGGCGACGCCGCCCGCGCGCTCTGCCCGGCACTGGCCCCCCACATCCTCGCCGCCTGTCACGCGCCCGACGAAGGCCATGCCGACCCGCGCAACGTCACCGTGGCGCTGGCGGCCGCCGCCCGCGCCGCCGGCGCCACGCTCGCCAGCCACACCTCGCTCGTCGCCATCGAGCGCCAGCCCGGCGGCTACCGCCTGTCACTGGAGACGCCGCAGGGCCGGCGCACCGTCACCACCCGCCAGCTGCTGATCGCCGCCGGCGCCTGGACCGCCGATCTCGCCCGCCTCGCCAATCTTCACATCCCGCTCTATCCGGTGGCGCTGCAGATGAACGTCACCGAGCGGGTGCCGCCCTGCCTCGGCCAGCTGATCCAGCATGTCGGCCGCCGCCTGTCGATGAAGCAGGCGCATGCCGGCAATATCCTCATCGGCGGCGGCTGGCCGGCGCGGCTGGCGCTGACGCCGGGCGGCGGCTTCGATCCGCGCCGCCGCGCCGAGATCCGCCCGGAATCGCTGATCGCCAACCTCCGCGCCGCCGCCGACACCGTGCCGATGGTTGCGGACCTGCCGCTAATCCGCACCTGGACCGGCATCACCGCGATCAGCGCCGATCAGCTGCCGATCGTCGGCGAGGTGCCGTCGATGCCCGGCCTCTATGTCGCCGCCGGCGGTTCGGCGTTCACGCTCGGCCCCAGCTTCGCCCGGCTGCTGGCCGGCGCCATGGCCGGCAAGCCCGATCCGCGCCTCGCCATCGTCGCGCCCGAGCGCTTCAACCATCTCAATAGCTTCATGGGCCAAGCCGTTGGAGGAAAAGCCTGATGCGTATCGCCGGCATCGAGCGCGGCGCGCTGCTCACCGTCTCTATCGACGGTGCACCCGTCCCCGGCCATGACGGCGAGACCGTCGCCACCGTCATGCTCGCCGCCGGGCTGACGTTCCGGACCGACACGCGCGGCGCCCCGCGCGGCCTCTGGTGCAACATGGGCAGCTGCGGCGAATGCACGGTCGCCATCGACGGCATCCGCCAGCGCGCCTGCCTGGTCGCGGCGCGAGACGGCATGACGGTCACCACCCGCCATGGCTGAGGTCGTCATCATCGGCGGCGGCCCGGCCGGCCAGTCGGCGGCGCTGGCGCTCGCGGACCATGGCATCGGCTGCACGGTGCTGGACGAGCAGCAGCGCCCCGGCGGCCAGATCCTCCGCCAGCCGCCGCGCGCCTTCCATGTCCCGCGCTGGCTGCCGGGCCGCAGCTATGCGGCGCTCAAGGCCCGGCTCGCCGCCTTCGAGGCGTTGGCCGTGTTCAAGGCGGGCCAATCGGTCCTCGGCGTCCGTGCCGTCGACAGCGGCTTCGAGGTGCTGACCAGTGACGGCACACGCACCGCCAGCCATGTCCTCATCGCCGGCGGCTGCATGGATCTGGCCGTGCCGCTGCCGGGCTGGACGCTGCCCGGTGTCATGGCCGCCGGCGGCCTGCAGGCGTTCATCAAGGCGCAGGGGCTGGTGCCCGGCAAGCGCATCCTGCTCGCCGGCACCCATCCGTTGATGCTGCTGGTCGCCGAGCAGGTCCGCGCTGCCGGCGGCACCGTTGCCGCCGTCGCCTTCGCCCAGCCGCGCGCTGCCATGGTCGGCGCGCTCGCCGCCCATCCGCTGGCCGCTGCCACCGGCCTTTCCACCCTCGCCCAGGCCGGCGCCGCCTATGCCCGGCTGGTCGCCGCCGGCATCCCCATCCGCTTCGCCAGTCCGCTTGCGGCCATCGACGGGCAGCGCAGGGGGGAGGCCGCCCGCTTCGCCGATGGCCAGCGTATCGCCGCCGACACCATCGGCCTCTGCTATGGTTTTATCCCGCAGTCGGACCTGCCGCGCGCTGCCGGTGCCGCCGTGCGCCCGGCCGGCCCGGCCGGCGGCTGGGCCACGGTCCATGATGACTGGCAGCAGTCGAGCCTGCCCGGCCTATTCATCGCCGGGGAGACCGGCGGCGTCGCCGGTGCCGTCGCCGCCATGGCCTCGGGCAGCCTCGCCGGACTCGGCATCGCCCGCGCCATCGGCCATATGGTCAATGCGGACAAGACCCGCGCTGCGCTCGCCCGCGCCCGCCGTTTCGCCGCCCTGCTCGATGCTGCTGCCGATCCGCGCCCCTGGTTCCCGGCCCCCAATGCCGAGACGCTGATCTGCCGCTGCGAGGATGTCAGCCTCGCCGCGCTCGAGGCCGCCCGCGCCCATGGCAGCAGCGCCAATGCCCTCAAGCTGGTCAGCCGCTGCGGCATGGGCCTGTGCCAGGGCCGCAATTGCGAGCCCAGCGTGTTGCGGCTGTTCGGCGATGCCGATCGGAAGGGCGGCGACCCCGGCTTCACCGCCCGCTTCCCCGCGCGGCCGGTCGGCATCGCCGAACTCTTGCGGCAACGGCAATGATCTTTCGCTGGAATGGCTTGGCCTGCTGCGCCACTCTGTCCCCAAAGGAGTCCCATGCATGACCATGCCCCGCATCCTCGCCGTCGACCATGTCAGCTGGACGGTGCCCGACCTCGAGGCCGCGCTCGGCTTCTATGTCGGCGTGCTCGGCGCCACCGAGCTGTGGCGGATGGGGCCGATCGATGCGGCCGACATCCCGGTCGGCGACGATGGCCGGGACTGGATGGAAAGCCATGTCGGCGTCCCCGGCGCGCGGCTCACGCTGGTCATGCTCAAGCTCACAGACAACATGAACTTTCAGCTGGTACAATATGATAAACCAGATGATCGCCGGCGCGAACTGCCGCGCAATTGCGATGTCGGCGGCCACCATTTGGCGCTGCGGGTCGAGGATGTCGATGCGACCTGCGCCTGGCTCGCCAGCCATGGCTGCACGATCCTCGACACCATCCACATCACCGAAGGTCCGCTCGCCGGCAAGAAGAACGTCTATGCCCGCGATCCCTTCGGCAACAGCCTCGAAATCGTCGACTGAGGAGCCACGCCATGACCAACAGCCGTTTGAACCCGCCCGCGCTCTATGACAGCCTCGCCTATGGATTCAGCCATGCCGCCATCCAGACCGGCGGCCGCACCCTCCACCTCGCCGGTCAGGTCGGCTGGGACAAGGAGGGCAACCTCGTCGGCCCCGGCGATCTCGCCGCCCAGACCCGTCAGGCGCTGGCCAACCTCCGCGCCGTCCTCGAAGCGGCCGGCGCCACCCCCGCCGATATTGTCCGCCTGCGCACCTATGTCGTCGATCACTCGCCAGACAAGCTCGGCCCGGTGCTCGGCGAAGTCGCCGCCTTCTTCGGCGACACCATGCCTTCGCCCAACACCTTCATCGGTGTCGCGGCGCTGGCGCTCCCGGATTTTCTGATTGAAATCGAGGCGACTGCGGCGCTGTCTTGAGAAGTGGCCTCCGGCCGCTGGGGCCTCAGGCCCCAGACCCCAGACCCCAAGTTTAGGACCATGCCCAATTAATGGGGTCTGGGGCCTCAGGCCCCAGCCGCCGGAGGCATTCTAACTCCGACAGGCAAAGCCCCGGTTGGTCAGCCCGCACTCCGCCCGCTGCCCGCCGCGGTTGAAGCCGATGCTGGTGGCGGCGAGGCGGCTGGTGACGTCTGCGACGGTGCGCACCGGCTGGCCGTTCAACGTCTCGATGATGTCCCCGGGCTTGAGATAGCCGTAGCGCGCGGCGGGGGCGCCGCCGAGGATCTGGACGACAACGACGCCCTTTTCCGGCAGGCCGGCGCCAAGTTCCTGGGCATAGGCGGGGGAGAGGTTGGCGACGGTGACGCCGGCGAGGATGCCCTGGCCGGTGATGGGGGTCAGCTGGCGCGGCGGGGTCTCCGGCGGGGCGGCGAGGGTGACACGGACCGTGCGCTCCTGCCCGGCGCGGAGGAGCACGACCTCGAGGGTGCGGCCGACGCCCTCGGTGGCCAGCGAGTAGCGGAGCTGGCCGCCATCGGCGACCTCCTTGCCGTCGACGGTGCGCAGCACGTCGCCGGTGCGGATATCGGCCTTGGCGGCCGGGCTGCCGGGGTTGACGGCGGTGACCAGCAGGCCGCCGGGGCGATCGAGCCCGGCGAGGCGGGCGCTGTCGGCGGTCAGCGGCTCGCCTTCCAGGCCGATCCAGCCGGAGACCAGCTTGCCGGTGTCGGCCGCCGCAAGAAACACCCGCAACATCTTGGAAGGAATGGCAAAGCCGATTCCCTGCGAGCCGCCGGAGCGGGAGAAGATGGCGGTATTGATGCCGATCAGCCGGCCCTGGGCATCGAGCAGCGCGCCGCCGGAGTTGCCGGGGTTGATGGCGGCGTCGGTCTGGATGAAGAACTGCCAGTCGGAAATGCCGAGCCCGGTGCGGGCGACGGCGGAGACAATGCCGGTGGTGACGGTCTGGCCGACGCCGAACGGGTTGCCGATGGCGATGGTGATGTCGCCGACTTCGGCGCGGTCTGAATCGCCCATGCGGATCACCGGGATCTGCGCGCCTTCGGTCTCGATCTTGAGCAGCGCCAGGTCGAGCCGGGCATCGGCGAAGACCAGCTTGGCCGGGAATTCGCGCCGGTCAGCCAGAGATACAAGGATCTGGTCAGCGCCGGCGACGACGTGATTGTTGGTGACGACATAGCCGTCCCCGGCGACGATGACGCCGGAGCCGAGCGACTGCTGGACGCGCGGCTGCGGCTGCGCGCCGCCGAAGAACTGGCGGTAAAAAGGATCGTTCATCAACGCGTTGTTCTGTTTCTCTACCTTCGCAGTGTAGATGTTGACCACGGCTGGTGCAGCCGACTTGACCACCGGAGCGAACGAGGCGGTGACCTGGCCCTGGCCGGTGGGGGCAACGCGGACGATCGGCGTGGTGTCCATTTCCGGCAGCGAGGCGGTGACGCCCTTGGCGCCCGGCCCGGCGCCCTGCAGGGCGAGCGCGGCGCCGGTGACGAGGCCGAGCATGGTGCCACCGATGATCTTGTATCTGGTCTTCATGTCTGTCCCTGTTTGCCCTGGCGGTGCGGCTGGCATGGCGTGGTGGCCCTGAAGGATGAATGAATGGCGATGTGGGATTGCCAGGGCCGTTTACAAGACCGGCCTATCCTGAAAATACTTCAGACAATAATACATCTTCCATCTTCAACACATTGTAATAATGCGGGAACAACGCGCCGCCGCGCGAGGGCTCCCAGCGCAGGTACGTCCCCAGTGTGTCGATGTCGAAGCCGATCGCCATCAGCCCCGGCACGTCGGCGAACCATTTGGCGGCGGTGGCTTTGGCCTGTTCGGGGGTACTGAGGTGGATATAGCCATCGCGCAGATCGTCGGGCGAGCCGGCGAACCGGCCGCTGGCCTGGAACTCGGCCCATTCTTGAGGGCGCAGCAGCTTGAGCACGATCATTTCTCGGCCTTGCGGATAGGGACGGGGACGTTGCAGAGATCGATGGTGCCGGCCGGGCGGACGAAGAAGCTGCCGCGGTTGGCGCGGGCGTGCTTGTAGGCCTGGAAGCTGGCGCTGGCGGTGTCCAGATATTCATAGCGCGTGTCAGCCGGCATCGGGAACGCCTTGATTATCGGAATATTCTCGGCCTCGCTTTCATAGGTGCCGAGCGGGCCGGTGCCGCGCGGCAGGCTGGCGTGCTCGGCGAAGCCGTCGATGATCCGGCCGACGATGGAGAGGTTGCGGTCGAGGTGGCGTGGGGCGTGGCCGATGACCGCGTAGAGCTCCGTCGCGTCGCCGACGTCCGGCGGCATGTCGCGGCCGACGCCGACGGTCGCATAGCAATGCACCGGCCAGACCCGGCCGGAGGCGCGGGCCACCGGCCATCCATCGATGAATCCGGCCTCGCCGAACGCGTCCGAATGGCCGAGCGGGGTGAATTTCAGGCCGGTCTCGGGCCGTTCATAGGCGGTTTCGGGACCGATCGGGGCAGTTTTGGTCCCTTTTCGGACACGCCATTGCACGACATAATTGTCCTGGACGCGGGTGATCGCGCCGTTATCGAAACTTTTTTCGAATATCAGCGCTTTTAACGCCGCAACATGGGCCGGCGAAAACGCCGGCGCCAGCTGCATCACCATCGTCCCGCGCGGGGTCTGGAAGCCGATCAACTCGCCGGCCGGGATCGGTCGCCAGTCGCTGTCCGGCGCCGCCGCCAGCACCTCGCCGGGCTCCGGATTGGCGGCGGCGAGCAGCAGCGCGACGGCTGCAATCATTCGGGCTCGAACTCCAGCGCCAGGCCGTTGATGCAGTGGCGCTGGCCGGTGGGCTGGGGGCCATCGGGGAAGATATGGCCGAGATGGCCCTTGCAGTTGGCGCAATGGACCTCGGTGCGGGTCATGCCGTGGCTGGTGTCGGTGGTGGTCTCGACGGCGCCGTCCTCGGCCTGCCAGAAGCTCGGCCAGCCGCTGCCGCTGTTGTACTTGGTGCCAGCCCGGTAGAGCAGGGTGCCGCAGCCGGCGCAGTGATAGTCGCCGGCGCGCTTCTCGTCGTTCAACGGCGAGGTGAACGGGCGCTCGGTGGCGTGTTCGCGGAGCACGGCGTGCTGGGCGGGGGTGAGGGGCTTTTCGGTCATGGGTGTTCCTTCAACAGGGGGCTGTGGAGGGCATCGAGGGCGCCTTGCAGGATCCAGCTGGCGGCGAGACGGTCGACGCGTTCGGCGCGCCGCGCGCGGCTGAGGTCCTCTGCGATCATCGCGCGTTCGACGGCCTGGGTGCTCCAGCGTTCATCCCACAACAGCAGCGGCAAGGCCAGAGGGGCGAGATTGCGGGCGAACGCCCGGACCGACTGGGTGCGCGGACTGTCCGACCCGTCCATGCTCAGCGGCAGGCCAACAACGAGGCCGGCGATCCGCTCGCGGGCGACAAAGGCCTTCAGGGCGTCGAGATCGGCGCCGAACTTGGCCCTGGCGATGGTGCTGTGCGGCGAGGCGAACGACCAGCCGGCGTCGCAGGTGGCGAGGCCGATGGTCTTGGTGCCCGGATCGAGCCCGGCAAGGCGGCCCTGCGCCGGCAGTGCGGCGGCGAAATCGGCGGCGCTGCTGGTGATCAATCGACCGCTTCCACCTCTGATGGGGCCATGCTCGCCTCGGCGAAGGCGCCGGCGCGGCGCTCGACATCGGCGCGGAGATTGGCCCAGAACATCGGGAAATCATAGACATGGAAGTTGTTGCCCGGCAGGATGAAGGCGCTGAACTCGGCCGGGGGCTCGCCGATCGACAGAACGCCCGAGGGCAGGCAACGGGCGCCGAGGCCGCGCGGGACGAGGCTGCCGCCGGTGAAATCCAGATTGGGGACCAGGCTGCCGAGGTTCTGGTCGGCGGAGACGGCGCGGCCCAGCGTGTCCCCGGACAGCGGGTTGGTGCAGAGCATGGTGGTGCCGGCGCGGAGACGGCCGGTGAAGCCGGTTCCCTTGTCAAAGACCTCCTGTATCTCCTTGAAATCCATCGGTTCGGCAAAGCTCTGCCAGGTCAGCAGGCAGCCGGTCTGGGCCTCGCTGGCGCAGGCGGGGAGGCCGAGCGCCGGCAAATCGGCTTCCACCGACAGCGGCCAGCCCGGTGCATAGACGGCGATCACGCGGGCGGCGAGCGGCGTGCCGGCGATTTTTTCCTTCAGCAGCCGATAGAGGTGCAGGCTGCCCTGGCTGTGCCCGGCCAGCACCAGCGGCCGGTCGATGGGCTGGGCGGCGATGAAGGCATCGAAGGCGGCGGCGACGTCGCCATAGGCAAGGTCGATGGCCTGGGCAGCTTCCGGCTTGTCCGACAGGAAGGCGCCGAACACCGCCTGGCGGTAGCGCGGCGACCAGATTTCGCCGATGCCGTTGAAGATGCTGGCCTGGAGGCGGAGGAACTTGTCCCGCTGCTCCGACGACTTCGGATCCGCGATGTCGCGGTTCCAGCGGTCCCGATCGAAGGCGCTGGTGGGGGCGACGAAGAATATCGCGATGGCCGGGCGCGGGGCGGCGCTATAGCCTTCCGGTGTCCAGCGGGCGGGATCGTCGATGCGCTTGGGGTGGCTGGCCCAGGATTTGACCTCGGCATAGTCCGGACGCGGGCCGGCGCCGGTGGCGGCGAAGGGGGCAGAGGGGACGAGAGCGGCGCGCATGATCTGCACGCCGAACAGCCAGTAGCCGATCAACCCCGCGATGACGAGGATGATGAGGATGGCGATGACCCAGAGGAAGCGGCGTGCGAGCATGGCCCCTGTCTAGCAGGGCGCGGGGCGGATGGGATGAGGTTTTTTGGCCCGGCGCTTGCGTTTGGCGATGGGGCGGGCGAGGCTTGGCCGATGATCATGGTGAGCCGGTTCGAGACGCCGCTGGGGCGGCTGCTGATTGCTAGCCGGGGCGACGGCGTGGTGGTGGCGATGGACTTCGAGGATTTCGAAGCGCGGTTCCGCGAGCGGCTGGGGCGTGACCATGGCGAGTCGGCCGAGGGGGAGGTGCCCCAGGCCGTCGGCGCGGCGCTGGCGCGCTATTTTGGCGGCGATGTCGGGGCGCTCGGTGGGGTGGCAGCGGCGCCGGCGGGGAGCGAGTTCCAGCAGCGGGTGTGGGCGGCGCTGCGGGCAATTCCGGCCGGCGAGACGCGCAGCTATGGCGAGATTGCCCGCGTGCTGGGGCAGACGGGGGCATCGCGGGCGGTGGGTCTGGCCAACGGCCGCAACCCGGTGGCGCTGGTCATCCCCTGCCACCGGGTGATCGGCGGCGGCGGTGGGCTGACCGGCTATGCCGGGGGGATGGAGCGCAAGGCCTGGCTGCTGCGGCATGAGGGGGCAATGGCGGCGTTGCTGTTGTGACGGGCGTGTGGCCGATTGGGTGACAACCCTGCTTGAATGAGGGTTGCGGATTGAGGGTTCAAAGCGCGTGCGAAGCCTGTCAGTCTGACGGGACTTAGGGGGGTGGGATATTCATGCGCGTCTGGATTGTGTTTGTGTTGCTTGTCCTCGCAGGGCCGGCGCGGGCGGAATGGCTGGTGGCGGAGACCGAGCATTTCCGGCTGCATGCGCAGACCAGTGAAAAGGTGATCCGCGAGCGGGCGGCGCTGCTGGAGGATTATCGGAGCCTGTTGCGGGCGATGACCAGCAGGCCGCGCGGCGAGGGGCCGGCGGAGCCCAAGCTCGACATTTACATGGTGCGGCGTATCGGCGAGGCGCGGCCTTTCAGTACGGTGCCGTCGAGCATTGCCGGCTTTTACCGGGCCGAGCCGGGGGGTGTGGTGGCCTATGCCGAGACCGGCGAACTCGGGCTGGCGACGCTGCTGCACGAATATGCCCATCATTTCATGCTGGCATCGGGCGCTGCCGCCTATCCGGCCTGGTATGTGGAAGGCTTTGCCGAATATTTCATGACGGCGACCTTCAAGCCCGAACGTATCCAGCTTGGCCTGCACAACGTGTTGCGCGCGGCGTGGCTGGTAAACGGGATATGGCTGCCGCTCGATCGGGTCCTTGCCAGGCAGGTGCGGACCAACAGCCGGCAAGAGAATGCGATGTTCTACGCGCAGAGCTGGGCGATGACTCATTTTCTGTTCCGCGCCGATGGCCAACTGGAAAAGCTGAACGCCTATCTGGCGGCGGTGGGCAGGGGCGGTGATCCGGTCGACGCGTTCAAGGCCCATGTCAGTCCCGACCTGAACGCCTTTCAGTCCCAGATCAAAGCCTATCTGTACAATGGCAAGATGAATTACACGCAGTTCAAACGATCGGCGGCGACGCCGGCATCGGTGAAGGTGCGCCGGCTTTCGCCGGCAGCCGACGACCTTTTGCTGCCTTTGGCCGAGCTGGAACTGGAGATGCCCGGTTCACCGCATCGCGACAGGGCTGTCGACATTATCGGCCAGGCGGCGGCCCGGCACCCGGGCGACCCGATGGCCGAGCGGGCACTGGCGCTGCTGGCGCTTCGGTTCGGCAAGCGCGAGGAGGCGGCTCGGCGGCTCGATGCGATGCTCGAAAGCCAGCCGGACGATGCGAGGCTGTTGTTGTGGCGAGCCGAGGCGACGCCGCAGGACGATGACGACGGCGCGACACAGGCGCGGCGCTATCTGGTGCGCAGCTACAAGGCCAACCCCGAGGACTGGCGGACGTTGTGGGCCTATGCGCTGGCGCGCGGATCACGCACGCGGACGCTTAGCGAAAACGACCTGAATGTGCTGATCATGGCCTGGGAGCTGGCGCCGCAAGTGGGCGTCGTCGCCATCGATCTGGCGATTGCCTATGTGCATGCCGATCGGCTGGATGTGGCGGCGCATGTGCTGGGGCCGGTGGCGCATGATCCGCATGGGCGCGGCATGAGCCCTTTTGCCCAGCGGTTGCTGGCGGCGGCCGAAGGCGGGGACCGGGCCGGGTTCTTGGCGCTGATGCGCGGGGGACCGGAAGCGGAAGCGGAAGAGGGCGAGGTCGACGGGTGACGACAGGCGTTGGCGCTGCGTGAGCGGGGGCTGCTTTCGGAGGCTGTGAGCCCCTCCCTAATCCTTGAATAGGGAGGGGTAAGGTGGGTTCAGGCGGCGAATTCCATGATGATGGCGTCTACGGCGAGGCTGTCGCCGGGTTTGGCGTTGACCTTGGCGACGGTGCCGGATTTTTCGGCGCGCAGGATGTTTTCCATCTTCATCGCCTCGACGGTGGCGAGGACCTGGCCGGCTTCGATGGAATCGCCTTCCTTGACCGCGACCGAGACGACGAGGCCGGGCATCGGGCAGAGCAGGTATTTGCTCATGTCCGGCGGGATCTTGGCGATCATGTGGCGGGCGAGGTCGGCGGCGCGGGGGGTGAGGACGCGCAAGCGGCGGGCGGCACCGCGGGTGGTCAGCGTCTGGACGCTGCCCTTGCGGGTGACGGCGATGGCGCGGGGCTGGCCGTCGATCTCGGCCTCGAACAGCGGCTGGCCGAGGCGCCAGTCGGTGGTGATGTCCAGCGTGCGGTCGCCGATCTGGACGGCAAAGCCGCTGTGGTCGGCCTGGATGGTGGCGGGGATCTGCTCGCCGTCGAGCTCGACGACCCAATCGGGCGAGAACACCGCGCCTTCGCCGCCGAGCTGGCCGTCGATGAGCTGGGCACGCTCGACGGCGATGACATGGGTGGTGGCGGCGGTGGCGACGAGCGCCAGCCTGGTCTCGGCGTCCAGCGGCGCGCCGTGGAAGCCTTCCGGATATTCCTCGGCGATGAAGCCGGTGGTGACCTGCTCGCCGGCCTGGAAGCGGGGGTGGGCCATGATCGAGGCGAGGAAATCGATATTGTGGCTGATGCCCTTGATCAGGTAGCGATCGAGGGCATCGGCCTGGGCGGCGATGGCCTCGGCGCGGGTGGGGGCCCAGGTGATCAACTTGGCGATCATCGGATCGTAGAACATCGAGATTTCGGCGCCCTCGCGGACGCCGGTGTCGACGCGGACGAGGCCATGGGCATTGTCGCCCTCTTCGGGCGGACGGCAGGCGCTGAGGCGGCCGATCGAGGGCAGGAAGCCGCGATAGGGGTCTTCGGCGTAGACGCGGGTCTCGATGGCGTGGCCGTTGAGCTGGACGTCGGCCTGGCTGAGGGGGAGCTTTTCACCGGCGGCGACGCGGATCATCAGCTCGACAAGATCGAGGCCGGTGATGCATTCGGTGACCGGGTGCTCGACCTGGAGGCGGGTGTTCATCTCGAGGAAGTAGAAGCTGCGGTCGGCGCCGGCGATGAACTCGACGGTGCCGGCGGAGGTGTAGCCGACGTTCCTGGCCAGGGCGACGGCCTGTTCGCCCATCGCGCGGCGCATTTCCGGCGTGACGAAGGGGGAGGGGGCTTCCTCGACGACCTTCTGGTGGCGGCGCTGGATCGAGCAATCCCGCTCGTTGAGGTAGAGGATGTTGCCATGGGCATCGCCGATCAGCTGGATCTCGATGTGGCGGGGCTGCTCGACGAACTTCTCGATGAACAGCCGGTCGTCGCCGAAGCTGGCAAGGGCCTCGCGCTTGACGCCGTCATAGCCTTCGCGGAGCTGGGCTTCGTCCCAGGCCAGGCGCATGCCCTTGCCGCCGCCGCCGGCCGAGGCCTTCATCATCACCGGATAGCCGATGTCAGCGGCGATCCTGGCGGCATGGTCGGCGTCGTCGATCTCGCCGACATAGCCGGGGACGACGCTGACGCCGGCGGCCTTGGCGCGCTTCTTCGATTCGATCTTGTCGCCCATGGCGGCAATGGCCGCGGCCGGCGGGCCGATGAAGGCGATGCCGGCGGCGCTCAGCGCCTCGACGAAGCTGGCGCGCTCGGAGAGAAAGCCATAGCCGGGGTGGACGGCTTCGGCGCCGGTGGCCTTGCAGGCGGCGATGATCTTGTCGGCGACCAGATAGCTTTCGGCGGCCGGGGAGCCGCCGATGTGGACGGCCTCATCGGCGAGCTCGACATGGAGGGCGCCGGCATCGGCATCGGAATAGACGGCCACGGAGGCGATGCCCATGGCGCGGGCCGAACGGATGACGCGGCAGGCGATCTCGCCGCGATTGGCTATCAGGATTTTCTTGAACAAGACCGAACTTCCCCAAAAGGCTTACCGCCCCTTCCCATAACTTCCCTGCGGTGTGGCGCAAGTCGGTGATGGGGAGAAGGGGCGGGTTTGGGGGTCGATCAGTTGCTGGCGAGCTTGACCGGGACCTGGGCCATGGCCATCGAGTGCGCCCGGACGCGGCAATCGCGGATCGCGTCGATCTCGTCCTTGCCGCCGGTGACCGGCTCGCCGCAGACATTGCGGACGGCAAAGGCGATGCGCTTGACCAGCGCCTGCCTGGCGGCCTCCGAATTGAGCGCGCTGTTGTCATAGCGGATCAGCTGGCGGGCGGCATCGTCGCCGGCGTTGGCGAGCGCCGGGCCGGCGGCGCCGACGAGGGCGATGGCGGCAAGGGGCAGGATGGACTTCAACATGGCAGATACTCCTTGATATGTTCAGGGCCGATAAGGGGCCTCCTCCAAGTCTCTGGTGGGGCGGGATGACCGCCTCTCACCGCTGACAATCAAATGGTGCGCGCAAAGTTTTTCGGCTGCAAGGCCGGATTGTCATATCAGTGTAACATTGGAGTCTTATACTTTCGTAGGTAATGGCTAAGCCTCTGATTTTTATCGGGGGCGTGCGCGGACGCGTGTTGCAAATTTTTTTTGCAGGGCGTGGCTTGTCGCATGTGGGGGGCCGATTCAGGCCGGTTTGGCGATCATCAGCCAAGTGACAGTGACCAGCGGCACCGTGGAAACCAGCCCCCAGGCCAGCCATTGGTGCGACAGGCGGCGGTATGCGGGAGTGACGCCGGTCTCCGGAAAGGCGCGGGCGGCGCGGGCCTGCCGGACCTGGATGGGGACGATGGCGCCGAGCCAGATCAGCCCGGCGGCAACGAACAGGATCTGGCTCCACAGCAGCCAGCCGCTGAACAGGTCATGGCCGCCTTCCCAGGCCATCCAGTAGCCGCCGGCCATGGTCAGGATGACGCCCCAGACGGTCATCGACCAGTCGGTGTAGGTGACGAGTTTCTGGGCGAAGGCCAGCACCTCGGCGCGGCCGTCGCGATCGGCGAAGAACTTCCAGATGGCGGTGACGGTGATGTTGCCCATCAGCATCACGACGCCGGTGATATGGAAGAACCGCGCGATCTCGTAGCTCATCAGAGCGGGCCCATCAGAGGGGGATGTTGTCGTGCTTCTTCCACGGGTTGGTGAGCTGTTTGGAGCGCAGCTTGCGCAGGCCCAGCGCGATGCGGCGGCGGGTGGAGTGCGGCATGATCACCTCGTCGATAAAGCCCATCGAGGCGGCGACGAAGGGATTGGCGAAGCGGGCCTCATATTCGGCGGTGCGCTCGGCGATCTTGGCCTTGTCGCCGATATCCTGGCGGAAGATGATCTCGACCGCGCCCTTGGCGCCCATCACCGCGATCTCGGCGGTGGGCCAGGCATAGTTGAGGTCGCCGCGCAGATGCTTGGAGGCCATGACGTCATAGGCGCCGCCGTAAGCCTTGCGGGTGATGATGGTGATCTTGGGGACGGTGGCCTCGGCATAGGCGAACAGCAGCTTGGCGCCGTGCTTGATGATGCCGTTATGCTCCTGGGCGACGCCGGGGAGGAAGCCGGGGACATCGACGAACGTGACGATCGGGATGCTGAAGGCGTCGCAGAAGCGGACGAAGCGGGCGGCCTTTTTGCTGGCGGCGATATCGAGGCAGCCGGCGAGCACGGTCGGCTGGTTGGCGACGATGCCGACGGTGTGCCCCTCGATGCGGGCGAAGCCGGTGAGGATGTTGCCGGCATGGGCGGGTTGAAGCTCGAAGAACTCGCCTTCGTCGGCGATGGCGGCGATCAGCTCGTGCATGTCATAGGGCTTGGCGGCCGAGGCCGGGACCAAAGTGTCGAGGCTGGGGACGAGCCGGTCCCCTTCGTCGGCGCTCGGGCGGAAGGGGCTGCCCTCGCGGTTGTTGAGCGGCAGGAAATCGAAGAACTCGCGGGTGCGCAGCAGCGCGTCGATATCATCTTCCATCGCCAGGTCGGCGACGCCGGACTTGGTGGTGTGGGTGACGGCGCCGCCGAGATCTTCCTGAGTGACGATCTCGTTGGTGACGGTCTTGACCACGTCCGGACCGGTGACGAACATGTAGCTCGAATCCTTCACCATGAAGATGAAGTCGGTCATCGCCGGCGAATAGACGGCGCCGCCGGCGCACGGCCCCATGATCAGGCTGATCTGGGGGACGACGCCGCTGGCCAGCACGTTGCGCTGGAAGACCTCGGCATAGCCGCCGAGGCTCGCCACGCCCTCCTGGATGCGGGCGCCCCCCGAATCGTTGAGGCCGATGACCGGGGCGCCGACCTTCATCGCCATGTCCATGATCTTGCAGATCTTCTGGGCGTGGCGCTCGGACAGCGAGCCGCCGAAGACGGTGAAATCCTGGGAGAAGACGAAGACCATCCGGCCGTTGATGGTGCCCGAGCCGGTGACGACGCCGTCCCCGGGGATTTTCTGCTCGGCCATGCCGAAATCGATGCAATTATGCTCGACATACATGTCCAGCTCCTCGAACGAGCCGGGATCGAGCAGGACGTCGAGGCGCTCGCGGGCGGTGAGGCGGCCCTTCGCGTGCTGGGCGGCGATGCGCTTTTCCCCGCCACCGGCACGGGCGGCTTCGCGGCGGCGCTCCAGCTCTTCGAGCACTTTCAGCATGTCTGGCCTTTCGTCATCTCGGATGGGTTCGCGCCTAGCGGCTTCGGCCGTCGCTGTCACGCTTTTGAGAGCGCGAGGAACCGGGCAGCGGCAAGGAATGCCTGCTGGCGGTGGCGGCGCATGGCCAGGCCTTCCTCGTCCTCGCCCCAATGCTCGGCCTGGAAGGCGTCATCGAGATCGGCGGTGGCCCAGGCGGTGTCGGGGTCGAGTTGGCCGGCGTCCAGCGCCAGCGCCAGCAGCGCCGAGCCGCTGAGCGGAATCAGCTGGGCATGGGCGGCGAGCGCCGCCGGGGGTCGGGCGGCGAGCGCCGATTCGACGGCGGCCAGCGTGTCGGCGGGCTGGGCGACCGGCATCAGCCCGGCGGTGACGGTGAAGCGCCAGCCTTGTGTCTGCGTTGCCCAATCGAGGACCGGGTCCCAGGCCTCGGCCTGGCGACGGACGAGGGGGGGCGGGTTTTCGGCGCGGTAGCAGAGCAGGTCGTGTGCGGCATAGGCGGCGAGGCGGGCGGCGTGCGCGTGCGCATCGGCGGCGATCAGGTCCTGCGCGGCGTTGGCGAGGCCGGTGAACGGCATTCGGGCGGGATCGAGCTTGTCGGCGACCGCCTGCCATTCGGCGGCGACGGCGTCCGCCAGCGCGGCGTTGGGCAGCGCCAGCCGGGCACGGGCCGGGGTCTTCAGCGGGCGGGAATCGAGAGCGAGCCCGAAGCCCTGGTCGAGCGGCTCGACGGTGACATGGGTCCAGAAGCGTTTCATCGTCTGGGCCTCGGGATTTTCGGCGTGAGGCCGAGGTGATGGGGGCGGATGAACAGCGCCACGGCGCCGGCGAGCAGCAGCAGGCCGGCGGCGAGGGTGACGCCGTCCCGCCCCAGGAAGACGCCGCCGAAGAGTGCGGCGAGGCCGGTCATCTTGACGGCGAAATAGGCGAGGAAGCGCTTCTTCGCCTCGGATTCGGTGAGGATCGGGCGGCCGTCGGGCTCGACGAGCTTGAGGTCGGGCTTGCGGTCTCGCTTGCGGGTCATCAGCCGTTTTTCCGGATCAGCCAGGCGGCGACGCCGAGATCGAGGACGCCGACCGCGGCCAGGGCGAGGGTGAGCAGGCCGTTGCCGCTATCGAGCGGCTGGGCCAGGTGGACGGCGAGGGCGGTGACGAGGGCGCCGAGGCCGCTGACGCCGATGATGCGGGCGACCAGAGGGCGGGCGGGCGGGCGGGTGGACCGGCCGGCGGCGCGGCGTTCAGGCGGTTTCATGGAGCAGCGTCCAAAGCTCGGCGGGATCGCGGGCGACGGCGGCGGCGCCGGCATCGTGCAACTCGGCGGCGTCATGATAGCCCCAGTCGACGCCCAGCGCGCGGACGCCGGCATTGACGCCCATCAGTACGTCGAACACCGTGTCGCCGATGATCACCGCCTGTTGCGGCTCGGCACCGGCGTCGGCGAGGGCGGCGTGGAGCATTGAGGGATGCGGCTTGGAGGGGTGGCGGTCGGCGGTCTGCAGGCTGATGAAATGATTGGCGATGCCGTGATGGGCGAGCGCCAGCGCCAGGCCACGGTCGCTCTTGCCGGTGGCAACGGCCAGCAGCCAGCCGGCGGCGGCGAGATCGTCGAGCAGCGGGCGAATGCCTTTGTATAGCGGTTCGGCTTCGAGCTGGCGGTCGGCGCGCAGACGCTGGAAGGCGGTCTTGTAGTCGTTGGCGAGGCTGAGGTGGAGGCGGGGCTCGGCGTCCGGCAGCAGCGCCTGCATCGCCTCGACAAGGCTGAGGCCGACGACGCGGCGGGTGGCATGATCCTCGGGCGGCGCCAGTTCGTGGCGGGCGAAGCTGTCGGCCATGGCGCGGATGATGTTGCGCTGGCTGTCGATCAGCGTGCCGTCGCAATCGAAGACGGCGAGACGGAGGGGGGCGGGCATCGGGCTTCTATCGCTGCTGTCGGGGTCGGGGGCAAGCGGGGTTGGGGGCAAGCGGGGTTGGGGGGCGGGTGTTGCGGCGGGGGGCGGGGGGGCTTAGAGGCTGGGGTTTGACGGTTTTGATGGGTGTGGTGCGCATGGGTGGGTTGGTGAGGCCGGTGATCCTGGCGGGGGGGTCCGGGACCAGGCTGTGGCCGCTATCCCGGACGCGGCTGCCCAAGCAGTTGCTGGCGATTGCCGAGCCGCGATCGATGCTGCAGGCGACGCTGGCGCGGACGGCGGCGCTGGGCGATGTGGGGCTCGGGGTGTTGCCGCCGTTGCTGGTAGCGGGCGAGGCGTTGCGGCGGCTGGTGCAGGCGCAGCTGGCCGAGGCCGGGGTGAGCGCCGCGGCGTTGCTGCTGGAGCCGGAGGGACGGAATACGGCGCCGGCGATTGCGCTGGCGGCGCTATGGGCGGTGGCACGCGGCGAGGGCGAAGTGCCGATGCTGGTGATGCCGTCCGACCATGTGATCGGGCGGGCCGACGCCTTTGCCGCCGCGGTGGCGCGCGGGATGGCAGCGGCCGAACGGGGGCGGCTGGTGACCTTCGGGATTGCGCCCGAGGCGCCGGAGACCGGCTATGGCTATATCGAGCTGGGCGAGGCGGTGGACGGGTGCGCGGGCGTCCATGAGGTGGCGCGCTTCGTGGAGAAGCCGGACCTGTCGACGGCGGAGGGCTATCTGGCCGGGGGCCGGCATCTGTGGAACGGCGGGATCTTCCTGCTGCGGCCCGATGCGGTGCTGGCGGAGATGGGGGTGCATGCGGCCGATGTGGTGGCGGCGGTGCGCGCGTCGCTGGCGGGGGGTGCTGATGGTGACGAGGTTCGGCCGGAGGCGGCGGCGTTCGGGCAGGCGGCGTCGATCTCGATCGATCATGCGGTGATGGAGCGGACCGGCCGGGCCGCGGTGGTGCCGGTGGCGATGGAATGGTCCGATGTGGGAAGCTGGGACGCGCTGTGGCAGATCAGCGAGCGCGACGAGGCGGGCAATGCCTGTGTGGGCGAGGCGGTGCTGATCGATGTGGCGGACAGCCTGGTGCGGGTGGAGCCGGGCGGGCCGGCGGTGGCGGCGCTGGGGCTGAGCGAGATGGTGATCGTGTCCATGGCCGATGCGGTGCTGGTGGCGCCGCGCGGGCGGGTGCAGGAGGTGAAGGCGCTGGCCGAGGCGGCGGGGGCGCTACGGGGTGTGGCCGATGGCTGGGGGCGGCGTGAGGCGCTCGACCGGGGCAGCGGGCACCGCGAGGAGCGGCTGTGGCTGGTGCCGGGCGGGCAGATGGTGGTGAGCGGGCCGGCGCAGCTGGTGGCGCTGGCCGGCAGCGGCGTGGCGGGTGCGGCGCGGCTGGCGGCGGGCGGTGCGGTGGCGGTGCCGGCGGGGGGAGAGACGGTTTTGCGCAACGACGGGACGGCGGGGTGGCAGCTGCTGCTGGTCAGCTTCGGGGCCGGCGCATGAGCGATGACGGGGCGCTGGCGCGCGACCTGGCCGAGGCGGCGGGGGCATTGCTGTTGGCGGTGCGGGCGCGCGGCGGCGAAGCCCGTGCCATGGGCGATGCCGGTGACCGTGAGGCCAATGCGCTGATCATGGCGCGGCTGGCCGAGGCGCGGCCTGACGACGGCGTGCTGAGCGAGGAGTCGGTGGACACGGCGGCGCGGCTGGGGCGGCGGCGGGTGTGGATCATCGATCCGCTCGACGGGACGCGCGAATATGGCGAGGGGCGCGACGACTGGGCCGTGCATGTGGGGCTGTCGATCGACGGGCGGGCGGCGGCGGGGGCGGTGGCGCTGCCGGCGCTGGGGCGTTGCCATGACACTGCGAGCGCGGTGCTGGCGCCGGGCGGCGACGGGCTGCGGATGGTGGTGAGCCGGAGCCGGGTGCCGGCGATTGCGGCGCCGGTGGCGGCGGCGATCGGCGCCGAGATGGTGGCGATGGGCAGCGCCGGGGCGAAGGCGATGGCGGTGCTGGAGGGGCGCGCGGGGGTGTATCTGCACGAGGGCGGGCAGCACCAATGGGACAATTGCGCGCCGGTGGCGGTGGCGCTGGCGGCGGGGCTGCATTGCAGCCGTACCGATGGTAGCCCGCTGGTTTATAATGGTGCCGAGACCTGGACGCCCGACCTGCTGATCTGCCGGCCCGAGCTGGCCGAGACGGTGCTGGCGGCGATTGCCCGGCTGCGCTGAGGCGGCGTTGCGCGTCCTCACCTTCCTGCACAGCTTCGGGCCGGGGGGCGTGGAGCGTGATGCGCTGCGGCTGCTGGCGGCGCTGCGGGCGGACGGGGTGGAGGTGCCGGTGGTGATGGGGCGCGGCGACGGGGCGATGGACCGGCCGGACCTCGATTATCATGTGCTCGATGCGGGTGGGCGGACGGCGGGGTTCGAGACGCTGTGGATGATCTGGCGGCTGCCGGAAATGATCCGGCGGCTGCGGCCCGATGTGCTCTATTGCGCCGGCAACACCTATTCGATCGTCGCGGTGATGATGCGGCTGTGGCTGGGGCGGGCGTGTCCGCCGATCGTCATCAAGATCAGCAATGATTTGCGGCGGCAGGACATGCCCTGGCTGGTGCGGGTGGGCTATCACGCATGGGTGCGATGGCAGTTGCGGCTGATGGCCGGGATCATTGCGATGGCGCCGGCGGCGGTGGACGAGATCGTGGCGGTGGGGCGGGTGGCGCGCGGGCGGGTCACGATGATCCGCAACCCGTGTTTTACCCAGGGCGAGATGGCGGAGTTTGCGGCCGCGGCGCGGACGCCGGGGCCGGGGGTGCGGTTTCTGAGCGTGGGGCGGCTGGCGGCGCAGAAGAACCAGGCGCTGCTGATCCGGGCGTTTGCCGACGCGGCCGGGCCGGAGGACCAGCTGATGATCGTTGGCGAGGGGCGGCTGCGGGGCGATCTAGAACGGCTGGTGGCGCGGCTGGGGGTGGCGGAGCGGGTGGCGATGCCGGGCTATTGCGACGCGCCGGCGGCGGCTTTTGCGGCAGCGGACGTGTTCGTGCTGTCCAGCGACTATGAGGGGCTGGGGGTGGTGGTGGTGGAGGCGCTGGCGGCCGGGCTGCCGATCGTGGCGACGGACTGCTGCGTGAACATGGGCGAGCTGCTTGGTGACGGGCGGTTCGGGACGCTGGTGCCGGTGGGGGATGCGGCGGCGCTGGCCGGCGCAATGCGGGCAGCGGGGGACGCGGTGCGCGACGGCGTAGCGGTCGACCGTGCGGGGATGCGGGCGCTGGCGGGGCTGTTCACGGTCGAGAAAGCCGTGGCGGCGCAACGGCGATTGTTCGCGCAAGTGGCAGACATAGATGAGTCCTGAAATTGCCATATTGCGCGCCTAGTGACTCATTCATTGCAGTGGCAGAAATCGCGTGAATCAGGCCCATATGGGCGCGGGCGCCCCCAGCCCCGTCGCCGCTCCTATTGATCCGCCGCCGCTGGCGCCGCGTGACCGCAGCTGGACCTGGTGGCTTGGCGCGGCGATCTCGCTCGCGGTGCTGGTGGTATCGCTGTGGCAGCTTCGCACCGTCGACTTGTCCGAAGTGCGGGAAATGGTGCCAGCGTCGCCGCTGTTCTGGCTGGTGTTCGCGATCGGCTATTTCATTCCGGCGACGACCGACTGGATGATCTTCCGGCGGCTGTGGAGGATCCCGCTCGACGGCTTTACCGCGCTGGTCCGCAAGATGATCGGCAACGAGCTGCTGCTCGGCTATGTCGGCGAGGTGTATTTCTATACCTGGGCGCGGCGACGGACCGAGATGGTGTCGACGCCGTTCGGGGCGATCAAGGATGTGGCGATATTGTCGGCGCTGGTCGGCAATGGGGTGACGCTGGTGATGCTGGTGCTGGCGGCGCCGCTGCTGGCGACGCTGCGCTTCGGCATCGAGGCGCGGACGCTGCTGGCCTCGGTGGCGGTGGTGCTGGTGACATCGAGCCTGTTGCTATTCTTCCGCAAGGCGCTGTTCAGCCTGCCGCGTGCCGACCTGCTGCATGCCAGCGGCTGGCATCTGGTGCGGATCCTGGCGACGACGGCGACGGCGGCGGTGTGCTGGCATCTGGTGCTGCCGGCGGTGTCGCTGCAATGGTGGCTGATGCTGGCGGCGTGCCGGCTGCTTCTGTCCCGGCTGCCGCTGATGCCGAACAAGGAAATCGTCTTTGCCGGGCTGGCGGTGTTCATGATCGGCCATGACGACGATATCGGGTCGCTGATGACGATGATGGCGACGCTGACGCTGGCGGCGCATCTGGGGCTGGGGCTGCTGCTTTCGGCCTGGGAGGCGCTGGGGTGGAAGCGGTGAGGCGCGGGCTGTGGTTGGTGCCGGCGGCGCTGCTGCTGGTGGCGGCAGACCTGCCGAAGGAGGGCGATCGCGGCTATATCCCGAGCACGCCCGATCTCGGCAAGGCGGAGGCGCAGTGCCGGGCCAATGAGCCGGGGCCGGCGGTGCTGATGCGTGTCGAGGGGCTGAAGGACCGGCAGGGCAATCTGAAGAGCGAACTCTATCCGTCCAACGACGATGACTTCCTCGCCGATGATAATCTGCTGGTGATGGCCGGCAAGACCTTCCGGCGGATCGAGGTGCCGGTGCCGAAATCCGGCGAGGTGGTGGTGTGCATCCGGCTGCCGGGGCCGGGCGCCTATTCGCTGATCCTGCTCCACGACCGCGACGGCAACCGCAAGTTCGGGCTGAGCACCGACGGCATCGCCTTTCCGGGCAACCCGAAGCTGGGCCTGTCCAAGCCCAAGGCGGCGGCGGCGCGGATCGAGGCCGGCGCGGGGCTGACGCGGATCACGGTGCGGATGAATTATCGGCGCGGGCTGTTCGGTTTCGGGCCGCTGCGGGACGGCGAATAGCCGCGCCATGCATATCGTCGACATCTCGGCGCTCTATGCCCCGACCGGCGGCGGGATCCGCACCTATACGCGGCGCAAGCTGCAGACGGTGGCGCGCTTCGGCCATGAGATGACCGTGGTGGTGCCGGGCAGCGACGACACGGTAGTGGACCTCGGGCCAGGCGCGCGGCTGATCAACCTCCCCTCCCCGCGCTTTCCGCTCGACCGCAGCTACCGCTATTTCGAGAGCGATGCGGTGATCCACCGGACGCTCGACCGGCTGAAGCCGGATTTCATCGAGGGCTCGTCGCCCTGGGGCAGCGCCACTTCGGTGGCGGAATGGCCGGGCCGGGCGCCGCGGGCGCTGATCATGCATGCCGACCCGCTGACCGCCTGGGCCTATCGCTGGTTCGAGCGGGTGGCGAAGCGCGAGACCATCGACAAGGGCTTCGACTGGTTCTGGCGGCATTTGCGGCGGATGGACGAACGCTATGACGTGGTGGTCAGCGCCAGCCGCAACCTGTCGGACCGGCTGGTGGCGGGCGGGCTGAAACGGGTGGCGACGATCCCGATGGGGGTGGAGCCCGGCTATTTCTCGCCCCGCTTGCGCGATCCGGCGCTGCGGGCGCGGCTGCTCGAGCGTTGCGGGCTGCCGGAGAGCGCGACATTGCTGGTTGGCTGCGGGCGCTTCTCGCCCGAGAAGCGCTGGCCGATGGTGATCGAGGGGGCGACGGCGGCGGGGGTCAGGCGGCCGCTGGGGCTGGTGATCATCGGCGACGGCCATGCGCGCGGGCGTGTGGTCCGCGCGGTCGGCGAAAACCCGCACATCCTGTTGCTGGCGCCGCTGCAGGGGCGCGAGGAGATGGCCAAGGTGCTGGCCTCGGCCGATCTGCTCGTCCATGGCTCGTCGGCCGAGACCTATGGGATGACGCCGGCGGAGGCGCGGGCCTCCGGCCTGCCGATCATCGTCCCCGATGACGGGGCGGCGATCGACCAGCTGGTGCCGGGTGCCGGGCTGGCCTATGCCTCCGGCGATGCCGCGAGCGTGGCCGAGACAGTGGTGGCGGCGATCGACGACCTGCCGGCGCTGCGGGCCGGCGCGCTCGCCGACGCCGGGCAAGTGCGCGAGATGGACCGGCATTTCGAGGAGTTGTTCGCGCTTTATGAACAGCTTGCAGCTGATCCCAAACGCACCAAAGCGGCATAAAAGGCACCGGGCCGCGAAGAAGGGCTGCGACTAGAACCATTTCTGGAGCGGGATGGGGAACAGGGCAGCATGATCGGCGGGCGTCCCGGTGTGGTAGCCGGTGTTGCAAACAGGCGTCTCGCCTATGGCGCGATCGGGCTGGCGCTCGTGCTGGCCGCGACGCCGGCTGCGGCGCAGCGCGCCGGCGACAATGTGCTGACCTCGGCCGCCGATGCCTTCGGCACCTCGCTGGGGCGCGATACCTTCGGCATCTACACCGCCAGCCAGGTGCGCGGCTTCTCGCCGACCGAGGCCGGCAATACCCGGATGATGGGGCTGTACTTCGACCAGATCGGCATGACGACGCGGGCGATCCGGCTCGGCTCGACGGTCAAGGTCGGGATCGGGACGCTGGACGCGCCGTTTCCGGCGCCGACCGGCGTCGTCGACCTGGCGCTGCGGGTGCCGGGCGAGCGCGGGCTGGGCAGTGTCACCGCTGGCATCCAGGAGACCTACAAGGCCTCGTCCGACTTCGAGAAGGAGCTGCCGCTGTCCCCGACATTGGGGGTGACGGTGGGCGGCGTGTTCGAGGCGCACAACATCGTGTCGGGCGACCGCGGGCGCAATTGGGGCTTCGGCGCCACCGGGCGCTGGCGGCCGGTCGACGGCGTCGAGCTGATCCCGTTCTTCGGCTTCTTCACGCGGACCGAGGAGCTGCCGCTCCAGCAGCGCTGGTTCACCCGCGACCGCCTCCAGCCCGAGCAGCGCGTCGACCGGCTGACGGCGATCGGCCCGCTGTGGGCCGGCAATTCCGACACGCCGATGAACGGCGGCGCCATCCTCAAGCTCCGGGTGATCGAGAACTGGGACATTGACGCGGGGCTGTTCCGGTCCAGCCTGATCCGCCAGAGCAGCCATTCGATCCTGCCGCGCGACATCGACGACAATGGCGTCGGCGACCGCATCGTCGTTGCCGATCCGCGGACGATCCGCGCCTCCTGGTCGGGCGAGTTGCGGGTGGCGCGGCGGTTCCGGACCGGCATTTTCAACCACAAGCTGATCGCGGCGCTGCGCGGCCGCAACGTGTTCGCGCGGATCGGCGGCAGCGACCGGGTCAATCTCGGCCGCTTCGGGCTGAACGAGCGGGTCGACCTGCCGCGCCCGACATTCAACTTCGGCCCACAGACGATCGACAAGGTGACCCAGCGCGTGGTGGCGCTCGGCTATGAGGGGCGCTGGGGCACGTTCGCCGAAGTGGCCGGCGGGGTGCAATATACCGACTACAAGAAGAATATCGACCAGCCGGGACGGCCGCTGGTGGAGCAGCGCGACCGGCCATTGCTGTGGAACGGCGTGGCGGCGCTGAACGTCGCCAAGGGCGTGGTCGTCTACGGCGCCTTTGCCCAGGGGCTGGAGGAGATCGCCGCGCCGCCGCCCGAGGCGGTCAACCGCAACGACCTGCTGCCGGCGCAGCGCACCGAGCAGATGGAGGCCGGGGTGCGCTTTGCGCTGCCGGCCCGGCTGACGCTGAATGCCGCCGCCTTCCGGATCGACAAACCCTTGTTCGCGCTCGACAACGGGCTGGTGTTCCGGGTGCGCGGCGCCGTGCGCCACCAGGGGCTGGAGGCGTCGCTGGCCGGGTCCCCGATCCCCGGGCTTACGGTGCTGATGGGGGCACTGTGGCTCGATGCGAAAAACTCCGGCGAG
>NZ_JBIMKZ010000039.1:0-29401 GCF_051860865.1 Polymorphobacter sp. | reverse complement strand
GGCGGCGCCTTCGTCGCCAAGGTGCTGGCCGGCGGCGGCGACGGCGCCCTCACCCAGGCGCTGCGCCGCCAGTTCCAGTCGGTCAAGCACGTCAAGCCGCCCGCCAGCCGCAAGGGCTCGAGCGAATGGTATGTCGTCGCCCAGGGCTTCAAGGGCGCACCCGCGGTCGCCGGGTCTGCCGATAACGCTTGAGCAACCGCGCCGGCGCTGGCAAGTCAGGCGGATGATCATCCGGAACGCCTCATGACCGCCCGCCAACCGGCCGAGTGGATGCCCCACAAGGCCACCTGGACCGCCTTTCCCAGCGCCGCCGACCTGTGGTTGGAGGATCTCGCCCTGGCCCAGGCCGAAGTCGCGGCCATGGTCCGCGCGCTCGCCGCTGACGAGCGGGTCGAGCTTCTGGTCGCCACGCCGGAGGCCGAGGCCGCCGCCCGCGCCGCCTTCAAGGGCCTCGATGTCGGCATCCACGCCTATGGCTTCGGCGATATCTGGCTGCGCGATACCGGCCCGCTGTTCATGACCTCGCCCGTCGGCCAGGCGGCGGCGGCGTTCCGATTCAACGGCTGGGGCGGCAAGTATCAGCTGGCCGGCGATGACGGCGTCGCCACCTTCGTCGCCAACGCCGCCGGCATCCCGCTCGCCCGGCACGACTGGGTGCTGGAAGGCGGCGCCATCGATGTCGACGGCACCGGCCTCGCTGTCACCACCGAGCAATGCCTGCTCAATCCCAACCGCAACCCGCGCATGGACCGCACCGAGATCGAATCGCACCTGCGCCGCGACCTCGGTATCGATGACGTGTTGTGGCTCGGCGATGGGCTGGCCAACGACCATACCGACGGCCATGTCGACAATCTCGCCCGCTTCGTCGCCCCGCGGACGCTGGCGCTGCCCGAACCCGGCCGTGACGACCCCAACCGCGCCGTTCTTGTTGACGCCATCGACCGCGCCCGTGATTTCGGCCTCGAACTGGTGATGATCCCCTCCGCCGGCCGCGTCGAGCGCGACGGCGAGCTGGTGCCGGCCAGCCACATGAACTTCTACATCGGCAATCGCACGGTCATCGTCCCCACCTACGGCGTCGCCACCGACGACGCGGCCGTTGCCGCCATCGGTGCCTGCTTCCCGGATCGCACCGCCATCGGCCTGCGCGCCGACCATATCCTCTCCGGCGGTGGCTCGTTCCACTGCATCACCCAGCAGCAACCGGAAGTCTGACCATGCGGGAGATCACCGCCGCCGGCCTCCAGCTCGCCTTCTCGGGCAACCGTGACGCCGATATCGCCCATACCGTCGCTGGTGTCCGCGAGGCCGCGGCCGCCGGCGCGCAGCTCGTGCTGCCGCCCGAGCTGTTCGAAGGGCATTATTTCTGCCGCCATGAGGACGAGGGCCTGTTCGCCAACGCGCAGCCGCTGCTCAAGCACCCGGCCGTCGCCGCGATGCGCGATCTCGCCCTCGAACTGAAGATCCACATCCCGTGCAGCTTCTTCGAGGCCGATGGCCCGCACCATTACAACAGCCTCGCCATGATCGACGAGGGCGGCAACATCATGGGCACCTACCGCAAGAGCCATATCCCGGACGGGCCGGGCTATGAGGAGAAATTCTATTTCCGCCCGGGCAACACCGGCTTCAAGGTCTGGCCGACCCCGCTAGGCGTCATCGGAGTCGGCATCTGCTGGGACCAATGGTATCCTGAGACAGCACGCGCCATGATGCTGATGGGCGCCGAGATCCTGCTGTTCCCGACCGCCATCGGCAGCGAGCCGCACGACCCCAATCTCGATACCAGCCGGATGTGGCGGCGCGCCATGCAGGGCCATGCGGTCAGCAATGTCGTCCCCGTCATCGCCTGCAACCGCGTTGGCACCGAGGAGGCCGGCACCCCGCACGCCCAGACCTTCTACGGCACCAGCTTTGCCTGTGATGAACGCGGCGACATCGTTGACGAGCTGGGGCTGACCGAAGAGGGTCATGTCATCGGCCGCTTCGATCTCGATCGCGCCGCCCGGCACCGCGCCGCCTTCGGCTTCTTCCGCGATCGCCGGCCCGATCTCTACAAGCGCCTCGCCGAGGACATCTAGGGAGCCGGCATCTCCGGCAGTGGCACGCGGATCTCGAACCGCGCCGCCTCGCCGGCGCCTGGCTGGACCATTGTGCCTTTCAGCTGGCGGACCAGCGTCTTGATCATCCGCATGCCCAGCCCCTGGCGCTTCGCCGGGTCATAATCTGCGGCCATGCCGACCCCGTCGTCGAACACCCGCAGCGTCAGCGCCTTGTCGGAGGCGGTCAGCTCGATCTCGATGCAGGCGCCGCCGCCGCCGCAATGCTTGAAGGCGTTGGTCACCAGCTCGTTGACGATCAGCCCCATCGGCACCGCCTCATCGACCGGCAGCCCGACCTCGACCGTCCGCATCTTCAGCGTCACCTGGTCATGGCCCAGCGAATCCCGCAGGTCGTGGCAGATCTCCTCGAGATAGGTGCCGAACTCGACGACGCCCAGCTGCTTGCCCTTGTACAGCCGCTCATGGATGCGCGCGATCGCCCCGAGCCGCGCCGACGCGACAGTCAGCGCCTCCTTCACATCGGCCGATGTCGCGCCGCTGGCCTGCATCGACAGCAGTGCCGAGGTCATGGCGATGCTGTTGCGCACGCGGTGGTCGATTTCGCGCAGCAGCATGTCCTTGTCCGCCAGCGCCTGCTTCAGCTCGGCCTCCAGTGCCATCCGGTCCGAAAGATCGTAGAAATAGCAGACCACGCCGTGCGTCCCGTCCGGCAGATCGATCCGGTCGATCCGCCAGTCATATGCTTCGCTCCGGCTCGTATTGCTCCTTTGCTCCATCGTGCCGGGGTCGACATAGGTTTCTCCGGTCGCCAGGGTATGCTGAAAATGCCCAATGACTTCGTTGGCATAGCGGGGTGGCCAGAATATGCGGATGATTTCCTTGAAATCTCGGCCGATCAGCGGCTCTATGCCGGCGAATACTTTTGCCGCGCCTTCGCTGACATGCAGCAGCTGGAATTCACTGCCCACCACATATACCCCGAACGGCGTGTTGCGGACCAGGGCCTCGAACGTCGCGGCATTGGCAGCCAGCTGAAGTCGCGTGAGCGTCGACGCTGTGACATCCTCGGCGATCCCGGCGACGCGGATCGCCTCTCCGTCGCGGCCTGTGGTGACGAATGCCCGGTCATGGATGTGGCGGATGCCCGTGCCGGGCACGTCGAGCCTATAGCGGACGTCCGTGTTCTTGCCGGCATGATGCCGGGCGCGTGCCTCATGCAGGATCGGGCGATCATCAGCATGAATATGCTCGAGGAAGGCGCGCGGATCGGCGTACAGCGCGCTCGCCGGCTGCTGCCAGATGCCTTCATAGGCCCGGCTGACATAGGAAATCCGCCGCTCGTCTATCTCGTACACATAGAAAACGGCATCGATATTATCGGCCAGCTGGCGAAACCGGACCTCGTTCTCGCGTAGCTCGGTGATGTCAGAATGTACGCCCACCCATTCGCGGATGGTCGTATCGTCGTTGAGCACCGGCACGGCGCGAATGGCAAAGCGCCGCCATACCCCGTCATGCCGCCGCACCCGATGCTCGAACACGAACGGCTGCTGGGTGGCCACCGCGTGCTGCCAGGCCTCCATGGTCGGCTGGGCATCGTCCGGATGCACGGCTGCCGCCCAACCGAGCCCCTTGTATGCCTCGAAACCTTGCCCCGTCAGCGCCGCCCATCCGGGTTGCTCATCGACCATCCGGCCGGTCGGGTCATTGGTCCACAGCACATCGGCAAACGCCCTGACCGCGCCCTCGAAGCGGTCGGCATTCTCTCGCGCCGCCCGTTCAGCCCGATAGCGCTCCGTCACATCCCGAAAGAACACCGCGAGACATCCGTCCTCGACCGGGTAGGCCCGCACCTCAAACCAGGCCCGGCGACCATCCGGCCAGATCTGTTCGCTGATGATGTTGCGGGGAACACGGTCGCGCATCGCGTCGCGCGCCATCTGTCCCGCTTCGCTGGCGGCGCTGTGCGGGTAGACCACCCAGTGCGACCGGCCGACGATCTCCTCGCGCGGCCGCGTCTCCAAGCGTAGCGCCTCGGCATTGGTGTCGAGAATGGTGAAGTCCGGCGACAGCAGGAAAAAACCTTCGCGCATGGCATCCAACACGCCGCGCAGGTGCTTGTCTGTCCCCGTCGCGCAGACATGGCTATCGCCCGTCGGCGCCGTATTCGCTGCCGCACCAACGCCCCCCGGGCTGGCCGAACTTCGTTCTGCCGTCACAAATGTTCTTGTCCCACCATCGCTCGTCGCAATCTGCCGCCGTCGAAAATAATGTAAAGGTTTACATTGAACGCTAATGCAGCGCAGCAATAATGTTGATGGGATTGACAGGCATAACAACGATCATTGCGCCTGGCATCGAACGCTGTTCAGCCCCGTTCTGTCATCGCCGTCCGAAATACCGCCTCGAACATCTCGGCCGTCAGCCGCCCTGTGTTGGTGTTGAGCCGGCTGCAATGATAACTGTCGACGATCGTGTAGCCAGTGTGCAACCGGTGTACGGCACCATGCGCGAACGGCGTCTTCGGCAGCTTGCCGCCACAAGCCTTGACCGCCGACTGATGGGCAATCTGCCCCAGCGCCACGATCGTCCGCGCCCTCGGCAATGCCGCCATCTGCCCGACCAGGAATGGCCGGCACATATGCACCTCGGCCGGCGTCGGCTTGTTGCCCGGCGGCACGCAGCGCACGGCGTTGGAGATGAACACCCCCTCCAGCCGCAACCCGTCATCGGGCCGGGCGTCGTAGACGCCCGACGCCAGCCCGCAGCCGATCAGCGTCTGGTAGAGCAGCGTGCCCGCCGTATCGCCGGTAAACGGCCGCCCGGTCCGGTTGGCCCCGGCCACGCCCGGCGCCAGCCCAACCACCAGCAGCCAGGCCTCGGGGTCCCCCCATCCCGGCACCGGCGCGTTGAACCAGTCGGGGTTGCGCGCCCGGTTCTCCTGGCGATAGGTGACCAGCCGCGGGCACAGCGGGCAGTCTGGATCGGGTTCGGCTTGGGTCAATTGGGCGATCATCAGGGCGTATTGACGCTGATCGGGCTGGGGAGCAACCGCCGTCATGGCCGCCACGGCGTGCCGGAAGCCGTGCTGCGCGCCGCTGTCCGCGCGCTGGCCGATGCCGGCTTGCCCCTCGATCAGCTGTCCCGCCTCCATGCCACGGCGCCGATGGGCCCGGGTGGCCGCCGCTTCGCCAATGCCGTGCTGCGCACCCGCTGGACCGGCAGCGCCATCGACCTGCTGCACCTCATCAAGCGCATCGAGCAGCAATTCGGCCGCCGCCCGTCCCGCCGATGGGGAGACCGGGTGCTCGATCTCGACCTGTTGGCGCTCGGTCAGATGCGCGTGTCGGGCCCCGGCCTCACGCTGCCGCATCCGGGCCTGCCGCACCGCCGCTTCGTCCTGGATCCGCTGGTCGAGGTCGCCCCCGGCTGGCGCCATCCGGGGATCAACGCGACCGCCAGACAGTTGCGCGCCCGGCTCCTGCGGTCCCGGCCTGCCGTCAGGACGGTATAGCCAGGGGCGGGTAACCAAGATCATGTCATTGTCTTCGATCGTGCATGGGCAACGGCCGTCTGCGACGCCAGCAACGCCATCAGGCTTCTACGGGCGCATCCGATAGCGGGTACGGCCCGCGCCGTGCGCGACATGAAACAGGTCATTGAATTTCGGCTCCTCAGCACGAGAGCGATGGCAGCTAGGCGCACCCTGCATGTGCGGGTGAGGGATCAGCGTTGATTTGATGACAATGCAGCCGATATGGCGATGCGACCGCCAGACAGTTGCGCGCCGGGCTTTTGCGTCCTAAACCGCGCCGTCGTCGGCGTCCTGCACTGCGCCTTCGTCGCGTGGGCCCATAGCTCAATCGGTAGAGCGCGCGCCTTTTAAGCGCTAGGTCGCGGGTTCGAATCCCGCTGGGCCCACCACGCCTTCCCGCGCATCATCGCAGTCACAGGCGCAGGCGTTCGGAAGGCCGTCGGCCTTATGTCATCAAGATAACGGCTTTTCAGTTCGTAGGCGGAGCAGTCCGCGGCGCGAGCGGCCCGTCAATGTCGATCATGCGAATGCAGATAAAGGATGCCCTATGGTCCTGACCTGGGCGATCCTCGGCCGGCAAACTAGATGCGACCTCGAATTGTGCCAGCACCATATACCGTGGAAACACTGTAATGAATTATGGAATTCCGGGGTAATATCCTAGTCGATATGTCTCAGGACTGGGTTAGTCATCTAATTGTAAAAGCAAACCAGGAACTTCATCAAATATAAAGTTGTCGCGTGCATGGTCCAAAAAGTAAGGGTAAATACCTATGCTTGTTAATCATGTGTTATCTTTTTCCGGCTTTGCTCAAAATGCCTTAAGGTTCCGTCCAGCCTTTATCATTCTGTTCAAGGAATGTGACAGCAGCTCCTATGCGTCGTGATACCAAAGAGCTCTTCGGCCGTCTGGGTGTAGAGTCGTTCAAATATCAGGAATTTGAAAGCCCGCTGTCGGAGTCCGACGTGTGGCCGATGTTCCAGGCGCTGCTGCGCGATGAGCGCGTTATTGGCCACGCCAACAGCGATCTGGAGGCCGACCCAGCGCCCGTGCCGCAGCTGGTTTCGCTGCCACCACGTTCCGCTCCGTCGACGCCCGGCCCCCCGCCCGTTCAGCCGGTCGCGGGCATGCCCGCCGCGGCGGCTGTGCATCCTGCCGTTGCGGTGCCGGCCAGCCCGCCCGTCCGCCGCAACACCCTGTTTGCCAGCTACGCCCCGGTCGCGGCCACGCCCCGGATCGACATCAGCGACCTGGTCGACCGCGGCGAGAGCGTTCGTGCCATCCTCAAGCGGTTGTCGCAGGCTGAAAAGTGACGCTGATCATCGTCCATTCTCCCAAGGGTGGCGTCGGCGCTACTTTCATCGCCGCGCAGCTGGCGATTCGGCTGGCCGAGCCGGGCAGGGAGGTCGTCGCCATCGATTGCACCGGCCAAGACTCTCTTAAGCTCCATTTCGGTCTGCGGCCGGCGCAGTCGCTGGAGTCGGTTGCCGACACCGGTGCCAACGCCCTGGTCGTTATGGGCGTTGCATTGATGAGCGGCAGCAACATCCGTCAGGCCGCCTTCGACGATGATGCTGACGCGCTTGCCGCACTGGTTCCGGCCGACCGCATCACCGTCGTCGATGTCGCGTCCTTTGATTACCGTCTCAAGGAGCAGCTGGCGCCCCACGCCACGCTCCACCTCTGCGTCATGATGCCGTCGGCGGCGGCCATCGCCACCCTGCCGATGGTCGATTCCCGCACTGCCACGGTCGAATTGCCCAACACCGCCTTCGTGGTGAACCAAATAGATGACCGGCTGAAACTGTCGCGGGACACGACGCGATTCCTCGAAGAACTGCTCGGCGACAAGCTGATCGCCCGCATCCGCCGCGACGAGGCTGTCAACCAGGCGCTGGCTATGTTCCAGCAGATCCCACGCCTCGCCCCGTCGAGCGTCGTGCTCCAGGATCTCGCGACGCTGACTGGCGCCGTCGAGCAGCGTTGCGGACTTGCCGAACAGGACCTCGCTGTCGCGGGCCCGCCACGATGACCGATGCCGGGGGCGACACGTCAATGCTGTCCGATGTCGACCGGTCCTGGCCGGCGCGGATAGGCACGTTGCTGGCCGGTCTCGCCGCTATCCCGTTGCTGGTGCTGGTCATCGGCGTGCCGCTGGACCTTGAAGCCCAATGGCTGTTCGCCGGCGCGTCGGTGCTCGGCGCCATCCTCATCGGCCGCATTCCCGGCCGCCGCGCCACCCTCGCCGTCGCGCTGCTCTCGCTGATTGTCTCGACGCGTTACCTGGTCTGGCGCACCACCCAGACGCTGGAGTTCGAGACCCTCCCGGAACTGCTGCTCGGTGGCGGCCTCTATCTCGCCGAAGTCTATGCCTGGGTGATCCTCGTGCTCGGCGTCGTTCAGACCTCATGGCCGCTCGATCGGCCGGTCGTCGAGATCGAGGGCGAGCCGGACGACTGGCCGATGGTCGACGTCTATATCCCTACCTACAACGAGAGCCTCGCCATCGTCCGCACCACCGTCTTCGCCGCGCAGGACATGGACTATCCCGAGCACCGCTACCGCATCTTCATTCTCGATGACGGCCGCCGCCCGGAATTCCGGGCCTTCGCCCGCGAGGCCGGCTGCGGCTACTTGACCCGCACCGACAATCTCCACGCCAAGGCCGGCAATCTCAATGCCGCCATGAAGCGTACCGACGGTGAATTGATCGCCATCTTCGATTGCGACCATGTGCCGACGCGCGCCTTTCTCCAGCTTACCGTCGGCTGGTTCCAGAAGGACAGGAAGCTGGCCGTGCTGCAGACGCCGCACCATTTCTATTCGTCGGACCCGGTGCAGCGCAATCTCGTCCGCGTCCGCGACATGCCGGGCGAGGGCGAGCTGTTCTACAATATCGTCCAGGGCGGCAACGATCTCTGGAACGCCGCCTTTTTCTGCGGCAGCTGCGCCATCATCCGCCGCGAGGCACTGGCCCAGACCAATGGTTTCGCCGGCGAGACGGTTACCGAAGATGCCCATACCGCGCTCAAGCTTCAGCGGATGGGCTGGAACACCGCCTATATCAACGTCCGCCTTTCGGCCGGACTCGCCACCGAGCGGCTGATCCTCCACATCGGCCAGCGCATCCGCTGGGCGCGCGGCATGACCCAGATTTTCCGTGTCGACAATCCGATGTTCGGCCCCGGCCTCAGTTTCCAGCAGCGGCTTTGCTACCTAAACGCCATGCTGCACTTCCAGTTTCCGCTGCCGCGCATCGTCTTCATCACCTCGCCGCTCGCCTATCTGCTGGCGGGCCAGAACATCATCAAGGCGTCGGCGGCGCTGATCTTCGCCTATGCGCTGCCTCACCTGTTCATCTCGATGGCCTCGAGCAAACGCCTGCAGGGCGGTGACCGACGACCCTTCTGGGGCGAGATCTACGAAACCTTGCTCGCCTTCCACCTCGTCAAGCCGACGCTCTACACCCTGATCAACCCGCACAAGGGCAAATTCAACGTGACCGACAAAGGCAGCCTGCTCGACCGCCACTATTTCGATTTCCTCACCGTGCGGCCGCACCTGATCACGCTTGCCCTGCTGGTCGCCGGCATCCTCGGCGCCTTCGCCCGCGTCCTGTTCCCCGGTGGCGAGGACGAAGGCCAGATCGGCACGCTGCTGCTCAACACCGCCTGGGCCGGCTTCAGCATGATGATTCTGCTCGCCGCCATCGCCGTGGCACGCGAGCGCCGCCAAACCCGGACTGATATCCGGATCGAGGTGCGGATGCCGGTCACCGTGCATTTTACCGACGGCTTTGTCGTCGATGGTCATACCATCGACGTGTCGATGGGCGGTCTGCTCATCAGCCTGCCAGCAGGTACGGCAGTGCATGACGACGGCATTAGCCATGTATCTATGCTGATGGGCGACGAAACGCTCACGCTGCCGGCCGCCATGATTCGCATGGAAGGCCAGCGCGGCCGCATAAGCTTCCTGCCGCTGGATAATGTCCAGACCCGCCAGCTGGTCCGCGCCGTGATGGGCCGGTCCGATGCCTGGCAGCTTCCGCGCCCCCATCCCACCGTCTCCGGCATCAGCTCGGTCGCCGATATTGCCAGCGTCGCCTGGTCGACGGTCCGCGCCATCTTCAGCTGGCGCCCCGCCCCCCGCGCACCCGCCACACCCGCCCCGGCGTCCGGACCGCAGCCGGTCAAGCCCAAGTCGAAGGCGCAGGCCATAGCCGCCGCGGTCACAGCTGCCGCAGTGCTCGTCGCTGTTGGTGCCGATCGTGTCCACGCCCAGCCGGCCGCTGCACTGGCCCGTTCATCTTCCGCTCCGGCTGCCGCGCCGGCCGTTGCGCCGGCATCCCCTCTCACACCTTCCAGCTTGCGCCTGTCGCTGAAGGACCTGCAGGTGCGCAGCCCGATCCGCCTCGTCGGCACCAGCGCCGAGATCGGTATTCCGTTCGGCATGCGGCGCGATGTCGTCGTCACCGGCGCCACCCTGACCCTTAGCTTCGCCTATTCGCCGGCGCTGCTCGGCGATGTCAGCCAGCTCGTCGTCCTGCTCAACGGCGAGGTCGTCCAGATCATGCCGATGCGCCCTGATGCCGCCGGCGGCCAGCAGGTGCGGATTCCGATCAACCCGGCGCTGTTCCTCGTCGGCGATAACCAGCTCAACATCCGCTTCCTCGGTCATTATACCCGGGATTGCGAAGACCCTTCGCACTCCTCGCTCTGGGCCAATATCAGCAACACCCGCTCGTTCCTCGACATTGCGGTCCAGCCGGTGGCGCTGCGCCCCGATCTCGGCGCGCTGCCGGCGCCGTTCTTCGATCGGTTCGCGCCCGGCCCGCTGCGACTGCCGTTCGTCTTCGCCGCGTCGCCGACCAACGGCGAGCTGGAGGCCGCCGCCAGCGTCGCCTCCTGGCTCGGCGGCCAGGCCAGCTACCGCACCTTCGCTTTTCGCCCGTTCTACAATCAGCTGCCCAAGGGCAACGCCGTGGTATTTGTCACCCCGTCGCGTCGCGTCGACGGCGTCCCTGTCGATATCACCGGCTCGGGGATTGAGGTGATGGTCAATCCGGTTGATCCGGCCGGTCAGCTGCTGATCGTCATGGGCCGCGATGACCGCCAGCTGAAGCAGGCGGCCGCCGCCATGGCCACCGGCCGCGGCCTGTTCGCCGGCCGCAAGGTGTCGACTGCCGATGCTCGCATTCCTGCCTATAATGCCTATGGCGCGCCGCGCTGGCTGCGCACCGATCGCCCGGTCCAGCTCGGCGAGCTGGTCGATCCGTTCACGCTGCAGGGCAGGGGCCTGCCGCCCGGCCCGTTGACCGCGCCGTTCCGCGCCGCGCCGGACCTGTTCTTCTGGCCCCGCCAGGGCGGCCGCATGAACATTCATTATCGTTATCCCGGCGCCCCCTGGCTCGATGCCCGCGCCTCGCGCCTCGATATCTCGGTCAATGGCCAGTATCTCGATACGCTCGGCTTCGCTACCGTGCCATGGTGGAACCGCCTGCTCGGCCGTTCCGAAACCGTCGCGCCGGAATCCAGGGCCTCGCTGATCCTGCCCAAGTATATCCTGTTCGGCCAGAACGAGCTGATCTTCGATTACAGCCTGGTTCTCGCCAACCAGAAGCGTTGCGCCACTGTGCTGCCCCAGAATGTGCGCACAAGCGTCCTGCCGGACAGCAGCATCGACCTCTCGAACACCTATCACGCCGCGCATATGCCCGATCTCGCCACCTTTGCCGGCGCCGGCTATCCGTTCACCGTCCATCCCGATCTCGCCCAGACCGTGGTGGTCATGCAGCGCGAGGCCAGCCCCGATGTCGTCGAGGCCTTTCTCGGCGTGATGGGCCGCTTCGGCGATTCAACTGGCGTGCCGGCCAGCCGCGTCACTGTCACCCGCCAGCCCAGCGCCGAGCAGCTCGAAGACAAGGACATCCTCGTCATCGGCACGCTCGACCTGACCCGCGCCGAAACATTGTTCGCCACCAGCCCGGTGCAATATGTTGGTGGCCGGTTCCAGGTTCGCGAACGTTCATTGCTCCGCCGCACCTTCGATGCCGTTTCGCCCTATCGGCGGGACCCGGCCAAGACCGTCGAGGGCTTCCTCACCACGGCCTCGGCGTTCAGCGGGCTGACCAGCTTTGAGTCGCCGTTCAGCAGCGCCCGCACGGTCGTGGCCATCCTCGCCAAGGAGCCGGAGACGCTGCCGCCGCTGATCGCCGGCCTCAGCGATGTCGCCACCAACGCCCAGGTTCAGGGCGATTTGTCGGTGTCGGTCGGCGAGGACATGGTCAGCTATGCCGTCAGCGAGGGCTATTGGGTCGGCACGTTGCCGTCGTGGCTGAAGATCGCCTTCCTGTTCAGCCAGCGGCCGCTGCTGATGGCCCTGAGCGGCATCGGCCTGGCGCTGCTACTGTCCGGCCCGGTCTACCTGCTGCTGCGCCGCCAGCGCCGCAAGCGGCTGGCCGGCGAATGATGCGGCTGCGTATCGGCCTGCTGCTGGCCGTCAGTCTCATCGCCGTCGAGGCGCGGGCGCAGACCCCAGCCGTCGAGGCGCTGCTCAAGCAGGGCAGCTACTGGCAGTCGAAAGGCCGCAAGGACCTCGCCGCCCAGGCCTATCGGCGCGTGCTGGCCATCGACCCCGCCAATGCCACGGCCCGGCGTGCCCTCGCCCAGGCCAGTCCCGCACCGCCTCCTGCCGCCGCCCGCGCTGTCACCCCGTCGAAGGTGCCCAATCGCGCACCCGGTGCATCCTTGCCTGCCGTCGCCGCGCCCGCCGCCCCGCGCACCGCCGCCGTTTCCACCACCGCCGTCCCCGCCGCGGACCGCGCCGGAGACAGCCGCGCCGCCGGCTTCCGCAAGCTGGACGCCAATGATCTCACCGGCGCCGCCCGCGATTTCCGCGCCGCGCTGGCGATCCGCCCCAATGACGCGGAATCGCTGGGCGGCCTCGGCCTCGTCCAGCTCCGCCAGCAGCGCTTCGTCGAAGCCCGGGACAATCTCGCCCGGGCCTCGTCGCAGGGCCGCCCCGCCCAATGGGCCGAAGCGCTGGCGTCGGCGCGCTTCTTCGCCGGCCTCGAATCCGCCCGCAGCCTGCGCGCCGCCGGCCGCATCGACGAAGCCCAGAAGATCGCCGAGGAACTCTCGGCCTCCTCGTCGCCCGACCGCGGCCCGGCGCTAGAACTGCTCGCCCAGATCTACGAGGCCAAAGGCCATTTCGCCGAGGCCGCCGCCCTGTACCAGACCGCCGCCGGCCTGCGCCCCAGCCAATCCGCCCCCACCGCCGCTGCGCCGGCCGCCACCGGCGCCCGTCTACAGCTTCAAGCCACCCGCGCGTTGGCGCTGGAGGCCGCCGCCGCCAACAACGACAGCGAAGCCGAGCGGCTGTTCCGGCGCGGCCTGATGGAAGGCCCCGCCGATCCGTGGATCCGCTATGACTACGGTCGCTTTCTCACCCAGCGCGGCCGCCGCAACGACGTTCAGGGGCTCATCTCGTCGCTGACCATGATGCCCGGCGTCGAGCCGATCTACGCCGCAGCCCTGCTCAACAGCCAGATCGGCCAGGACGGCGTCGCCGAGCAACTGATGGGCCGCATTCCCGAAGACCAGCAGACCGTGCCGATGCGCAGCTTCATTGCCGGCCTCAGGGTCGATGCCGCCGTCGCCCGCGCTCGCTCGCTCGCCGGCCGGGGCCAGCCGGCCGAGGGTCTGGCGCTGCTTCGCCAGCAGGCGCAGACGCCCGGCCTGTCGATGGGCAAGCTCGGCCAGCTCGCCAGCGCCCTCCAAGATCTCGGGGACAAGCCCGGCGCCACCACGCTGGCCCTGCAAGGCCTCCGCCTCGGTTCAACCGACCCCGCCGATTTCGAATCCGTCGTCCGCGTGCTCGCCCAGACCGGCCAGGACGATCTCGCGCAGCAGGCGGTTCAGCAGGCCGCCACTGCCGCCGGCGCCTTCGGCGGCGGCCAGGCGCTGCTCGCTCGCCTCAATGCCGTCGTCGTGGTTACCCAGGCCGACCGCATGCGCGAAGCCGAAGATTATGCCCCGGCCTTCGATCTGCTCCAGAGTGCCTGGCTGGCCTCGCCCGGTAACATCGAGATCCTCGGCGCGCTGGCCCGTCTCTACCAGTCGGGCGGCCTCGCCCCCCAGGCCGCGCAGACTTTCCGCATGGTCCTGGAGAAGTCGCCGGACGACAAGGGCGCCCTCATCGGCCTCGTCGATACCGCCGCCAGCAGCGGCGACCATGCGCTGGCCCGTGCCGCGCTCGAGCGGGCGCTGCGGCTCGCGCCGGAGGATTACACCGTCTATCTCGCCGCTGCCCGGATGGAACGGGCGCGCGGCAACCAGGGCGCCTCGGCGCGCTACCTCAGGCAGGCACGCGCGCTTTACACCCGTCAGGCCCAGGCCACCGGCGGCGGTTTCGGCACCAGCAATCCCTTCGCCGCCACGGCCCGGCGGGACACCATCGCCGCCGCCCCGGTCAATCCGTTCGAGCTCGCCACCCGTTCGACGTCCACACGCCGGAGCGCCGACGATGATCTGCTCCCCGGCCGCCAGCCTTCGCGCCGCAGCAGCAACGACAACCTGCTCGCCGGGTTCGACGACCGCGCCACGCTCGGTACGCTGCCCGGCACGCCGCCGCCATTCGCCAACCGTGTTGGCCGACCGCTGGCCAGCAGTGATCCCATCCTCCAGTCGATCGACCAGGATCTCGGCAGCTTCGCCGCTGCCGACGAAACCCGCGCCGACGTCAAGACCGAATATCGCCAGCGGGTCGGCGAAGTCGGCCTCAGCCAGCTCAAGTCGATCAGCGGCCGCGCCGAGGTCTCCACCGGCTTCGCCGGCGGCCGCGTCTCCGCCGTGGCGCTGGCCAGCACCATCGACGCCGGCCGCCCGATCGGCTCCGGCCTCGCCCGCTTCGGCCGCAATGCCACCCCGGAGGCCGAGGCCATCGTTGCCGCCCAGCCATCGCGGCTCACCGCCGCCGGCACCCAGGTCGCCACCGGTGTTGCCGTATCGGTCGGCTGGGCCAATGATCTGGTCAAGGCCGATGTCGGCAGCACCCCACTCGGCTTCGGCGAAACCAGCATCGTCGGCGGCATCTCGGTGTCGCCGCGCCTGTCGCCGTCGGTCACCGCCCGCATCTGGGGCGAGCGCCGCGCCGTGGAGGACAGCGTCATCTCGCACGCCGGCACCACCGATCCGGTCACCGGCGATTTCTGGGGCGCCGTCCGCCGTGCTGGCGGCGGCGCCTCGGTGTCCTACGATGTCGAGGGCACCGGCGTTTACGCCGATGGCTCCTATTACCGCTACGCCGGCCGCTCGGTCCGCTCCAACAGCGGCATCCAGGCCAATGTCGGCGGCTACCTCCGCATCGCCAGCGGCGAGACCTCGCTGCTCAGCGTCGGCACCAACGCCAATTACCAGCGCTTCGACAATCAGCAGAATTACTTCACCTTCGGCCATGGCGGCTATTTTAGCCCGCAGAGCTTCCTCAGCGTCAGCTTCCCGATCCATTATCAGCTGCGCCGGCCCCAGGGACTCGATATCGATGTCAATGTCGCGCCGGGCTACCAGAGCTACAGCCAGGACGCCGCGGACGTCTATCCGACGGACCCCGCCGCCCAAGCCCGGCTCAATGCCCTCAAGGTGCTCAACAATGACGTCCGCTCCACCTTCGACAGCAGCAGCGAGACCGGTTTTGGACTCTCTGCCAACGCCTCGGTATATTATGCCATCAATCCGCGCATGAAGATCGGCAGCGAGGCCAATTACAACAGCTTTGGTGCCTATCGTGAATTCCGCGGTTCGGTCGGCATCAAGCAGGTCATCGGAGACTGACCATGGCTCTCGCAATCGTAGGCAACACCCCAAACACTATCGGCCCCGTTCCCGGCCCCAACCGGCCCCATGTCCTCGCCCTGCAACTGGCGGTGGTCGACGAGGTCTTCGCCCAGGCCAGCCAGGAGCAGGCGGTGGCCTTCTTCATCGCCGTCGGCCGCCGGCTGGCCTCGGGACTGTCGCTGCCCAGCGACGACCGGCTGCTGACGCTCGAACAGGCGATCAACAATTTCTGGCAGCCACTCTGGCTCGGCCATGGCACGCTCACCGCCGACGACGAGGGCATCGTCATCAACCATGTCGATTATGCCAAGGCCGGGCCCGCCGCCTCGGAGACCTGGCCGCACGCTGCCGCCGCCGTGGTGCTCGGCGCCTACAGCGGCTGGTTCCAGTCGCTCGCCGACGAGCCGCCGCTGCAGACCCGGCTGGTCCAGCAATCGAGCGACCGGCTGATCATCCACCATGGCCTTTGATCGCCGCCGGCTGCTGATCGCCACCGCCCTGCTCACCACCTCGATCAGCGCCTGCGCCAAGGGCGCTCCCGCGAAGCCGGACGACCGCTCCGCCAGCGTGGTCGGCGACTGGGCGTCGTTCCGCGCCCTTTATCTGCGCCCCGATGGCCGGATCGTCGACACCGGCAACAATGGCATCAGCCACAGCGAAGGGCAGGGCTATGGCATGATCCTCGCCGAGGCCGCCGGGGACCGCACCGCCTTCGATTCCATGCTTGCCTGGACCGAGGAGCAGCTGCTCCGCCCCGATGTCTCGCTGTTCGCTTGGCGCTATGTCCCCGATGTGCCCAATCCGGTTGAAGATCCCAATAATGCCACCGATGGCGACATGCTGATCGCCTGGGCGCTGATGCGCGCCTCGGTTCGCTGGCAGCAGCCCGCCCATATGAAGCGGGCGAAGGAAATTCTTGCCGCCATTCGCGCCCGGCTGATCCACGTCCAGGCCGGACGGTCCCTGCTGCTGCCCGCGCTCACCGGTTTCGTTCATCCGGACCGAGTGACCATCAACCTGTCCTATTACATCTGGTCGGCGCTCGATCACTTCCGCAAGCACGATCCCTCCGAGGCCTGGAACTCGCTGATCCGCGACGGCGAACGCCTGACCCGCGACGCCCGCTTCGGCCCCTCGCGCCTGCCGACCGACTGGATCGACGTCACCGCCAAGGGCATCGTCCTGCCCGCCGCCGACAAGCCGCCGCGCTTCGGCTTCGATGCTATCCGCATGCCGCTCTATCAGCTCGCTGGCGACCGCCGCTCGCTAGCCAGCGACATCGCCACCTATTGGCGCCGCCTCGCCAGCCGCGGCGCCACCATCCCCGCATGGATCGACGTCATCACCGGCGAGCAGGCCCCCTATGGCCTGTCCGCCGGCGGCACCGCCATCGTCACCCGCCTGCTCGGCAACGGCGCCATGCCCCCCACCAGCCCGCCCGCCATCCTCGGCAGCGACTATTATTCGGATGTGCTCACCCTGCTGTCCCGCACCCTCTCGCCACGGCGCGAGCCCTTCTGGTAACGCCGCCCGTCGGGCGCGTCATGCCGGCGCTTCCCAAAGGCCTTGCGCCCGGTGCCATTCCTCCAGCGTCTGGTCCGCATAGCCGTCGAACATCCGGTCCCCAGGTCCGCTCTCGACCACCACCCAGTTACCCCTGGAACCCAGCATCATGTGCACCCGCGCCGGCGGCACCGGCAGTTCGCTGTCGACCGCCGATGCAAAGGGATGCACAAGGTCGGGATAGTCCGGGCTGAACACCCATAGTGCGCTGGCACAAGCTGCACAGAAATGCCGCTCGCCGCTGCTCGTCCGGCACCCGCCCTCGCCATCGTCGAGCGCCGCCCGGTAGACCGACGTCTCGCCCTGCACCGTCAGAGTCGACCGCTCGGCATGAAGGTTGATCGCATAGCCGCCCCCGCCCGCCGTCTTCCGGCAGATCGAGCAATAGCAGCGCAGGAACGGCACCGGCCCCCGGCTCTTTACCGAAAAGCGCACCGCCCCGCAGCGGCACGAGCCTTCAAGCGTCGGCGCCATCAGCCCTTGGCCTGCTTGCGCCGCGTCTCCCACCCTTTTTTCGCGGCCGCCGACCGTGTTTCCGCACTTTGACTGGTCGCGCTCTTGTGTCCGCCCTTGCGCGAAGCTTCATGGCTGTCCGGCTTCCCCCGCCCGGAGCCGGACTTGTTGCCGCCGCCGGACTCCTTGTTCACCGTCGCCCAGGCGCGCTTTTCGGCCTCGTCGGGGCTTACCCCGCGTGCCTCATAGCCTTCCTCGATATGCGCGGCCTTGCGCTTCTGCTTGTCAGTATAGCTGTTTTTGTCCCCACGCGGCATCGCACCTCTCCCGGCCATCGTCCTGCCAGCAGAACCGGAGGCTCAAAGGATGGTTCCAGGAACGCACGCGTCACGCTTTACGCGCCTTGCCAGCGAGGGCCGCTGCAAAAAAAGCGTCCCCGGCGCCGTGCGCCGGGGACGATGTCAGCTCGAGGGAAAAAAAGCTCAGGCGAATTCGAGCGTCTGGACCATCATCGTCATTTCGACCGTCATCAGCAGGCCATCGAGAACCGTGTCGTCACGCGCCTGCTGGTTCTGGATGCGCAGGTCGAACGCCTGGCTAGTCTCGGCAAGGTCGAAGGCAAGTTCGGGCGTGCCGAAATTCTCCTCGAAATATTCGGCAAAGGCCTGCTGCTCGCCGATGATGTTTGCGGGAACGACCCCGGCCGCGGTGAAATCCAGCGACGAGTCGACGGGCGCAGAGACCGTGCCATCATCGAGCAGGTAGCGGAAATTGCTGCCGTTCGCCTTGATCGCATAGCCGTCGCCGCCATTGGCGGTGAAGTTGAGTGTCACCACGGTGATCGTCGCGGGGGCACCGTCCACCACAACGCCATCGTCGGCGATGGCCGCCACCTTGTTGCCCAGTTCGTCCACCAGCGCGATATCGCGGATGCGGTCACCGGCTGCGCGGGTCGGATCGTAGCTGACCTGGACCCCGCCGAGCTGGAAGAAGCCGCCGTTGTTCGGCGTGGTCGCCGCCGGGTTGTTGAGGATGTTGAGCAGTCCCTGGGGCGTGGTGTCGAACACCATCAGTCCGTTGTCGAAGCGCAGCGAATTCTCGACATCGAGCTGGCTGACGACACCGTCGACATTGGGCAGGAAATCGACGGTCCCGTCTTCCTTTGGCGCCGACACCGTGCCGATCTGCGAGCGGATGCCGCCACCGTTCTTCAGTGAGACGATGACATCGTTCGGAGTCAGGCCAAGGGCATCGCGGGCGGCATCGGCATTGGCGTCGGCCGACACCGAACCGAGGTTGGTTTCCTGATTGCGCACCGCCGCGCGGGCGCCTTCGAGATAGACGTCGGAATAGCCATAGACGACTGAGGACTTGATATCGATGACGTTCTGAACGGCATCGGTGAGGGCGCGCACCGCCGCGCCGCGGGTGCCATCGGCAAATGCCGTGGTGTCGAGGTCAGCCTCGTCGACGCCCCAGGCCATCGCGACATTTTCGGCCGTGGAGGCATAGGCGCCGTTGATCGAGACGCGGGCCTCGAGGTTTTCGGTGATGATGACGCCGTTGCTATCGAAATCGACCACGAGCCGGCCGAGATAGGTATATTCATTGTCGGTGTTGACGATCAGCGTCGGCAGTTCGTCCGCGCCTTCGGTGAGGATAGGATAGGTGTCGGCAAAGTCGGCGGCGTGGCCGGGGAAGGCGACCGCAACATCGTCGGCGTCGCCAAGGCGGGTGTTGGAGCCGGCCGCGACGATGATGTCGATACCGGAGAGCAGCGGCGCGAGCGCCTCCTCATTGCCTATCAGCTGGAGGTGCGAAAGCAGGATGATCTTGTTGACGCCCTGCGCCACCAGGTCGTCGATATAGGGCTGAAGCTGGCTGGCCAGCAGCGCCATATTGTCGGCCTCGCCATTGGCGCCCGGGCCGGTGGGGAAGCCCTTGACCTCGGTGCCGGTCGGCGAGCTGATCTGCTCGAGGAGTTGCGTGGTGACACCGACGATGCCGATGTTCTCGCCATTCTCCTTGATGATTGCGGACGGCACGACGCGGCCTTTGAAATTGGCGGCATCTTCAAGGCCGTTCACGCCGAGCGTTTGGGTGAAGCGGGGGTTGAGGCTGCTGTCGCCCGAGAAATCGAGATTGGCCGAGACGAACGGGAACTGGGCGCCAACCCATGCGCCCGACGGGGCGAAGGCCTGGACGAAGCCGTCGCTGCCGAAATCGAATTCATGGTTGCCGATGGCAGACGCCTGGACCCCCATGGCATTGTGAATGGCAATATCGACCCGGCCCTGGGTGTTGCCACCCGGCAGTACCGAAGTGATCGACGGATCGGCACCGGCGGCGAAAAACGGTCCGGGAATGAAGGAATCGCCGCCCGACAGGGTGATCGAGTTGACGTAATCGTCCTCGAACGCGTCGATGAGCGCGGCCATGTTGGGCGCGGTCTGCGCCGCCAGCAGGCCGGCTTCGCCATCGGCGAAGTGCAGCAGCTGCAATGTGTAGGTGGTCGCCGGCGTGATGGTGATCGCGGTCAGTGTGTTGGAAACCTCGTTGGACACCAGCAACGTGGCTTCGCCGGTGGGGCTGTCGGCAGCGCTGATATAGACCAGGCCCTCGGGACTGATGTCGGTAAGGCCACGCACATATTGGACGAACTGGACGTTCCTTGGGTCGGTGACGTCGTAGATCATGACGCCGCCGCCGCCGCGTTCGATCGCGACAAAGGCCAGCACCGAGTCGCCGAACACGCCGGTGGTGATGCCCTCGGGCTCGGGCCCCTTGTTGTCGGAGCGGGTATCGTCGAACAGGCCGGTGCCCGGACCGTCGAAGGCGCCGCCGAGCGCCATGAACTGCTCGATATGCGAGGCACTGTCGAAGATGATCGTGCCGTTTTCGTCAATGATCGAGAAGGAGCGCGCGCCATAGGAGAGCAGCCGGTCGATATCGCCATCGCCGTCCAAGTCGCCATTGTTGCCGGGCGCGTTGGATACCGTATGACGGCCCAGCACCGTGGCGGTCTGCAGCGTGGCGGCGTTGGGGAAGACGGTGGGATCGAGGTCGAGGCTGCTGATCCGCGCGGCTTCCTCGATGTCGAGGAATTCGGGCAGGAAGTCGTCGCGGTCATCGCCTTCATTGGCCATGACGAAATAGGTGCGGTCGTCGCTGCCGGTGAACGACGAGATCGAATCCGGCATGAACTGGCCGAAGACCGGGTTGTCACGGGTCAGGTTGATGCCGCCGCGATCGACGAAATCGACAAGCAGATGCTCATAGCCCTTGAGCCCGAGCGGCACGATGTCCGTGATCGTCGCCGAGGCGATGTCGAGAATGGCGACGGCGTTGTTTTCCTGCAGTGTAATCAGCGCGCGGGTGCCGTCGGCGCTGACCGCGATATATTCGGGCTCGAGGTCCTGGGCGACCGTGGTCGTCTCAAAGCCCTCCTCCCCAGCAAACAGTCGGACGCCGGCGGCCTTGAGCGCGTCGAGCCGGTCGTTGAAGGCCGCGAAACCGGCGGTGGTGACCGTGGCATTGGCGACGCCGCCGGACATGTCGATGATGCTCACCGAGCCTTCGGGATCATTGCCTTCCTCGTCCAGTTCGCCTTCGTTGGCGACGAGGATCTTGCTGCCATCGGGCGTGAAGGTCACCATGTCCGGGTTGGCGCCGACGAGCACGCTGCCCAGCACCATGTCGGCATCGGCAACATCTCCGTCGGCCGCGAGGAAGAAGACACTGCCGGGCTGCGTCTTGTCGGCGGCGATGACGGCAACCGCGACGATGCCGTTCGACACCGTGACGCTGCTGATGTTGTTCGAACCCAGCGTGATCGTGCCGAGCAGGGTGAGATTGAGATCGGCATCCATCGAGACGACCTGCAGCCCGCCGCCCGAAGTGACGAAGATGCGGTTGCTGTCGGGATCGAAGGCCGAGATTTCCGCACCGCCGAGCTCGAGCGTGGCCGTGGCGCCAAAGTTGATGGCGCGATTGCCAGTCACCTCCAGGCGGTTGGTGACGTCGAACGGCGCAAAGGCCGCCGCGGCATTGCCGGCCGTGTCGGTAAGGCCGGTGCCATTATAGGACACCGTCACATCGCCGTCCGCTGCCAGCACCTGGCTGAGGCGCAAGGTGACGCGGTTGCCGGCGACGTTGAAGTCGGTGACCGTGATCGACGTATCCTGCATCACTGTAAAATTGGTGACCAAGGGCGTGCTCGCCATGTCGAGCGCTTCGTCGAAGTAGAGGGTAATGACATCGCCGAGCGCATCGATGCTGGCGTTGAGCAGCGTCGGTCCGGCCGATACCGTGACGACCAGCGCCGAGGAGGCGGCGCTGACGTTGCCGGCGGCATCGGTGGCGCGTGCAGTGATCGAGCGGTCGCCGGCGGCCAGTGCCACGTCGAGGCTGAACGCGCCGTCGGAGCCGGCCGTCACCGTGCCGAGGCTGGTGGCGCCGTCGAACAGTTCGACGCGGCTGCCGGCGGCGGCGGTGCCGCTGATCGTCAGCCCCTCAGTCTGGTCGGTGATGTTGTCGCTGTTCGACACGCCGGTGTCATCCACAGCAGCGAGATCGAGCCCGACCGGCGCGGCCGGCGCGGTGGTATCGACCGTGATCGCGAGCGGTGCCGAAGCCGCGCCGACATTGCCGGCAACATCGGTAGCAACCGCGGTAACGCTGCGGACGCCGGCCGCCAGCGTCACATCGAGGCTGAACGTGCCATTGGACCCGGCCGTGGTGGTGCCGAGGCTGGTGGTGCCGTCGAACAGCTGGACCGAGGCGCCGGCCTCGGCAGTGCCGGTGATGGTCAGGGCGGTGGTGTTGCGGGTGATGTTGTCGCTGTCCGATACGCCGGTGTCGTCCGCGGCGGCGAGATCGAGCCCGGTCGGCGCGGCGGGGGCGGTGGCATCCACGGTGACGACCAGGGCCGTCGACGGCGTGCTGACGTTGCCGGCGGTGTCGGTGGCCCGCGCGGTGATACTGCGCGCACCGGCGGGCAGCGTCACGTCGAGACTGAATGTGCCATTGGACCCGGCTGTGACCGTGCCGAGGCTGGTGGTGCCGTCGAACAGCTGGACCGAAGCGCCGGCCTCGGCGGTGCCGGTGATGGTCAGGGCGGTGGTGGTGCTGGTGATGTTATCGCTGTTCGACGCGCCGGTATCATCGGCGGCGGCGAGATCGAGCCCCGTCGGGGCCGCCGTCGAGGTATCGACGGTGATCACCAGCGCTGCCGACGCCGGGCTGGCGTTGCCAGCGGCATCGGTGGCGCGCGCGGTGATGCTGCGGGCCCCCGTCGGCAGCGTCACGTCTAGGCTGAAGCTGCCGGTCGAGGTGGCCGTGGTGCTGCCGAGACTGGTGGTGCCGTCGAACAGCTGGACGGTGGCGCCGGGTTCGGCCGAGCCGGTGATGGTCAGGCCCGTGGTGACCGATGTAAGATTATCTGTGTTCGACGTGCCACTGTCATCGGCGGCGGCGAGATCGAGGCCCGTGGGCGCAGCGGGTGCCGTGGTGTCGGGTCGCGGCTCATCGTCGCCGCCGCCCGATGCCACGAGGGCGATACCGCCACCGGCAGCGGCGGCGCCGAGCAGGGCATAAAGCAGCGTCGAATCGCCGCCACCGCCGACGCCGGCACCGGCGCCGGCAGGCGCGCCGTCGGTACCCGCGGTGTCCTGTGGGGCATCGGCATCATCGGCGAGGCCCGCATTCATGCCCGCGCCCTCGACATCAAGGCTGGCCAGCACCAGCGTCGTCGATCCTTCTTCGGCCTTGGCGTCGGCCACGAAATCGTCCAGGCTTTCCGGTGCCGGGTCCTGCGCCTCGTCTTCCGGCTTCTTCTTCAGCGCCGTGGCAGCGGCCACGGCCTTGGTCGGGGCGGCGATGGCGGGGCGGCCGGCCAGGGCGGCGGCGGCCGCCTGCCCGGGAGCCATGACGCTGTCAGCCGTCGTGCCGTTGGTCCGGATAGCCATCTTCTGTCCCCTTGGTCGATCCCCTGCGCGGCACCAGGCCCCCGCAGTCTGGTTGAAACACCTTGAAATTTCTAAGAGGCAATTATGATAACGTGATGCGATTTACTTTTCAGTTCGATGACAATGGGCAACCATGGCCGTCAGGGGCTAGCGCTCGCCCATCGCTTCGGACGCGGTCTTCAAAATCGGCTTGGTCAGGTACCGGAAGACAGTGGTCTCGCCGGTCTTGATCTCGGCGGTGACGGTCATGCCCGGCTGGATCTCGATTCGCTCGTTCGGCCGCGGCCGCATCGCGCCGATATCGACCTCGAGATTGACCCGGTAATAGACATTGTCGCCGCCGCTCGCCCGCTGCTCGATCAGCGTGTCCGGGCTGATATAGCTGACACGGCCGATCCCGGCGCCATAGATGCTCGAATCATAGGTATCGAACTTCACCGAGGCGGTCTGCCCGCGCTTGATGAACGCAATGTCGCGCGGCGCCACCTGGGCCTCGACGATCAGCTTTTCGCCGGTGGGCACGATCTGCAGCACTTCGTCGCTGGGGCGCAGTACGCCGCCGACTGTGGTCAGCCGGACATTCTTGACGATGCCGTTGGTCGGGGCGATCAGGTCGGCGGCGCCGAGCGCATCCTCGCGCTGGGCGAGGATCTGCTCGGCCGAAACCAGCTCTTCCTCGGTGCTGGTGAATTCGGTCTGCAGGTCCTGGATGTATTTGCCGCGCCGGTTGGATATCTGGCCCTGCAGGTCGACGATGCTGCGCTGCATCCGGATGATCTCCGACCGGGCGACATCGCCGGTTGCCACCAGCGGCCGGTTCATCTCCAGCTCCTCCCGCATCAGCCCGCGCATCGCATCGAGCGAGGCGATCTCGGCACGCAAGGCCGCGCGGCGGCGCAGATAGAGCTGGCGCTGATTGGCGACGAAGTCGGTGTAGGGCAGAACCTCGGCGGGAAAGTCCAACGCCTTGTCAAACAGTTCGGCATCGATCCGCGCCATGCGGCTCTTCAACGCCGCGACCTTGGCCCGCGCCTCTTCGACAGAAGCCTGCAGCTTGACCTTGTCGAGCCCGACGAGCAGCTGGCCGCGCTTCACCATATCGCCTTCGCGCACCCGGATCGTGGCGATGACACCGCCATCCGCGCTCTGGATGATCTGGACCCGGCCAATCGGGATCACCTTGCCCTGGGCGCGGGTGATCTGGTCCAGTTCCGCCCACAGCGACCACAGGATGAAGGCGACGAGCGTCCCCGCGATGGTCAGGATGATCAGCCCCGCCGGCTTGATGGTCTTGCGCATGGTGTCGATGTCTTTCGGCGGGAGGCTCAGCGCGGGATGGCGGTGGTGATGGTGCCCGGCGGCGGCGCGGCGGCGGCGGCGCGCAGCGGCCGCGGCGGCCTCGCCAGCATGTCTGCCGCCGGCCCGTCGGAGACGATGCGGCCGCCGGTCATCACGATGACGCGCTGGAACCGGGGCAGCAGCTGGAGCCGGTGGGTCACCATCACCAGCGTGCCCTGCGCGCCGACGGTCTCGTCCAGCGCCCCGAACATCGCCCGCTCACTGGCCTGGTCAAGGTTGGCGGTCGGCTCGTCGAGCAGCAGGATGCCGGGGCGGCCGAGCAGCAGCCGGTTGAGACCGACGAGGCTGCGCTGGCCGCCGGACAGCCCGGTGCCGCCTTCCTTGATCTGCAGGTCGAGCCCCTGCGGATGGCCGGCGATCAGGGCGTTCAGCCCGGTCCGCGTCGCCACCGCGAGGATATCGTCGTCGGTGACATGGCCGAGGCCGATCGAGAGGTTGTCACGCAGCGATCCGTTCACCAGCCGCACGTCCTGGGGGAGATAGCCGATGCGCGCACGGACGATGTCCTCGGCGACCTGGTCGAGATCGAGGCCGCCGATGGTGATCGACCCGGCCTGCGGCCGGTAGAGTCCGGCGAGCAGCCGCAGCAGCGTCGTCTTGCCCGAGCCGATGCCGCCGATGATGGCGACGCGCTCGCCGGCATTGATGGTCAGCGCCGGCACGTCGATCATCTCCCGGGCGCCGGGATAGGCGAAGCGAACGCCCTCGGCGCGCAGCGGCGGCGTCAGCGCCGAGGGCCGCAGCCGGGCGCTGCCGGCCGGCCGGTCCAGCGGCAACGCCAGGATCCCGTCCAGCGCCCGCAGCGACGACCGGGCATAGCCCCATTGCACGATCAGGTTCGGCAGCATTGCCACCAGCGGGCCATTGATGCGCCCGGCGATGATCGAGCAGGCCAGCAGCCCGCCGGCGGTCAGGTCGCCGGCCCCGACGGCGACCGCGCCCACCGCCATCACCGCGACATAGGCCGCTTGCTGAAGCAGCTGGAACACCGAGGCGGCGATCGCCGAAGTGCGCTTCACCGGATCCTCATGGTGATGGACCTCGCGGACCAGCCGGTTCCAGCGGCCGAGCATGAACCAGCCGCCCTGGTTGGCCTTGATCGATTCCGCTGCGTCGAGCGCTTCGACGAGCATGCCGTTCTTGCGGTTGCCGCTGACCTGGGCCCGGTCGGTGCCCTTGCGGATCATCCGGGCCAGGAGCAGGGCAATGGCCAGCGCGATCGGCAGGCTGATGATCGGCACGATGGCGACAGCGCCGCCGATATAGGCAATGACCAGGATGAACAGCAGCGCGAAGGGCAGGTCGGCGATCATGAACAGCGATGCCGACGACATCACCGCACGCACCTGCTCCAGCCCGCGCAGCTGCGCCGCCATGGTGCCGACGCCGGGCGGCCGGGCATCGAGCCGCACCGCCTGTGACCGGGCAAAGAAATATTCGGACACCTCGGCATCGATCTCGGCCGCCTCGCGCTCGATCATCACCGCGCGCAGCACGCGCAGGACGAAATCGAGAAGCAGCGCCACGGCGACACCGATCGTCAGCACGACCAGCGTGTCGTAGCTGCCGAGCGGAATCACCCGGTCATAGACCTGCATCGAATAGAGCGACGTCACCAGTGCCAGGATATTGGCAAAGACGGTGGCGACCGCCGCCATGCCGATCACATGCTTGCGGCGCATGATCGCCCGCCAGAAGATCGCGATTGCCGACGGCGTCTCGCTGCCCCGGAGCGGATCGGGGAGGGCGAGGTCGAAGAACGCCTGGTCGGCGGCATAGGGCAGGGACGCGGCCGTGCCGGCCAGCCGGATCGAGGCATCATGCTCCCATTGATCGGCGACCGCCCAGCCATGGCGCTGATCATGGACCAGCAACGGAAATTCGTCCGGCCGTGGCCGGGCATCGATTCGTACCGCCGCCGGCCAGGACAGGCGCGCCGTCAACCGCGCCAGCGCATCGCCGCCGGTCCAGTCCGCCGGCGCGGCGTCGGGGCTGCCGGCGGTGGCAAGTTCGGCCGCCCAGGTCGGTGCCAGCGGCAGGTTGCGGGTGCGGGCCAGCTGGGCGACGGCGTCGCGGAGATCAAGAAGCGGGGCAGGGGTCACGCGTCGCCCTCCCGGAAACTGTCGCCAGTCACGCCGGCAGGGTCGCCATGCGGCGGTGGCGGCTCGGTCGGCGGGACCGGCTGCCAGGCGCAGCTCCGCAGCAGCAACCGCGCCGTCGCGGCCATCGCGGCGGTCTCGGCCTCGGTCACCGAGAGCTGGGCGCTGGTGTTTTCGCGGACGGCGTTCATCACATCGAGCCAGGTGCGGCGCCCGGCCAAAAACTGGCGCTTGTAGGAGTCGGTGACGAGCGCGGAGGCGGCCGAGGCGCGCCCGCCGGTCTCGGCCCGTCGGCGTGCGGCGCGATCGGTGACTAGGTCCTGGCGCATGGCGTTGCGCAGCTCACGTTCGGCCGTCAGCCGCTGGAACATCACCGAATCGATCCGCGAGGCGGCACTGCTGACGGCGGCGAGCTGTGACAGCCCGTTGCCGGTCTGCACGCGCAGCGCCAGGCCGGCGCGCGTGCCGGTGATCTCGTTGTGCGAGGCCTGGCCGAGAAGCTGCGGGAACAGCAGGCCGCGCGCCACCTTCTGCTCGGCCCGGGCGGCGCGCGTCTCGAACTGAAGGCGCTCGATGACCGGGCTGCAGGCCAGCGCCCGGTCGACGGCATCGTCGCCCGCCGCCGGCTGGAGCCCATAGGCCGGCAGCGGTCCGACGTCGAAGGCAGGCGTGCCGACCAGCTGGACCAGCTGAAGATAACTGGCCTGGCGCAGGCTCTGGACCGCGGCCAACTCCTGCTCGACCTGCGCCGTGCGCGACAGGCCCAGCTCGAGGTCGGCGCGCGGCGACACCTCCTGCTCGACCCGGCGCCGGATGGTGTCGATCAGCGCCTGGTGCTGCGCCAGCCCTTCCCGCAGCACGGCCTCGCGGCGGGTGGCAGCGACGAGATCATAATAGGCCTGGACGGCGCGCAGGCCGATGTCCATCTGGGCTTCGCGCACGGCGCTGCCGCCGGCCGATAGCAGCGCGCGTGCGCGATCAATCGTCCCGCCGATCCGCCCGCCGGTCCAGATCGGCTGTTCCACGATGACATTGGCGATAACGCCGTCACCATCGTTTATCTGGTTTCCGCCGCGCAAGGCCAGCGCATCGACGCTGAGACTGGGAAAGCGCTGCCAATTGGCGCCGCGTAGCTCGGCCTTGCGCGCCGACTGCTCGGCACGCGCGCTTGTGATCGCGGGATAGGTCTGCATGGCCGATGACGCCGCCTCCTGGAGGGCCGGCGGGATCGCCAGCGGCGTCACTAGCGCGACGATGTCGCGGCTGCGGGGTTCCGGGCCCGGCGGCCCATAGGCCGGCGCTGCCCATGCCACGGGAGGAGCTGAAAGCGCCAGGATCGCGATCAGTGCCGGCGTTGCAGCCACCAGCAGTTTTGCAACGAGCATCAGGTCATCCATGGCGGGGACAGGTCCGTCAGCACCGCGCAGCGCGAGACCAGCCGTTGTCACTTCCTAGTCAAGGATGACGACAGAAATTTTTCATTTTAATGACGGGATGATGACGGTCGCGAGATCATCGTCTGTGTCAGTCATCCCGCACCGAAGCGGCCCGCCCGCGTTCGAGGTACAAGTGGCCGAAAAAATCTGGTGATCCCTACGGGAATCGAACCCGTGCTTTCGCCGTGAGAGGGCGACGTCCTGACCGCTAGACGAAGGGACCGTGCGCGAAGCGCGCTAGTGCGGCCGGAAGCCCGTCTTGTCAACCCGCACGCCCTCAGCTCCGGCTCCAGTCGAAGCACCCGGCCGGCAGTCCAGAGCCGCTGACCAGCATTGCGCCCCGCAGATACAAGTCCCAGCGCCGCTCCGGCGCCATGTCGACGACCACCACCCCCATCGCCCGGTCCGTCCACACCAGCCGCGCCTCGCTTTCCGCCAGTGCCGCCAGCACCTGGGGCGCTTCCATCCCGGGCCGGAACGCCACCGTCACGAACCTCTGGTCAGCCGGCGGCTGCAGCGCCCAGCCGCCGGCGCCCGCCGCCCCGATCGTCAGCGCCGCCAGCAACATCACGCCGGCCGGGCCCGTGCCACGCCCGCGCGCCAGCCACCACCCCCACAGCAACGGTACGATCCCGAACGCCAGAAACCAGCCGATATCCCATGCCAGTGGGTTCGGGCTGTCGATCCGGATCCGGTGAATCCCCAGCACCCAGTGCGACAGGATGCTGTCGACGACATGCCAGAGCCCGACGCCCGCCAGCAGTGCCGCTGCCAGCCCCCGCCCCGAGCCCGTCTCGCCACTCCGCTGCACCCGCCACAGTCCCCACAGCCCCAGCCCCGCCAGCCCGTACATCAGCGCATGAAACCAGCCGTCCCAGATCACCTGCATCCGCAGGTCACCAGCGCCGGGCACCAAGCTCAGCAGATGATGCCACTGCAATATCTGGTGCAGCAATATGCCATCGAAGAACCCGCCGAGCGCCACGCCCAGCAAGACCCCCCATCCCGTCCACGCCGATATCCGCACATGCCGTCTCCCGCTGCCCGTACAACAGCGGCGACGGCCTGCCGTTCCGCTAGAAGGTCT
>NZ_JBIMKZ010000038.1:23690-30163 GCF_051860865.1 Polymorphobacter sp. | reverse complement strand
CCTTCGAACGGACAGCCGAACGAGGCACCGATCGTCACCTGGGCGAACAGCCCGGCAGCGCGCGCGCTCTTCAGCATCGCCTGGTTGGCGGCAACGCCTTCCTCGATCGACTGGCCCTGATTGGCGATGCCGAACGTGTCCGACGCCACCAGCACGCAACCGGCCTCATCGAGCCCGCGCGCGCCATTATCGCGGCTTGCGATCGCCCGGTCGACACCACGCTGGTTGAGGCAAAGGCCGATGTAGCGCACGCCCGGCACGTCGGGCAGGCCGGCGACGACGACTTCGGCGTCGGCCATCTGCGGCACCCTGCGGGGATTGACAAAGCTGGTCACTTCGATGCGTCTGGCACCGAAGTCAATCAGCCTCTTGATCAGTAACAGCTTGTTTTCGCTACTGATTTCGGCCTTTTCATTCTGCAGGCCGTCTCTTGGGGAGACTTCTACTATTTGAACCATGGTTTTGTATACAAAGCGACTCTGGGTGTGTATAGGGGGTTCCATGCTGAATGATGATTATATCGGAGCGGGTTTCGGCGGCAGGCTGAAGCCCGGGGCGCGGCCGGCGTTGATTTTGATCGACTTTGCCGCGGCTTATTATGTCAAGGATTCACCGCTTTATGCGGGTGTGGAAGAGGCGCGGGCGAGCGCTGCGCGGCTACGGGATGCGGCGCGGGCGGCGGGGATTCCGGTGATCTTCACGCGGGTCGAATATTCCGAGGACGGCCATGAGGGCGGGATGTTCTTCCGCAAGATCGCGGCGCTGAAGTGCTTCGTCACCGGCAACCCGCTCGCCGAGTTCACGCCCGAGCTGGCGCCGCTGCCCGGCGACAGGGTGCTGACCAAGCATTATCCGTCGGCCTTCATGGGCACGGCGCTGGCCTCGCAGCTGATGGCCGAGGGCATCGATACGCTGGTGGTGACCGGGCTTTCGACCTCGGGCTGTGTGCGGGCGACGTCGGTCGATGCGCTGTGCCTGGGCTTCGTGCCGGTGGTAGTGTCGGACGCGGTCGGCGACCGTGACCCCAATGTCCATGCCGCCAACATGTTCGACCTGACCGCCAAGACCGCCGAAGTGCTGAACGAGGCGCAGACGCTCGAATATTTTCAGGGACTTGCCGCCGAAAAGGCGTGAAAGGCGCGGCGGATATGGGCGGTCATCACGGCCCGCGCCCAGTCCGCATCGCCGACCGCAAAGGCCTGGATCAGCTCGGCGTGCTCGTGCGCCGAGCGCGCCAGCTCGGGCGCTGAATAGCGGATCGCGGTGCGCCGGACGACCGGCTGCTCGACCAGAGTCGCCAGCATGGTGACCAGCCGGCGCGACCCCGAGGCGCCGAGAATCAGCTCATGGAAACGCCGGTTCTCGACGAGGAAGGTGGCGATATCCGGCGCGGCGACGGCCGTGGCGATGGTGTCGTTGCAGCGGCGCAGTGTATCGAGCGTTTCGGGCGTGATGCGGACGGCGGCGCGGGCGGCGGCGCGACCCTCCAGGATCGAGCGCAGGGTGAACATCTCGGCGATGTCGTCCTCGCTCCACTGGGCGACGACGAGCCGCTGGCTCTCGGTGCGGATGACATAAAGCTCCGATTCGAGGCGGTGCAGCGCCTCGCGGACCGGGGTGCGGCTGACGCCGACAATGTCCGCCAGCGCCTCCTCGGTGATCGGCGCGCCGGGCGCGATATCGCCGGCGAGGATCAGGCCGCGGATCTCGGCATAGGCACGCTCGGAGGCGCGCGCCTCATGGCTTCGCGAGACGGCATTGAGACGCGCCACTTGCCCCTTCCCCCTGCTTCCGGACCGAGCGTCACTATAGGGTTGAATGGTGCAATTGTATACAGGAAGCCGTTTTAGGGCCTTTGGGAGGGTCGGAAAACCGGCTGTTTTCAGGCGTCCGGGGACGGTTTCGGGTCATTTTCGGACGGAATCGGCACAGTTTCGGGCAGTTTTGGGCACGAAAAAACCATGGCCTGTAGGAGACCATCGAAACCGGTTTCGATTATCGAAGAACTAGAATTCTTCGAGCAGGCGGCCGTGGCCGTGGATCTGGTCCGCTATGCCCATGGCGCGGAGGGCGTGCCACCAGGTGGCGGCGTTGATGGCGATGACCGGCTTGGCGAGGATATGCTCGGCGGCGGCGGCGAGGGCCTGCATCGACAGGTTGGTGCCGACCTGGACGATGGCGTCCGGATTGCTGGCGTTCAACCGGTGGAGCACCTCGCGGCAGCGGGCTTCGGGGACCTGGGCGATGGCGACCGGGCTTTCGCACTGGAGGCATTCGTCGGCGGTGACCTCGAAGCCGTTCTCGGTGAAGAAGCGGCGGACCTCGGCGTTGGCGCTGGGGAAATAGGGGGAGAGGAAGGCGACGCGGCGGGCGCCGAAGCGGTTCAGCGCCTCGGCGGTGGCCAGCGCGCCGGTGCTGACGCCGAGGCTGGCACGGGCGGCGATGCGGGCGCGGAAGGCCTGGGCCCCCTCGATGCCGCCATAGAAGGCGACCGCCGACATGCCCATCACCAGATAGTCCGGCTCGCAGGTAAGGACCGAATCGACGGCGTCATCGACGGCGGCGGCGATGGTGTCGGTGAGCTTGCGGAATGCCGCCTCGTCGGTGACCGCCATGTTGCTGACGCGGATGCGGCTGTAATGGGCGGTGACGCCGGGGAGGCGGAGATCGTCCATGTCCGGCTGGACGATGGTGTTGGTGCTGGGCCCCAGCACGGCGAATTTGGCGCGCCAGCCGCGCGCATCGATGGGCTTGTTCATGGCGCTGTTTTCCGCGCGAAGCGGGTGCGCGTCAACCGGCTGGTGCGGCTTCTTGAGCGGCTTGCGGGACGAGGATGAGGACGCCGCCTTCGACGCGCCAGCCGGCGAGACGGGACAGGAAATTCATGCCGAGCACATCGATGTTGCCGAGCGCCGAGGAGATGACGACCTTGAGGTTGCGGGCCTCGATGCCGCCGAGCGTCAGCGCCTCGATGGCGCCGGTATCGGCCTGGATGGTGCCGGCAGCGGTGCGCAGCATGACCGGCAGGCCGCCGATATCCTTGTCGACACCGGCCGCCTCGGCGGTGGCCTGCGACAGGGCGGTGACGGTGGCGCCGCTGTCGATCAGCATCCGCTTTTCGACGCCGTTGATGCTGACATCGGCCCAGTAATGGCCATCGCGCGAAAGGCGGATGCGGACCTCCTGGCCGGCGACCTGCTGGTTGTCCAGGCCGAGATCGCGGGTGAAGCGGGCCATCTGCGGATCGAAGGGCGCCTGCTGGAACAGCAGGAACAGGCAGAAGGCCATCAACCCGAACGAAAACAGCGCGCGGAAGGCGCGGCCGACATAGGGCAGGTTGAAGACCAGCATGAGGATGGCGGCGGCGCCAACGGCATAGAGCGCCAGCTGCTGCCATTCGGGATTGGTGGTGATGGGCACGGGATACTCGCTGGAGGGGATGGAAGGTCAACGGGGCGGAGGGGGTTTCGATCCCCCGGGATGGTGTGGAGCCTTATCGATGTTCGCGGGTTCTGTTGTCAGACACCAACGAGAGGAACGGACAATGACCGACCTGAGCCAGATTACCGAGCATATGGAAGTCATCGGCGCCGACGGCGTGCATATCGGCACCGTCGACAAGGTTGAGGACGGCCGGATCAAGATGACCAAGGCCGACAGCGGGTCGCATGACGACCATCATCATTATATCAGCGGCGGGCTGGTCGCCTCGGTGGAAGGCAACCAGGTCCGGCTGTCGGCGGCCGGCGATGCGGCGGTGCTGCTGGAGGAAGAGAAGGACGGGAAGCCGATTTCCGACCTTCGCGAATAGCTTATTCGTGAGGCTGGGCGAGTGCGGCGGCGATCATTCGCTGCCACACCGCCACGTCGCCGACCGCCGCCATTTCGGGATCGGGGGCGCGCAGCGTCTTGAGCACGGCGATGGCATCATCGACATGCTCTTCCCAGGCGGCATCGACTTCTTCCGACGCCGATGACAGCAAGCCTTCGGCGTTGATGCTGAGCCGCTGGCCGGCGAGGACGCGGGCGACGCGCTCGACGGCGGCAACGTTCGAGATATCCATCATTTGTCCTTTCTGTCCGGCGCCTGATGGCGGGCCTTGTCGGGGTGGATGGTTTCGTCCCGCTCATGAGCGGCGTCATGGGCGGCTGCGCGAGCCTTGAAGGCGGCGTTTTCGGGGCCGTCGGTCTGGCTCGGATGGTCCTTGTAGCTGCCGCCCTGGTCGGTGGTGGCGCGGCGGGCGGCGTGATGATCGTCGGCGCCGTCGTTGACGTTACCGGCCTGGCCGCCGCCGAAATAGCCGGGCTCGGTGTGGCCGCCCTGGGGCTCGTCGGGGGCCTTGTCATGGCCCCCGGAAGCCTTGCTTTGCCGGGCGTTGGCATAGGGGCCGCCGGCGGACTGGCCGCCGGCGAAGCTGCCGCCATATTCGTCCGGCCCCTTGCCCTTGGGGCCGCCAAGCTGATTGGCGTGGCCCTTGGACGGGTCTTCGCTGGGCTTGCGATCGGCCATGGCGGTCAGCCCACGCCCTGGCCGGGGGGATCGCTGGCGGGGAAGCTTTCGTCGCCGGCCTGATCGGTCTCGTCCCAGTCTTCGGCGATATCCTCGGGGAGATCGGGGATGCCGTCAGGGCCGGCGGGGCGGATATCGCCGCCGTTCACCTTGTCGGCGAGCGGGCGGCCGGTGGCGGGGTCGATCTTGGGGGTGTCGGTATCTGGATGTGACATGGGGGATGTCTCCGGGTTGTACGGAGGGAGAACATCGTGGTGCTGGGGTTTGTTCCGGGTGGCTGGATCGGCGGCGCGGGCTTTTCCGGTTCAGGTCTGAGTGGTGGCGTCAGTGCTCCCCTGCCGACTTTTCAAGGTTGTAGGCTAAAGACCCGAAGGCCGAGATTAAGTCGAAGTCGGACGTTGTCGAAACGACTGGTGACTGGCAGCATGGCCTGATGAAAGTGGCGGGAAAATCGGGAGATTGGCAGCGCCGTGCGAAGGGGTGCGGCTTACTGCTAGTTGCTTTCGTGGCGCTGCCTTTTCTACTACTCCGTGCATGCCAGTGGACCGACGCTCACCCAAGCGACAGCGCCATGATTCAAGAATTTCGGAACAATCAGGCCATCTTCTCCGAGCTTCGAGCGATGGTTGCCCAAGAGCGGCGGGTTACTCGGATAGCGAGAAACTTCATCTGGATCGATGGGATGCAAAACGTATCCGAGGCCGAACGTCCAAATTACCTGCCTGATGATCGGCTGACTCGCTACCGCACTCTGTTCAACAAGCTCAAACTGGAAAGTGGAGTTATCCGGTATGAGGACGGCAGCGTCGGCTTCTTGCGGAGCAGCAGAGGTATGGTAACGAGCGGCTCCAGCAAACAGTTCATCTGGTCTCAAAAGTTGAGCGCGCCCAATTTGGCTCAGGCTGGCTCGCGCAGCCTGGAGGATTCCTGCATGCCAAGAACTGGATGCGGCTCAGCTCGGCAAATCGCGCCAGAATGGTTTATCTCGTTCGAAAGCAACTGATGGACCAAATGGGGTCGTTTTGTCCCCGTTCGTGGAGCCACTGCCAAGGTCGTGAACTTGTAAAGTGGACGGGGCGGCGATGCAGGCGAATTCTATTAAATAGGGCCAGATAGATGTTCGCAGTAGATGCGTTGCACGGCTATGTGATCACCTCCACATTCAGAACATAAGGTGGAAATCCATGAGGGTAATATTGAACTAGCTTGGCCATGTTGGAGGCGACATTTCTGTCACTTACATGGTCGGATTGCCAATGTTTAGCAGCGTCAATGACATCTTCACAGAATTTATAAGTGTCAAGTTGAAGCGCCCCATTGATAATGTTATTATGAAATCCTATTCTATTAACAAAGAAAATCACTCTTTCAAACGGAAAATCCTGATGGCCAAATTGTCCATTATGAAGAAGCCCATTTCTTAGGGCAAAAAGATCAAAGCCCGTAATAAGCGTGTAATTTTCGGCTAAATATTTATTAAACCAGGTGTTGTAACGTGCCTTGACATTTGCCTTCGCCTTCGCACCTGGAGGTAGCTCCAATGTGGCACATACATCTGGCAAGGCCAAAGCTATGTGCAGTGCGGCAAACGGAAATCCTGCATTGAGCGTTCCCAATATTTGGTCGTATATCGATTCCATGTAGCAATTTAGACCGGGACCACAGTTCAGGATAGCTCCGCTTTGAAGCTATCTTTCATTAACATGAAAACGGCATATCTTCATTCTTCCGCCTTCCGCGCATTTAATTTTGCCGCGAGTCTCCCTCCCCTGACCCCTCCCTGCGAGCAGGGAGGGGGGGCGCATTGGCGGGGTCTGGGGCCTGAGGCCCCAGCCGCCGGAGGCATCCTTCTTGTTAGGCCTGACTGCCCCTGCCCCAAGCTATAGCGGCGTGCCGTGGTCGCCGGATTCTCGGGATTGCCAATAGAGGGTGTCGAGTTGCTTTGTGATCGGGCCGGGGGTGG
>NZ_JBIMKZ010000038.1:0-23680 GCF_051860865.1 Polymorphobacter sp. | reverse complement strand
CCCCCCCCCCCACCTCTCGCGGCGCGCCGTGCTCGCCGCATCCACGCGATCGCCACCCGCGCCTCCCGCGTCCCTCCGCGCCCGGGCCGGGGCCCCCCCCGCGCAGGGTTCGGCCGGCGATTTCGCGGACCGGGAGGGCGCCGCCGGCGGTGCTGGTGGTGAAGACTTCGTCGGCAATGCAGAGATCGTAGACGGTGAACTGGCCGAGGCGGGTGGGGATGCCGGCGCGGTCGGCGAGATCGAGGATGGCTTTGCGGGTGATGCCGTGGAGGATCTCGTCCGAGGGGGTATGGAGGATTCCGTTCTTGACCATGAACAGGTTGGAGGCGGGGCCTTCGGCGACATAGCCCTGGGCGTTGAGCCAGATGAGGTCGTCATAGCCGGCGGCGGTGGCTTCGAGGCGGGCGAGCTGGAAGTGCATGCGGCTCAGGCATTTGTAGCGGGGGTCCAGCGTGTCCGGGGCGAAGCCGCGGAGCTGGGAGACCATGAGGGTGATGCCCTGGGCGCGCCTGGCCTCATCGGCGAGGAAGATATAGGGGGCGGCCCAGATGACCTCGGTGGGATTGTGGTGGCGGGGGTCGGCCATCACCTGATCGGGAACGCCGCGGGTGACGATGAAGCGGACGGTGGCGCTTTCGAGGTTGTTGCGGCGGGTGGTCTCGATGATGGCGTGGCGCCATTCGTCGTGGCTAAGGCGGGTTTTGAGGCCGGCGGCCTGCAGGCTGTCGAAGAAGCGGCGGATGTGATCGTCCAGCCGGTATAGCTGGCCTTTCCAGGCGGAGACGACATCGAAGACGCCGTCGCCGAGGAGGAAGCCCTGATCGAAGGGCGAGATGCCGGCCTGGCTGACGGGCTTGTAGGCGCCGTTGAGGTAGACGATCGGTTCAGACATGTGGCTCTCCCCTTTTGGGCGAGACTAGGGCGGTTCGAGGCTTTCGGGGAGAGGGTTTCGCAGGCGTGTGCGGCGATTGGCGGGGTGGACGGGCTGTCCGCTGGGCGGATAGATTGGGTTGCGGGCCGGGTTTCGGCGGGGCGCCGGGCTAGCTTTGGGCCATTAAGGCGTACGGGAGATTTCCATGACAGCGATGCTCAACACGTTCCAGCAGGGCGCGCATCCGGTGCTGGCGTTGCCGGACCATGACGAGGCGGGGCGGCAGGAATTTGCCAAGAGCCTGAAGGGGTTCATCCAGGGTCGGCTGCTGCCGGGGCTGGGGCCGGTGTATGGCGCGCGGGCGGCGAAGCGGTTCGAGCGCGAGGCGGGGCGGGCACCGGCGGACCGGCATGATATTCGCAAGGCGATGGTGGTCGACCCCTATTTCCAGCATTATGCGGCGACCAACCGGATTGCGCAGGAGCTGATCTGGGATTCGGTGATCGACACGGTGGAGCGGCGGTTGCCGGAGATCGAGGCGGCGGCGAAGGCGCTGTCTGGCAAGAACAAGGCGCCGCTGGAGACGCGGGCGGACTTTCCGACGCCGCGCTATGTGACGGCGCTGGATATTCATTGCATGCCGGGCGGCTATGCGGAGAGCGAGGGGCCGGACGATATTGCGGCGGGGGTGCTCTACGACCGGGGCGTGTACCTCTATGCGATGGGATATATGGGACCGACAAACGACGACATGGGGCGGTCGGTCTGCAACTATATCAAGCGGAATATGCCGGGGTTTGCGCCGACGGCGATTCTGGACATGGGGTGCACGGTGGGGCACTCGACATTGCCGTTCAAGGAGGCGTTTCCCGACGCCGAGGTGACCGGGATCGATGTGGCGGGGCCGCAGCTGCGCTATGCGCATGCGCGGGCGGCGGGGCTGGGGCTCGATGTCGGGTTCATGCAGCGCGATGCCAGCGATACCGGGTTTCCGGACGCGAGCTTCGACCTGATCGTCAGCCATATCCTGCTGCACGAGACCAGCGGCAAGGCGATGCCGGCGATTTTTCGTGAGTGTTATCGGTTGTTGAAGCCGGGCGGGGTGATGATCCATGCCGATCTGCCGCCGTTCAATTTGATGGACCCGTTCACGCAGTTCATTCTCGACAACGAGACCTGGTACAATAACGAGCCGTTCTGGGGGGCGATGCGGGAGCTGGACCAGGTGAAGCTGGCGATGGACGCGGGGTTTCCGAAAGAGACAATCCGCTTCGATACGGCGCCGATGGCGATCATGGAATTCAGCAGCAGCGAGAGCTACAAGGCGGAGAGCACCGAGGCGCTGGCGGAGCGGGAGTTTGCGGCCGGGGAATATGCGCCCGGGGGCGGCTGGGAAGTGCTGATTGCCCAAAAGGGAGCGGAATGATGCGGCGGCATGCGCGCGGCAAGCGGCCGCAATTTTATGAGGAAACCGGGCTGGACCAGGCGATGAGCATGATCCTGGTGCTGGCGAGCGAGTTTTCGGCGCTGCGGGACCGGCTGGATACGGTGGAGCGGGTGGCGCGCGACGGCGGGCTGGGCGATGCGATCGAGGCGTATGTACCGTCGCAGGACGTGCTCGAAGTGCGGGAAACCCGTCGACAAGCGTTCCTCGACAGGCTTTACTATCTGGCATTGAAGGATGCGGCGGAGGCGGCGGAAGCCGATACGCCGGAACGCTTTGCCGAGACCCTGACCGATATTGCGAAAGGCTGACCCGATGGCGACCCAATTGCGTGACCGTACCGATATTGGCGAAACCCTGACGGGGATCGTTGGCGCCGAGCATGTGCTGACCGGCGCGGCGGACCGGGAATTCTATGGCACCGATGTGTACCGGTCCCTGGAACTGCCGGCGTTTGTGGTGCGGCCGGGCACGGTGGGGCAATTGCAGGCGATCGTGGCGGCGGCCTATGAGACGGGGACGCCGGTGGTGATGCGCGGCGGCGGGGCGTCTTATACCGACGGCTATCTGCAGAAGATGCCGGGCGGGATTACCATCGATTCCGGGCGGCTGAAGGCGATTGCCGTCGATGCGATGAACGGCGTGGTGACGGTGGAGGCCGGTGTGACCTGGGCCGAGCTGATGGAGCATCTGAAGCCGATGGGGCTGCGGACCAGCTTCCAGGGGCCGTTTTCCGGGCTGAAGGCGACGATTGCGGGCTCGGTTTCGCAGAACAGCATCAGCCATGGGCCGGGGGTTTCCGCCGAGGCGGTGCTGAACATCGAAGTGATCACCGGGACCGGCGAGATGCTGGCGACCGGATCGGCGGGGAGCCAGGTGGCGAAGCCGTTCTTCCGCTTTTTCGGGCCGGACATGGCGGGGCTGTTTACCGGCGACTGCGGGGCGCTGGGGGTGAAGGCGCGGATCAGCCTGAAGCTGGAGAAGCGGCACGAGCCCTATGATGCGGCGAGCTTCTCGTTCAACAGCTTCGAGGCGATGCATGGGGCGATGCGCGCGGCGGCGGCCGAGGGGCTGGATTTCGAGAATTTCGCCATCGATGCGGTGTTGCAGCAGGGGCAGATCGGGCGGAATTCCAGCGTGTCGGCCAAAGCCGATGTGGCGATGGGGGTGATGAAGAACGCCAAGTCGATCGGCGCGGGGATGAAGTCCCTCGCCAAGATGGCGGTGCAGGGCGACAAGGCGCTGAAGGCGGCGAGCTATGCCGTGCATTACATAACCGAGGGCGTGGACGATGCGTCCGCCAAGGCGAAGATGGCGGTGATCCGCCGCCACGCGCTGGCGCAGGGCGAGGAACTGCCCAACGCGGTGCCGGTGATCGTGCGGGGGATGCCCTATGCGCCGTTCGTGAATGTGCTCGGCCCCAAGGGCGAGCGCTGGATGCCGATGCACGCGATGCTGCCGCACGACGGGGCGGTGGCGTTTCACCATGCCATCCGCGCCTATTGGGACAGCCAGGCGGAGGTGATGGAGCGCCATGGCATCTACACCGGCACGATGTTCATGTGCGTGGGGAACAGCGGCTTCATCTATGAGCCGACCTTCTACTGGCCGGATTCGCGCACGGCGTTCCATGACAAGATGGTGCCGGCCGAGCATCTGAAGACGCTGCCCGACTATCCGGAGGCGCCGGAGGCGCGGGCGGAAGTGAAGCGGATGAAGAACGACGTGATCGCGCTGATGCACAAGCATGGCGCGGCGCATCTGCAGGTGGGCAAGGCTTATCACTATCTGCCGGGCCGCAACGAGGCCTCGGTGGCGCTGCTGCGCGCGGTGAAGGCCGCGCTCGATCCGAAGGGGATTTTGAACCCGGGGGGGCTGGGGCTTTAAGGGGGTTTGGGCGCGGCACAAACAGCAACGTGATCCCCGCCTACTTGGCAGGATTGGGCGGTTATGTCGGCTTTACGTTCTCAGCGCGTCCAAAGCACGTTTAAGCCATTATTGCGCGAGTTCACTTGTTCAAGCGAAGCGCTACGGTTTGTAATGTTAACATCTGGGTTTGCATTAGGCTGGTGCAATCTCGTGTAGTTTTTGATGTGACAGCGCCTAGATTGACGATCATCGCACTAGTATTATACTCTGGTGATGATCGTTTCGCCGCCCATCGAACTATTCGCTGCTGAAGCCGCTCCTGCTTTTTTGCTTCGACCTCGAATGAAGCGACTGAATACAAGCGGTTATATACTTACTTGGACCATGCACGCTGGCCGACAGTCTGCGGTTCAATGCCGCTTTCTTGATGCCAATCTTGCGCCGATAGGCCGCGACCTTTGCATTCCTGTCTCCAGTTCAAATGCCCGTGCTGAAGCCAGCCCGCTGGCGGATAGCAGCGTGGTCTTAGCTTGGAGCGATAAAGACCGCATCTTGGCGAGGCGCGCGGACCGCGATGGTTTTGCAGGCTCAGTACTCTCGCTGGCACGGAACTACGCTCAGGTCCCGCAGCTGGAAGTTCAGACCTTTGCTTCACAGGAGATCGCTATCTCATGGCAGCACGCTCTTGTGATCATCCCAACGGACGACGTACCCTTGCTCAGTGAGACAAGTCTAGATGCGTGGCACGCGACGGCGATTCTAGTTGCACCAGATCTACTGCTGAGAGTTCACACTAACGAAGTCATGGTAGGAGCGTCGCCGATCTATCCGATAATCGGATCATATTATGGAGCGGATGCCCGCGGCAGAGGAAAGTTCACCTATAGCCCGCCTACTCGGATCGTCGATAACACATATGCTCATCCAGAGCATCTAACCGCAGTTACTGGCGCAGACGGCTGCGCGATCGCGTGGACCGATCTTGCGCATCATCGGGGGAACAGCATTCAAGCAGTCAAGTTATGTAATCCAAGCGACAAATTTGGATCACAAGTTTTGTTGGCCGCAGCCCCGTCAGATGAGCATATGAACTTCCCGACCCTCGTTAGAATAACGCCGAACGAGTTAATAGGCGCTTGGTCACATTCAGATCAAAAGGGCTGCAAGCTGGTTGGACGGCGATTTTCGAACGATCTCACGCCAATCGGAGAAACGTTCACGATCGCGACGGCGCTGAACCAAGTTGGAAGTCTGCTCGCGGATGAGGTCGGAGGCGCATTAGCAGTATGGGCTGCCGACGGACAAATCCTTGCAAGCAGGCTGGAGCGGAGCGACAGTTGAGAATAGGCGGGGCTCACCTGTCATTTGGTGCCGGAAGCACTGGCAACGCAGCGCGAAGGCTGTCCAGGATCACGTTTCCAACGGGAGTTTGACGCTCAAGATGAGATAAGACCGAACTAGCATATTGCCCAAAGTTATTATAGCCGAGGCATTGGACGATCTGATTCGCCAGTATTTTTAACGGTATTTCCTGTATTGCAGCAAGGACGTCGTGTCCGGCCATCACAGTGTCGAAATCGTCTTCTAAAGTCGATCTAATCATGTTTAAGTCTATGGCAGGTATTTCCTGCTGTCCCTCTTTCACAGATCGGGGCGAGATCTTCTGGGCATCATTGCGTCGATTTGCCTCCCAGACCAGTCTCTTAACGACGAATTCTCGTTTTTTGTCATGCAACATAGTTGGGATTTGTCCGCGCAGGGCCGCCATCCGGTCTGGGCCGCTAGCACCTCCTGTCAGTTGATGAATCAGGTCCGCCATAATTTCCAATAGTTGCGGATGGAGAAACATATTCTCAATTGTAGGTACGGGCAGGCAAAATATTCGTTCGAGCGCGAGGGCTGCCTGCTCGTCCGGCGCCCGTCCATCCCGATCGATGATGCCTGCAGTGTGTAACCAGTGGAAAGAGCCATTTTTGGCAAGTGCCTTGACACCGTTGACTACGGTTTCGCAGCCACCACGGGCCACCACATTCCACTCCGGATAAACATGACGGTAGAGGGCCTGATCCTCCGAACTAGTTTCTCCTTCCACAAGAAGCAGCAGGTGCCTGCTGCCAAGAATTGCGCTGCGCAACTCCTCCGGTAATTCGTCATCCGAGCCGAGCAACGTCAGGTCGAACCGCCGATCCTCAGGCTCGTTGTGCATTACAATTGAACCACGCAAGTGGATAATCTGTTCCGGGCGGAGCCATTTTATTAGTTCGATATCATGCGACGCAAAGACGAAGCCTATGTCGCTGCGGCTGCGAACCAGTGCCGCCAGCAGTGCTCCTGTAATTGCCGGATTTAAATGACGTTCCGGTTCATCTACCAGTATAAAGGAATTAGCCGGTTGAATGAGTACTGCTCCAACCAAGAGAAGCGCTGCACGCTCGCCATCCGACAGCCGATCAATGCCATATATTGCATTCCCCCGGCGAGCACGGAGCCCGCCTACCGTTAAATCAATCCGGACTTGCAGCCGCGCTGCCTCAAAGATTGCGTTAATAGTAGGGAGTATTTGGGGATGGGACTCTTTGGCAGCTTCGAAGCATGCGCCCTCTTCTTGCTTCTGCACAATGTCGTGAGTTGCTTGCGCTTGCAGGTGTATGACGCGGCGCAAGACTGACTTCATGTGCTGTTCACCCCATGGGTGCCGGTAGCGAGTGACGTGGTTCCGAAGCTGTATCTGAAGCTGCTCAAGACTTTGGCCAATCTGATCGATGTCATCCGATTGGAACTGGATGTGTCGATTCCCGAAGAACGTCTCGACGTTAGCGCCTTTTCTAGCAAGTTCGCGTCCAATCTGTGCCAGCAAGCCGGACTTACCAACACCGTTAGGACCAGTAACGAATAAAGTTTTTCCGGTCTCCAACGTTAGCTCTTGCGCCATTATAGGTTGCGGCATGTGAGCGCCGTCACTGGGCTGAAATCTAGCATTCATAGTAGCTGCCGGAGTGGGCGGGCAGCCTGCGTCGGGCTCAACGCTCGATGTCGGCACAGGATTTGGATGGACTGAGAGTGTGATCGTCACAGGCATATGTATGCTCGATACGCTCAAAGCCGCGCCGTCCTTATCTTATGGCCGAAGGTGATATACTAATCAGATGGTTCGCCGCAGCGATCAACCCTTATCTTATGGGGCGAAAAAGAGTTCGCAAGCGGCCGATTGACTGGCTCTGATAACTAACTGGCAAATATCTCTTCTTAATGCCCTGCCACTTGGTACCGGCCCTCCAGCAACCGGCTTTGAATAATTAGAAGCGTATATCCTACGTTACGCAAGCAACTTCCATCCATGCGCTAAAGGTGGACTCGGGGTGCAGGGGACAAGTCCCCTGCCCGCCCGAGGCTTCTTCTTCCTACTACTCCGCGACCTGCTTCGCGGCGGATTGGCCGGCGATGTAGCCCAGTCCTGTCGCGCTGAGGAGGCCGTTGCCGGCGATGTAGCCGGCGGCGCCGGGGCCGGAGATGCCTCGGGCGGCGCCGCCGCCGGCGTAGAGGTTGGGGAGTGGGGTGCCGTTTGGGCGGAGGACGCGGGCGTTGGTGTCCACGGCGAGGCCGCCCTGGGTGTGGAAGAGGGCGCCGTTGACGCGGGCGGCGCGGTAGGGGGGCTGAAGGGGGGGCTTGCCGGTGAAGTTGCGGCCGAAGGGGCAGGTTTTTTCGCCGCGGACCATGGCCTCGGTGTCTTCGAGGGTCTGGCGGAGGGCTTCGAGGGGGAGGCCGGTCTTCTGGGCGAGGGTCTCGATGTCCGGGGCTTCGGTGATGGCGCCGGCCTTGAGGGCGTTCTGGTAATCGTCGAACTGACGCATGAGCTGATCGAGGCGCTCGTCGTAGATGGACCAGGCGACGTGATCGGGCTGGGCGACGACCTTGGCGGCTTGCTCGGAGTAACCGAGGGCTTCGTTGCTGAAGCGGGTGCCGGTGCGGTTGACCTGGATGCCGCCCTCGACGATCAGCGGCCAGAGGATGGGGATGCCGTGGCCGGCGGCGAGGCCGCCGTGGCCCTGATAGGCGTCCATGTCGGCGAGGGCGGCGCCGAGGGCCTCGCCCCAGACGAGGGCGTCTCCCTTGTTGCCGGGGTGGCCGAAGAAGGTGGCGCCGAGGATCTCCGGGATGTAGCGGGCGACCATCTCGTCGTTGCCGGCGAAGCCGGAGCAGGCGAGGATGAGGGCGGAACAGGCGATTGTTTCACGGGCGCCGTCGGGCCGCTCGATGACGACGGCGGTGATGCGGCCATCGGGGTCGGCGACGAGATCGCGGACGGTGGCGTCGGTGAGGATATCGACGCCGGCGGCGGTGGCGGCGTTGTTGAGGGCGGCCATGAGCTCTTCGCCGGTGCGGTTGGGGCTGCCCATCATGCGGCGGGCGGTGTGGCCGGGATAGAGGAAGCCGTCGACGAGGCTGAGGGGGACGGCGTGTTTGTTGCGCAGCCAGTCGACCAGCTCGGCGGAGCGGGCGGCGAGGGTGTGGGCGATGGCGGGGTCTCCGCCCCTGGCCTTGGCGAGGATGTCGGCGGCCATGCGCTCGGGGCTGTCGTCGACGCCGGCAGCGGCCTGATCGGGGGTGCCTGCGGCGGGGATGAGGCCGGTGGACATGGCGGTGGTGCCGCGGGGGGTGGGATCACGCTCGAGGACGAGGACTTCGGCGCCGGCATCGCAGGCGGCGAGGGCGGCGGCGAGGCCGCAGCCGCCGCCGCCGACGACGATGACGGGATAATGGGCAATGGGCTCGGACGGGGGGGCGCTGAGGATGCTCATGCCGGTTCTATTGGCGCGAAATGCGGGCGGGGGCGAGGGGGGTTCGGAAAATTTGTCCGCTGGGCGGATTGTCGCGCCGGAGGCGGTGCGCCAGAACGGGGAAAGCGGGACAGGGGTGGGCGATGGACGGATCCAAGACATACAGGGCGGAGTTTGCGCGCGGCTGGAAGACGGTGGCGGGCGGGACCGTGGGGATGACCTTCGGGATATCGGCCCTGCCCTTTTATACGCTGGGCGTGTTCGTGAAGCCGATCCAGGCGCAGACCGGCTGGAGCCGCGAGGAGGTGCAGCTGGGGTTTGCGGCGCTGATGATCGGGCTGCTGGCCTTTGGCTGGGCCTGGGGGATGGCGGTGGACCGGTTTGGCTCACGGCGGGTGGCGATGACCTCGCAGGTGGGGCTGGGGGTGGGGCTGATATTGCTGCCGAGTTTTTCGGGGTCTTTGAACAGTTGGTATATGGGGTGGGCGCTGGTGGCGCTGCTGGGGGCGGGGACGTCTCCGGTAACGTGGACGCGGTGCATCATCGGATGGTTCGACGGGGCGCGCGGGGCGGCGCTGGGGCTGGCGCTGATGGGCACGGGGATTACCGCCGTGCTGGCGCCGCCGCTGATGACGATGGTGATGGAGACACGGGACTGGAGCGACGGCTACCGGCTGCTGGGGGCGAGCGTTATCCTGCTGGCGCTGCCGCTGGTGGCGCTGACGTTTCGCGATGCGCCGGCTGTGGAGGCGGCGGGGGCGAATTTGCGCGGTGCCGGACGGGCGGAGGCGCTGAAGGACTATCGGTTCTGGCTTATCTTTGCGGCGGTGTCTTGCGTGGCCTTTGCCATTGGCGGGCTGATCCCGAGCCTGGTGCCGCTGCTGACCGACCGGGGCATGGCGGCGGGCGAGGCGGCCGGCTATGCGGCGCTGGTGGGCGTGGCGGTGATCGTGGGGCGGGTGTCGGCGGGGTTGCTGATCGACCGGTTCTGGGCGCCGGGCGTGGGGGTGGTGCTGCTGGCGCTGCCTTTGGGCGGGTGTCTGCTGTTGCTGGGCGGGTTGCCGACGCCGGCGATGCTGGCGGTGGCGGTCGTGCTGATCGGGCTGACGGCGGGGGCGGAGTTCGACCTGCTGGCCTATCTGACCGGGCGGTATTTCGGGATGCGGAACTATGGGTTTCTCTATGCCATCCAGACGGTGGGGTTGCTGGTGACGGCGGGTCTGGCGCCGGCGATCTTCGGGCGGGTGTTCGACACGATGGGCAGCTATGACCCGGCGCTGATGGCGTCGGCGGCGCTGTTCCTGTTCGCGCCGCCGCTGCTGCTGTTCCTGGGGCGATATCCGACGAGGTTCGACTGATGCGTATTGCGGTGATCGGTGCGGGAATGGGCGGGCTGGCCGCCGCGCTGGGGCTGGCCCGGGCCGGGATGACGGTGCAGGTGTATGAGCGCAGCGCCTCGCTGGGTGAGCTGGGCGCGGGGATCACCATGTCCCCCAACTCGGTGCGGGTGCTGGACTGGCTGGGCGTCGATGTGAAGCCGATCGGCTATGTGCCCGAGGTGCAGTGGACCCAGCATTGGCAGACCGGCGAGGTGCTGCGCGAATTCCGGCGCGGCGACGATTTTGCCGAGAAGCATGGCGGGGCCGGCTATTACCATGTCCACCGCGCCGACCTGCATGCAGCGCTGGTGGCGGCGCTGGAAGAGGCGGCACCGGGGGCGCTGCGGCTGGGGGCCGAGCTGCGCAACGTCACCGAGAATGGCGCGATGATCTTTGCCGATGGCGAGACAGCGGACGCGGATGTGGTGATCGGCGCCGACGGGGTGCGATCCGCGGTGCGCGGGGCGCTGTGGCCGGCGGACAGGCCGCAGTTCACCGGGCAGGTGGCCTGGCGCGGGCTGGTGCCGCGCGATGCGCTGCCGGCTGAATTCCAGCATCTGCCGCCGGGCATCCATATCGGGCCGGAGCGGCTGTTCATGCGCTATCCCGTGCGTGGCGGCACACTGTGCAACTATGCCGCGTTCGTCGAGATGGAAGGCTGGGAGGACGAGGGCTGGACCATCCCCTCCACCATCCCCGAACTGCTGGCGCACTTCCAGGGCTGGGACCCGCTGGTGCAGGCGATCGTCAGCGCCACCAACGAAGGGCAGCTGTTCAAATGGGCGCTGCACGCCCGCGACCCGCTCACGACCTGGCAGCGGGGACGGGTGACGCTGCTCGGCGACGCCGCGCACGGGATGCTGCCGTTCATGGGCCAGGGCGCCGCCTCGGCCCTCGAAGACGCCGCAATCCTGGCGCGCTGCCTGCTGGCCTTCTCCCCCGACGTGGCGCTGGCCCGCTACGAAGCGCTGCGGCTGCCCAAGGCAACGATGGTCCAGACCCAGTCCCGCCTCGTCGGGCTCGAACTGCAAGGCAAGGACCCGCATAGCCTCGGCAAGGGCGGGATCAAGAATGAGGAAGAGCTGGGGCTGTTCGATTATGACGCGGTGAACGCCGCGATATAGGGGCCTCCGGCTGTAAGAAGTGCCTCCGGCGGCTGGGGCCGTAGGCCCCAGACCCCAATGATTGGGCCTCCTCAACGCGACGGCAGATGGTTCTGTGGGATCAACCAGATATGTGGGGTCTGGGGCCTGCGGCCCCAGCCGCCGGAGGCTGCTTCTGCCAGAGGATGGGGAAAAGGCTTTCGGGTGGCGGCGCCCCGGGGGTGAGGCGGCTGGCGAGGTGGGGGATGGGGGCGCTAAGGGCGTCCGGGTTCCAGATGACGTCGGAGCCGATCCAGCGGGTGGTGAAGGCGATGCGGCGGCCGGGGTGCGTGGTGGTGCGGGGCAGGCTGGCGTGGATGGTCTTGGGGTGGATGAGCAGGGCGTCGCCGGCCCTGGCGGGCCAGGTGCGGATGGGGGCGTTGGGGGCGGCGGTGCGGGCTTCCAGTTCCGACCAGGGGCGGTAGCCGGGAAGGGTGATGTCCTGGCGGGAGAGCGGGCTGTGGTAGCGGTGGGGATCGTGGTTGGAGCCGGTGAGGGTGAGCATGGGGGCGTTGTCTTCGGCGACGTCGGTGAGGGCGATCCAGAGGCTGGGGAGGTGGTTGCCGGTGAAGGGGAAGGTGCAGACATCGTTGTGCCAGGGGGTGGCGGCATCGGGGTCCCTGCCCTGCTTGATGAAGCTGGCGTCCATCCACAGAGCGGTGTGATCGGCCTGCATGAGGGTGCCGACGAGGGCGGCGGCGGGGGAGGTGCGCGCCCAATCGGCGAAGATCGGATCGAGCGGCATGCAGTTGCGGAGCTGGATGCCGCCCTGACCGGTGAGGTGGCGGGACGGGGGGTTCTGGACGGGCGAGGGCTGGGCGGGGATTGGGGTTTCGCCGGCATCGAAGGCGGCATTGATGCGATCGAGCGCCGTGGTGAGGGGGTGGACCCAGTCGAGGAAGGCGCCTTCGACCCGGGTGCAGCCTTCGCGGGCGTATTCGTCGATGTTCATTGGGCATCTTTCGTGAAGACGCGGGGGTCGTTGAGGCTGGGGAAGCGGGCGTCTTGCGGGTGGTGGTTCCAGCGCATGGTGTTGGGGATGTTGGTATAATGGACGCCGATGTTGACCAGCCAGAGGACGAACAGCGCCCATAGGGTGATTTGGGTGAGGGTTTCGTGGCTACCGAGCTGCAGCGCCTGCCAGACCTGGAACAGCCGCCAGGGGAGGAACAGGCAGGGCACGATGACCCAGATCGGCGAACCCCAGCGTTTCCAGGCGGTGAGCTCGAACAGGACCTGCACGGCGAACATCAGCAGATAGGGGATGAGGGCGAGGCGGGTGAGCGGACTGGACCAGCCGATGGCCAGCGCCACGAGGGGGAGGAGGAGGCCGACCAGCCAGATGTTGATCAACCAGCCCTTGAACACCGGGCCGACCGGACAGGGGCCGGTGAAGACCGGGCCGGGGCGGGTGCGCCAGCGCGCCCAGCCGAGGATGGCGGTGGCGGCGAGCAGGAAGCCGATGTTGCCGATGAGGATCTGATGGACCATGGCGGGAGGATGGCGCGGCTTGGGCGCCAAGGGCAAGGGCTGGCAAAACTCTCCGCCCTGTGGATGATGAGCGGGCGGGGTGCGGCATTATGCGCCGGCGGGGGCAGGATATGGCGATGATGATGCGATATGCAATGACCGGTGCCGGGCAGGTGCATGTGCGCGAATGGGGGCGGCGCGACGGGCCGCTGCTGGTGCTGGTGCACTGGACGCCGCTCTCCGGCCGGATGTTCGAGCATGTGGCGCCGCGCTTTGCCGAGGCCGGGTGGCGGGTGCTGGGCTATGGGCGATCGGCGGCGCGGGGCAGCGACTGGGACGTGGGCGACTGGGCCGAGGCGCTGGTGACGGTGATCGGCGAGGGCGGGCCGGCGGTGGTGCTGGGCGGCCATGCCGGGGCGAGCGTGGCGGTGGAGATGGCGCTGGGGTGGCCGGGGCGGATCCGGGCGCTGGTGCTCGACGGGCTGGCGTTCCTGACCCCGGAGCTAAGGGCGGCGCTGGCCGGGCTGGAGGCGATGGGGCGGCCGGCGGGGGACGGGGTGGAGAGGCTGGCCTGGGAGCAGGCGGCGAGGCTGCTGCGCGAATATGGCCTACCGGTGACGCCCGATCGGGTGTGGCCGGTGATGATCGATTATCTGGAGACGGATTTCGTCTCCTCGGCGCCGGTACTGGCGCGGCATGATCTGGAGGGGCAGCTGGCCAAGCTGCGGCTGCCGGTGCTGCTGCTGGGCGCGGCGGGGGATTCGCTGGCGGCGAGCCTGGACCGAGGGCGGCGGATATTGCCGCGGGCGGCCTGGCATCGGTTCGAGGGGGCCGACCCTGTGCATTTTGACGAGCGGGCGGGCGAGTTCGTGGCGCCGGTGATCGATTTTCTGGAGGATCTGTGATGCGGAAGAGCTATGTCGACGGGCGCTGGGGGCAGGTGCATGTGCGGACGGCGGGGCACGGCGACCCGCTGATCTTGCTGCACCAGTCGCCGCTTTCGGGCGACCAGTTTTCGGCCGGGATTCCGTATCTGGTCGAGGGCGGGGTGCAGGTGATTGCGCTCGACATGCCGGGCTATGGCGGGTCCGACGCGCCGCCGGGGCCGGCGAGCATCGTGGCCCATGCCGAGGCACTGTCGGGAGTGATCGATGCGCTCGGGCTGGAGCGGGTGGATGTGCTGGGCAACCATACGGGGGCGTCGATTGCGGCGGCGCTGGCGGCGGGGCCGGAACGGGCGCGGGTGCGGCGGCTGATCCTCAACGGGGTGGCGCTGCTGTCCGACGCCGAGCGGGCGCATTTCGCGGGGTTCCGCTTTGCGCCGTTGGAGCCGAAGGCCGATGGCTCGCACCTGCTGGCGGCGTGGAACCAGCGACTGCAGGCCTCGCCGGGGTGGACCGACCTGAAGGCGATGCACCGGCACTGCGCGACGATGCTGACCAACCCGGACCGGTATTTCTGGGCGTTCGAGGGCGTGTTCGCGCATGACACGCACGCCGATTTGCTGCGGATCGAGGCGCCGACGCTGGTTTTTTCGAACACGGGGGACGATCTGTACGAAGCCTCGAAGCGCGCGCACGCGCTGCGCCCGGACTGGTCGTTCGCGGCGCTGGAGGGGGGCACGCATGACATTGTCGACGAGCAGCCGGAGGCGTGGGCGGCGGCGGTGTTGGGGTATTTGCGGGGGTGATGGCTACGGCGGCACCGTGCAGCCAAGTCGACCAAACTTACAATACGACATACTTCTTGGGGTCTGGGGGCTGAGCCTCCAGCCGCCGGAGGCCCTTTCCCTAAATCTTCTCTGACAAGAACGCGGCCGTGTCGTTGAGCACGGGGGCTTTGGGGCGGAAGGGACGGGAGAGGGCGAGGAGGATGCCGATGTGGCCGAGGTCCGGGTAAAGTTTGAGGGTGGCGGGGGTGCCGGCGAGGGCGAGGTTGGTGGCGTTGCGGGGGAGGACGGTGTCGTCGGTTTCGCCGTGGAGGAGGAGGATGGCGGGCGTGGTCCAACCGGGGTAGCGGGTGCGGGCGTGGGTGATGGGCTGGGTTTCGGACGGGTTGCGGATGTGGCCGAAGGCGATGTCGGCGGCGCCGGCGGGGGCGAAGGGCAGGAAATCGGTGGGGCCGGCGAGGCTGATGGCGGCGCGGAGGGGGTTGGTGCTGGCGAAGGCCGGGCCGAGCCAACGGGGATCGAGGGCGAGCATGAGGGCGATATAGGCGCCGGCGCTGTGGCCGATGACGGCGAGGCGGGCGGGGTCTCCGCCATGGGCGGCGATGTGGCGGCTGGTCCAGGCGGTGGCAGCGGCGGCGTCTCGCAGAAAGTCCGGATAGGCGTGGGCGGGGGCGAGGCGGTAATCGGGGACGACAACGACATAGCCGAGGCCGGCAAGGGCGCGGGCGGCGAAGGCATAGTCCTGTCGGCGGCCGGACTGCCAGCTGCCGCCGTAGAAGAAGAGGAGGACGGGGCGGGGGCCGGGCTCTTCGGGCGCGTAGACGTCGAGCATCTGGCGGGCGCTGGGGCCATAGGCGATGGCTTCGGCGACGCGGGTGACGGCGAGGCCGGCGCCGGGGGTGAGGCGATCGAGGCCGTTGAGCGCACCGAGACGGGTGCAGCCGGCGAGCGGGGCGAGGGCGGCGGCGGCCAGCAGCGCGCGGCGGGAGGGATTAAAGGCCGAGGGCATCGAGGTCTGCGGTGACGGCGGCGAGTTCGGCGTTGGCGGTGATCTGGCGGACGGCGGCATCCAGCGCGCGGACCTGGGCGTCGGCGGCGGATTCCTCGCGGACGTTGACGAGGAAGAAATCGGAGGCGCCGGCCTCGAAGCGGCGGCGTTCGGCGCTGGCCATGGTGGTGGCGCGGTCCTGCTCGTCCTCGGCGATGGTGCGGAGGCGGGCGGTGGCGGAGACGGCGATGGCGAGCTGGCCGACTTCGGCGCCGATCTGGTCTTCGAGCAGGCGGCGGCGCTGGCGGAAGGCCTCGATCTCGGCGTTGGTCTGGGCGAGGCGGCCGCGGGCGGCGCTCTGCTGGAGCGGCACGGTGAGGCTGAGGCCGAGCTTGCCCTCGGTGGGGGTACGGGAATTGCCGCCGGGGCCGATGGGGCCGAGATCGCGGCTGGCCTCGACCTTGAGATCGAGCTTGGGGAGGAAGCTGTTGCGATCGAGCGCGAGGCGCTGGCTCTGCTGGCGGATGCGGATATCGAGGGTGCGGAGGTCCGGCCGGGCGGCGGCGATGGTGGCGGGATCGAGGCCGATCCGGTCCGGGATGATCAGCGGCGGCAGACCGGGAGGGAGGCGGCTGGGCGGCGGGGTGATGGGGGTGCCGTCGGCGGCGCGGTAATAGAGCGAGAGGGCGGCGGCGGCCTGGGCGAGCTGCTGCTCGGTCTGGACGACGAGGGTCTGGCGGCGGAGGATGTTCTGCTCGTTCTCGGTAAGCAGGATGCGCGGGCGGGCGCCCTCCTCGACCTGGCGGCGGAAGCCGGCCTGGCGGGTTTCGGCGAGATCGAGCAGGTCCCGGTAGACCTTGAGGCGCATGCCGGCGGCGACCCAGGCGTTATAGGCCGAGAGCGCCTGGCGCTGGACGCCGATAGCGATCATCAGCCGGTCTGCCTCGGCGATGGCGATATCGGCCTCGGCGAGGCTGCGGGCGAACCGGCGCTCATCAATGGCGCGGTCGCGGAGCAGCGAGAAGACGGCGCCGGCCATGACCTCGCCGGCCTGGTTGGTGTAATATTCGTCCTCATAGACGGGGAAGCGGCCGGACGAGATGCGGTAGCCGCCATAGGTGTAGCCGCCGTTTTCCGGCAGCGGCTGGGTGAGGCGGACATTGGCGTTGCTGCCATCGTAGAAGCCGAAGACGCGGCTGTTGATGTCGGCGCTGAACACGGTATCGAAGGCGGCCTGGGTGCTGAGCAGCCGGCCCTCGGCGCCGCGGATGCGGGCCATCGCCTCCAGCACCTGAGGGGCGTGGAAGCGCGACGAGGCGAGGACTTCGGCGAGGGTGAGCGGGCCGGCGGGCTGGGGCTGTTGGGGCTGTTGCTGGGCCAGCGCCGGGGCGAATAGCAAGGCCAGCAGCAGCGCCAGCAGGCGCAGGAGGCTATTTTGCATTGCTGCCCTGCGCGGGCGTGCCGGCGGAGGTGCCAGCGGAGGTGGACGGGGCCTTGCCGCCGGCAGCGCTGCCGGGCGTATATTGCAGCGGGAAGTCGTTGAGAAGGCGCCACATCTCGAACCAGACCTTGACCGTGTCCATCAGCACCCAACCGCGCACGGCAGCGCCGAGGCGGACCTGGGGATCGCCGGGCCAGGGGGCGCGATCGGGGGCCTGCTCGACGATGACGCGGAACAGGCCGTTGGGCGAAGCGGAGACATCGATGGCCTTGACCTGGCCATCGAACAGGCCCTGGGCAACCGAGGGCCAGCCGGAGAACTGGATGGCGGGCCAGCCTTCGAACTCCAGCCGAACGCGGCGGCCGGGCTTGATCAACGGCACGTCGCGGCCATCGACGAACAGCTCGACGACGCGTTCGGTCTGCTCGGGGACGAAGCTGGCGAGAGGATCGCCGGCGCTGACCATGGTGGCGCTGTCGATCGGCTCGACGCGCATGATGCGGCCGGCGCGAGGTGCGGTAACCAGCTGCAGCGACTGGCGTTTCAGATTAACGTCGACTCGGTTGAGCGAGGCCTGGGCACTGGCCAGCTTGGCGGCGTAATCGGCAACCTTGATCTGCGCCTGTTCGAGATCGCGCCGCGCGGCGAGCCCTTCATCGAACAGGGTGCGGGTGCGGCGGACATCGAGCTCGGCGGTGCGCATCGCCTGGCGCGCGGCCTCGACCTCGGCGGCCATCTGGGCGCGCTCGGCGGCGAGACGATCGAGCAGCATCGGGTCCATGTCGACGACGCGGGCGATGGGATCGCCCTGCTCGACCAGATCGCCATCGGTGACATACCAGCGATCGAGGCGGCCGCTGACCATGGCGGTGATGTTCTGCTGGCGGTCCCGCGGATCGAGCGCGATGACAGAGCCGCTGCCGGGCGCGGTCTGTACCCAGGGCGTGACGACGGCGAAGATGACGAAGAACAGGATGCCGAGTGCGATCATCCAGCCGAGGCTGCGCAGCACGCGCGGCGGCTTGATGGAGGCCATGGTCGGGAAATCGACCGGATTGGCCAGGATCGGCTTTTCGGGCGGTGGCGGGAACAGCGACGACATCAGGCGCGACCCGCAGTCGGATGACGCAGCGCATCGAAATCGGCGCGGTCGGTGACGAGCGCCTGATGATCGTGGCCGATCCACAGATAACCATCGAGTGTCATCGCCTCGGGCCGGTTGCTGAAATGGATGAGCGTGGTTTCGCTGCCCTTGAAATGATCAAAGGCCTGCTGGAGCCAGTGGACGGGGACGATGTCATAGAGCGGTGACAGCACCAGCACCTTGGGGCGCGACAGGATGGCGGCGGCGAGCTTGACCTGCATGGTCTTGGCGACCGACAGCGGATAGCCGGAGAAGGACATGGTGGTCTGCAGGCCATCGGGCAACATGGCGATCCGGTCTTCCAGCCCGACCAGGCGCAGGGCCGCGAACATCTCGGCCGGGTCGGCATCGGGATCGGCCAGCGCGAGATAATCCTCGATGCTGACCTCGACGATGTTAGGCCGATCGAGGACGATGACATCGGTGCGCAGCCGCAGCACATCGAGCGTGCCGATATCAACATCGCCGAGCAGGATAAGGCCGGAATCGGGGCGGGTCTGGCGCTTGAGCAGGTTGGAGATCCGCCGTTCCATGCTCGGCGGCCCCTGGGCGATGACGCGGGTGCCACCGGGAACGCTGAAGTCCAGATGGCAGGGGTTGCCGGGTAGCGAAAAGCGAACATTGGCGAACTGCAGGTCCGTGGAGCGCACTGGATCGACGAGCCGGCGGCTGGGCGTGGTGCGCAGCGGCTTGCCTTCGGTGTTCGGCTCCTGGGGGATGCTGTAGAGCAGCGACAGCTCCTCGATGGCGGCGACGAGCTTGTAGAAATCATCGAGGTAGCCGCTCAATTGGGCGATGCCGAGGAAGACGCCCGACAGGATGAGTTCGGCGGCGACGAGCTGGCCGATGGAGAGCTGCTGCTGGATGACCAGCCAGCCACCGAGCGCCAGCAGGCCGGCGGACGCCAGCGCATAGATCAGATAGAGCGAGATCGTCTGCGGCAGCGTGTAGCCATAATGGCGGGCATGGCTTTTGACATAGGAGGCGGCGGCCGCCTCCGACCGCTCGATGGCATAGGCGCGGTGATCGGCGGTCTTGTAGAAGCCATCCGAGGCGCCGACGCTCTCCAGCCACTCGGACGCCGCATATTTCTTGTGGCTGAGCTCGATCGACGTGACCATGGCGCCCTTGCTCCAGATCACGAAAGTGAGAACGATGGCGAGGACGACGACGAGATTGAAGGCCAGGAACACCGGGTGATAGAAGCTGGTGACGACAAAGCCGACGAGGCCCTGCAGGATGAGGGTGAAGGCGCCGATCAGCAGCGACGGGATCGACTTCTGCACGGCGACGAGATCGAAGAAGCGGTTGAACAAGGCGATGCGTTGGCTATCGGCGAAATCCGGATTGGCGGCGTTGATGGCGCGCACGGTGATGTCCGCCACCAGGCGGGCGCCGAAGCGGCGGCGGAACAGCTCCATCAGATGATTGCGCAGCACCGCCATCAGGCCGAGCAGCGCCAGCAGCAGGAACAGCACGATCGCCAGCGTGAACAGCGGCACCGGCAGCGCCGTATTGGCGACGCTGTTGATGAGGACCTGCACCGAGAGCGGGGTGGCCAGCGACAGTACGCTTATCCCGACACCGTAGATGATGGTCAACCAGAAGAAATTGCGCTCCGGCCCGAGGATCGGGCGAACCCAGGCGTAGACCTCCCTGAGCGTCATTTGCGAAGCATTGGCGCCAGCCATGGTATTCCTGATGAGTGCGGTCTGGATTGACCGTGCGCTACGATGGGAAGCCCGACGCGAATTCGCAAGGGGCGGTAAGAGATTTTATATCAGAGAAGCGCCTCGATAACGTCGGCGAGCGATTCCGGCGTCGTGGTGGGGGCGAAGCGGTCGACCACCCTGCCGCTGCGATCGACCAGGAACTTGGTGAAATTCCATTTGATGGCTTCCGAGCCGAGCAGGCCGGGGGCGGCCTTCTTGAGCTCCTTGAAAAGCGGATGAGCATCGTCGCCGTTGACGTCGACCTTGGCGAAAAGCGGGAAGCTGACATCGAACTTGGTCGAGCAAAAGCTGGCGATCTCGGCGGCGTCGCCGGGCTCCTGGGCGCCGAATTGGTTGCAGGGGAAGCCGAGGACGGCGAAGCCGCGCGGACCGAAGCGTTTCTGCAGTGCCTCAAGGCCCTCATATTGCGGCGTGAAGCCGCACTTGCTGGCGGTGTTGACGATCAGCAGCACCTGACCCCGCCATTCGGCGAGGCTGGTGTTCCGGCCGTCGATGGTCTTCAGCGTGTGTCGGGCGAGATCCGTGTCGGCAACTGTCATCGGGGGAGCCTCCTTGGGGGGACGAGTGACCGCACAATGCCACAGCGCGGCGACAACCGCCAATCACCGGGTGATGGCGGCCGAACCGGGTTGCGGCAAGCGCCCGGGTTGATACTATTCGTCGCAGTCCGGGCCCCTGCGTGGCCGGATGATCGACAGGCCCGAGCGGGCGCGACTGGGGAATGACATGAAGCAGCCCGGACTTTTACTTGCCGCCGTGCTGGCGATGTCTGCCGCGACGGCCGGCTCCGCCTGGGCCGAAGGGGTGACGCGCGTTCCGACGATGCCGCCGGGGCGCATCCTGACCGGCGTGCGGGTGCCGGCGGGAACCGAAATCCTATACCTGTCCGGCCAGCTGGCGGCGCCGATCGACCCCTCCAGGCCCGCCGACAGCATCGCCGCCTATGGCGACACGCGGACCCAGACGGTCAGCACGCTGCGCAAGATCAAGGCGCTGCTGGCGGCGCAGGGCTATGCGATGTCGGACATCATCAAGATGACGGCGTTCGTCACCGCGGCGCCGGGCATGGACGGGCGGATGGACTTTGCCGGGTTCAACGCCGGCTTCGATGAATTCTTCGGCACCGCCGACAACCCCCGCACCGTGGCGCGGAGCACCGTGCAGGTCGCCGGTTTGGCGGGCCCCTATTATTTGGTCGAACTGGAGGTGACGGCGGCGCGCGCGGCGCCATAGGTGGGGAGAGGGCGATGCGGATGGGGATGACGGCAGTGGCGGCCTTGCTGCTGGCGAGCAGCGGAGCGGCGCAGCCGCGGGCGGGCGGGGTGCCGGAGCCGGTGAAGGCGCGGATCAACGAGATGGTGACGCAGTGCCTGCGCGCCGGCGGCACGCTGGGGGCAATGACTGGCCAGGGGCAGTTCGTCATCCCGCGCGATTTCAATGGCGACGGGCAGGTCGACTTCGTGGTTTCGGAGGGCAATTTCCCCTGCGCCGGGCAGCCGGCACTGTTCCGGCCCGGCGGGCTGGCGCGGTTGCAACTCTATCTGGCGGGCGGGAGCGGGGCGACGCTGGTGTTCGAGGACCGGCTGCTGGCCTATCGGGTGCTCGACGGCAATCCGGCGCGGCTACAGATCGCCCGGCGCGGCCCGGCCTGCGGCGGCGCGGCACGGTGTGGCGACGAGCTGCGCTGGAATGCGGCGGCGCGGCGGTTCGAGGAAGTGGCGACCGACGGGCGGGCGGCGGCCGTGCGGCCGGCGACGCTGTCCGGTGCGGCGCTGCTGTCAGCGCCTGTGGCGGCCGGCGGCACGACACCACCGGCGGCCGCAGCCGGGCCGGCGGCCCCTGCCCTGCCCGTGGTTGCCGGCGCCGAGGCGGCGTTCAAGGCGCAGTGCCGCAAGGACAATCAGGCGCGCTACCCGGGCATGTCCGCCGCGAACCTGGCCAGCCTGTGCACCGGCGGCTGGGGCATGGCGGTGGCGGCGGGGCCGGTGGCCGAGGCGCTGCTCGCCGCCGTGCCGGTGCGGCCCGGCGAGGCGCTGACGCTCTCCGACCTGCAGGCGCGGCTGCCGCAGGTGCGGTGGCGAGCCGGCGGCAAGGCCCATGCCAATGCACCCGATGCCACCGGCATGTTCGGCGCGCTGACGGTCAGCGTTACCGGGACGCCGACCGCGCGCAACATCAGCGTCGGCTGGCGTGAGCGCGAGGCTGAGCTGCGCTACGACCCGGCCGCCGCCATGGCCGCACGCGGCGCCAAGGTGACGGCGCTGGGGTGCAGCAACTTCGGGCCGAGCGAGGTCAACCGGGTCTATGTAGTCGAGGCGCCGGGGCGGGCGCCGTTTGGCCTCGAGGTCTATAGCCGGGGCGCGGCGATGGGCGGGCAGGATTCCTGGCAGAACATGCAGGCCAACCTCTCCGGGCCGCTGCCGACACTGGCCAGCCTGCGCGCGGCGAACCGCGATCCGGCATGGCAGGCGAAATGTCCGTTTTAGGCAGTGAGTGCCTCCGGCGGCAATTGAGTGCCTCCGGCGGCCGGGGCCTCAGGCCCCGGACCCCAAGCACGGCTGCATCCCGGGCGATGGCTGTTCGCACTGCGGACGAGCCGAGTGATGGGGTCCGGGGCCCGAGGCCCCGGCCGCCGGAGGCCCCCTTCCCTCACTATGGCGACGGAATGATCTCGACAAGCTCGTCGCCGGGCCTGAGCGCCTGGGCGCCGTCTTCCCAGAAGCCGATCGGCTGGCCGGCGCGGTAGATGCGAACGCCGAGGCCGGTCTTGAGGCTGGACAGTGGCTGGCCGATTTCATCGGGGCGGACGGGGCGCTGGGCGAGTTTGACGCGGCCGTCGACGGCGGCGAGGTCGGCCATATAGTCGGCGATGTGCGAGCCGTGGCAGGCGCCGGCGAGCAGCAGGCCGGCGAAGCTGGCGGGGTTGATGACGGTGTCGGCGCCGGCGGTGCGGGCGAGTTGCTCATTGTCCCGGTTTTTGATGACGGTGCGGATAGGGACGTTCGGTGCGAGGCCGTGGGCGGTGAGGGTGATGAGGATCGAGGTGTCGTCGCGGCCGGCGGCGACGATCAGCGCGCGGGCGCGGGGCAGGCAGACAGCTTCGAGCGTGGTGTTGCGGGTGGCATCGGCGTCCATGACCGTGAGGCCGAGGGCGGCGGCGGCGTCGCGGGCGACGGTGTTAGGCTCGATGACGACGATCGATTCAGGGGTGGAGCCGCGACGGAGCAGTTCGGCGACGGCTTCCGAGCCGCTTTCGCCATGGCCGGCGACGATGATGTGGTTGTGCAGGTCGGACTGGAGCCGTCGCATCTTCCATTTCTCCCATACGCCCCTGAGCAGAAAGTCATAGGCGCTGCCGATGAAGATCAGCCAGACAAAAAGCCGGATAGGGGTGACGACGAAGGCATCGAACATCCGGGCGCTGTCGGATATCGGGGCGATGTCGCCGTAGCCGACGGTGGCGACGGTGATCATGGTGAAATAGATGACGTCGCCGAAGCTGATGTGACCGTCGTGATGGTCGATCAGCCCATCGCGATCGATCCAGTGGCCGATGACGGCAATGCCGATGAGGCCAAAGACGAGGCCGATCCGGATGGCCAGCGACCGCCAGGGCGCCGCCGGGCTTTGCCGGGTGATGGTGAGGGGCATGGGCTGGTTCTAGCCCAGCTGTTGTTTCTAAAGAAGGGGGGAGGCTGGTGTTGTTTCCGGCCTCCCCGTGTTTTGGTTTGTTGTGTGTTTAGAACCCGAAG
>NZ_JBIMKZ010000037.1:0-30226 GCF_051860865.1 Polymorphobacter sp. | reverse complement strand
CCCGGACCCCATCAAGGGGCTTTCGCGTCACGAGGACGTTTGGCGTTATGGGCAGGCTGATCAATGGGGTCCGGGGGCTGCGCCCCCGGCCGCCGGAGGCCTCCTTCCCTTCCCTGCGACACGGATAGCCGTGGGCGCCGGCCTACGGCCGTGCTATGTCGGCACAACCAGCGGAGGGGAATGAGCGATGATGCGGGCAGCAGCGGCAGCGGTGATTGGGGTGGCTCTGGTGGCGGCAGCGCCGGCGGGGCTGAATTCGGCGTTCGAGGTGACGACGAAGACGATTGACGGCAAGCCGATGCCCTGGGCCCAGTACAAGGGCAAGGTGCTGCTGGTCGTCAACACGGCGAGCTTTTGCGGCTACACTCCGCAATATGAGGGGCTGCAGGCACTGCAGGACCGGTATGCCGCCAAGGGCTTCACGGTGATCGGCGTACCATCGGGCGATTTCGGCGACCAGGAGTACAAGACCGGCAAGGAAATCGCCGATTTCTGCGAATCGACCTATCGGGTGAAGTTCCCGATGACCGAGAAGGCCGTGGTCAAGGGCCCGGCGGCAGCGCCTTTCTATCGCTGGGCGGCGGCCAAGCTGGGGGCGGACAAGGCGCCGGGCTGGAATTTCCACAAATATCTGGTCGGCCGCGATGGCCGGCTGATCGCCGCCTATCCGTCCAAGGTCACGCCCCAGTCACAAGAGCTCGTCACCGCCATCAACGCGGCGATCGCTACCGGCACGGCCGGCTGAGTCCAGCCGGTCCTCCGGCGCACCGGCTCCTGGCACATCCAGCGCCCGCACCAGCGCCTTGCGCCGGGCGAGATTGGCACGCAGCGCGGCGGCAAGGCGCGCCTCGCGGGTCTTGGCTCTGACATCGGTCATGCCTCTCTATAGCCCAGCTTGGCTCGGGAAGGAAAACACCGGCCGCGTTTCTTGACAGCCCGCCGCCCCTCGCTCATACGGCCACGTCCGTGGCGCCCCGTGCGCTGTGGCGTGCTGCCGTAGCTCAGTGGTAGAGCGCATCCTTGGTAAGGCTGAGGTCGGGAGTTCAATCCTCCCCGGCAGCACCATTTCCCCCGATCTTAATCTCCCCTTAGGGGAATCCCCCCACCTTCGGCCGGCCCCCCACAGGTCCCCCGGGTAAATTCCGGCGCTGTTGCGACAACATGGCTTCCCCGATGGTGCGGCATGTCCTGCGCTCGTCAGGATGCCATCAGGCCCGCAGGGCCAAGTTCGACAAAAAGGGGATTCATCATGAATACCGTGAAGAAGCTGGTCGGCGGGGCTATCGTGTCCATGCTGCTGGCCACGCCGGCGCTTGCACTCAACTTCGCTCAGTTCGGCCAGCAGAACAGCGCACGCGTTCTCTCGCTGACCAACACTGGCACCGGCAATGCTGTCAGCGTCACCAATGCCCCCGTCTTCTTCATCGTGACGGAATATGGCACGCCGGGCGTGTACAACGCTTCCTTCTCGATGACCGGCTCGACCGACCAGGGCGCCGTCCTGTCCGGCGGTCAGTACACCCAGACCGGCTGGAACGGCACGATGAACTTCTCGAACGGCAGCAACTATCTGACCGTCGATTTCGTCAACGCCACCATGGGCTATAACGCCGATGGCGGGTCGGGCGCGCTGTTCTCCGCCGATCCGGGCAACATCATCAACTTCTCGTCGTCGTTCCTGACGCTGCCCGATTTCGTGTCCTCGAACTTCTCGCTGGCCCTGACTGCCATTCAGCCGCCGTCGAACTTCGATGCCAATGGCTATTCCAGCCCGTTCACCGCCAGCGTTGCCGGGTCGTTTGCCGGTGAAGTGCCCGAGCCGGCCACCTGGGGCATGCTGATGATGGGCTTCGGCCTCGTCGGCAGCGTCATGCGTCGCCGTCAGCGCGGCATGGCCACCGTCACGGCCTGAGCGTAACACGCTTCAGGGGAGGGCCTGACTGCCGCTGGTACCGGTTCCGCGACTATTCAGTCACGGAGCCGGTATCGCTGGCAGTTCAATATCCTGCACTGGATCAGCAGAAAGGCCCGGCAGCAAGCTGTCGGGCCTTTTCCTTGCGCACCGCAGGCGTACGCGGCTAATTATTCGGTGGCGGAACCACTCTTGGCTGTCATCACCAGTCGGGCCAGTTCCGGCAACGAGCGACATCCGGTCCGACGCATGATCTCGGCACGGTGGTTTTCCACCGTACGCTGGCTGATATCGAGGTCGGCGGCGATGTTCTTGCTCGGCTGGCCGTTCAGCACCATCAGCATCACCTCGACCTGACGGTCGGTGAGCGTCGCCAGCCGCGCCGCGGCAGCGCTCCGCTCGGCATTCTCCATCGCCAGGCCCTTGATGCTCTCGAGCGCGCGGCGAACGCTGTCGACGATCACCGACCCGCGCACCGGCTTCTCGATGAAGTCCATCGCGCCGGCCTTCATCGCGTCCACCGCCATGGAGACATCGCCCTTGCCGGTGATCAGGATGGCCGGCGTCAGCACGCCGGCGGCCTTCAGGCTGGCCAGCAGCTCGATCCCGCTCTCGCCCGGCAGATAGGCATCGATCAGCAGGCACCCCGCCTTTTCGGGCTCCCAGCTGGCGCGGAACGCCTCGCTGGAAACATGCAGCCGCGCCGGCAGTCCGGCATTGGCCATCAACAGGCTGAATTCGCGCAGCAGCGACGGGTCGTCGTCGATGACGTGCACGATCCCCCACTCCGCCTGTGCATCGGTCGCCGTCGCATCCCGCGTCGACGCCCGGCCCAGCTCCGCCTCGACAGCGGCCAGCAGTTCGGTCGGTCGGACCGGTTTGGAAAGCCGCGTGCAGTCATAGGCGGCGACGCGCGCCAGCGTATGGATGGCAATATCGCCGGTCAGGATCATCACTGGCACCAGTCGCCCCACCGTCTGCATCATCTTCTGGCGCAGCGTCGCCGCCAGTTCGAGACCATCCTGCGCGCCGTCGAGAAACAGGTCCGATATGATCAAATCGGGCGTGCTGGTCTTCAGTGCCGCCTTGGCCTCGCTCTCGTCCTTCGCCGTCGTTACCTGATGCCCGGCATCGCGCAACGTCTGGCCAAGCAGGTCGAGGAGGTCGCCGTCATTGTCGATCACCAGGATGTTCGCCGGGGCGGCCTGACCCGTTGTCGCCGGCGCGGCCTTGTCCGGCCGCTGCCGCGGTCCCGGCACCAGCTTCGCTTCCACCACCCGTGTCATGTGCTCGGCCACCGGCACCGTAATACAGAACACCGATCCCCGCCCGGGACGGGAGCGCACGGCAATAGGATGGCCCAGCATGTCGCCCAGGCTCTGGACGATCGACAGCCCCAGGCCGAGCCCGCGCCCGCGCTCCGCGGGCATGTCGCCAAGCTGGCTATAGGGCTTGAACACCGATTCCAGATCGCCCGCCGCAATGCCGATGCCCGTGTCCCAGACCTGGATCTCGACATTGTTTTCCCGCCGCCGGGCGCCGATCAGCACCCCGCCGCGGTTGGTATATTTGAGCGCATTGGCCACCAGATTGTGCAGCATCTGCGCCAGCAGCCGCCGGTCGGAAACGACATGGCAGGCCGTCGGCACGTAACGCAGCTTCAGCCCGGTCAACGACGCCTGCAGCATCAGGCCCTGAACGACCTCGCCGAACAGCGCCTCCAGCGGAAAGGCCCGCGATTCGATTTCGATCGCGCCGGCCTCGATCCGATTGATGTCGAGCAGGCTGTCGAGCATCGACGACATCGCATCGAGCGTCCGGTCCAGCCGGATCAGCAGCACCTGCGTCTCGGGGTCAGACGCCTTGCGCGCCAGCAACTCCTGCAACAGCACCAGCGCCTGCAACGGCTGGCGCAGGTCGTGGCTCGCCGCCGCCAGGAAGCGGGACTTGGCCAGATTGGCGGCCTCGGCGGACTCGCGCGCCTCGCGCAGCGCGTCGAGCGTCTGCTTGCGTTCGGTGATATCGGTATAGGTGATCACCACCCCCTCGATCTGTTCGTCATGCGAGCGATAGGGCAGGATCCGCCGGCAGTAGGAAACGCCGTCGGCACCGTCGATTTCGCGCTCGATCGGCGGGCTGCCGGTCAGCACGTCAGCGGAATCGCTGAGCAGATGAGCGTCAGGCCGCAGCGGGGCCAGATCGGCCAGCGGCCGGCCGACATCACCTGGCAGCAGGTGGAACAGCGCCCGCGTTGCCGGCGTGAAGAACCGGATGTTATGCTCGCGATCGAGGAAGATCGTCGCCACATCGGTGCTGTAGAGGATGTTCTGCAAATCGTCCGACGTCGTCCGCTGGCGATCAAGCGTCTCCTGCAACTGGGCGTTCAGCGCCACCAGCTCTTCGTTCAACGATTGCAGTTCCTCCTGAGGGGTCAGCAATTCCTCGTTGGTCGTCTGATATTCCTCGTTGCGCGACATGGTATCGGCATGCGCGGCCTCTTGTTCAATGCCGGCGCCTTCCAGGTGTAGGTTCACGCTGGCCAGCTCGGCACGAATGCTCGCCAGCTCGGCCTCGAGAGCCAGCAGTCGCGCCGCGCCGGGCGGCGTCGCCAGCGGCGGCCGCGGCGGCAAGGCAAAGGCCGGCAAGGGTGCGGGCTGCCCCGGCAGCGCCACGCGCCGGTTGACGTTGCGCCGATACAGGCGTGCCGCCTTGGAAATCAGCGTGAAGCCGGTTTCCGCGCCCTCGTTCATCTCGGCCACCGTCTCCGCGCTCCCCAGAAGCAGCAATCCGCCGGGCCGCAAGGCGAAATGAAACAGCGCAGTCGCCTGCAGCTGCGCAGCGGGTTGCAGATAGATCAGCAGGTTCCGGCAAGACAGCAGGTCGATCCGCGAAAAAGGCGCGTCGGTCAGCATGTCATGGACCGCAAACACCACCGACGACCGCAGCTCAGCGCCGACATGCCACTCGTCGCCCTCGCACTCGAAAAAGCGCTTCAACCGTTCCGCCGACACACGGCTCTCGATCGACGACGGATAGATTCCCCGCCGCGCCATGGCCACGGCAGCGGGATCAAGATCGGTCGCGAACATCTGCAGCCGCAGGGTCGGCCGGGTGCGGGCGATCTCCTCGAGAATGACCATCGCCAGCGACCAGGCTTCTTCGCCCGTGCTGCACCCCGCGCACCAGGCCCGCAGCGGCGCATCGCCGACATGGTTGCGCACCAGATCGGGCAGGATGGTTTCGCACAGCGTTGCGAACACCTCCTCGTCACGAAAAAAGCTGGTGACATTGATCAACAGGTCATTGGCCAGCAGCGTGAGCTCCTGATCATTGCTGGCGAGCCCGGCCACATAGCGGTCGACGGAATTGGCATTATATCCGGCCATCAACGCGCGACGTTCGATGCGTCGCTGGATGGTTCCGGCCTTATAGCCCCGGAAATCATACCCGCCGGCTTGAAGCCGGTCCAGCGCCGTTGCCAGCCAGCCGTGCGCGTCGGGCGCAACAGGCCGCGCGGCCCGGGCTTGAACAGGCGCGTCCGGCTTCTGAAGCGCTTTCTTCGGCGACGCCATGGCCAGCTCGTCCCGTCGCCCGCCAATTGCCGCACGGATCGCCGCAATGGGCAGAACAGCATGGACCACGCCAGTCGCAATCGCCGCTGCCGGCATGCCGCCATGCGAGGCCTCGCCGGGATCCTGCGCATAGACCAGCCCGCCCGCCGCATGGACAGCACGCACCCCCTCACTGCCATCGGCCCCATCGCCCGACAGGACGATCGCCACCACATCCTTGCCATGGGCTTGCGCCAACGACTGGAGCAAGAAATCGAAGGGCAGGCGCGGGCCCCGCGCCGACGAATTGGCCGACAGATGCAACACCCCCTGCGAAACCGACATCTGCTTGCCCGACGGAATTACATGAATACAGTCTGCCATCACGGCCATCCCGTCGGTCACTTCCACAACCGGGATCGGCGTGTCGGCCGCCAGCAATTCTGCCAGCATCGATGCATGCGCTGCGTCAAGATGCTGGACCACGATATAGGCATTGCCGCTCCGCTGCGGCAGGCCGTCGAACAACTGTCGGAACGCATCGAGCCCGCCTGCCGAGCCGCCTATCGCTATGACGCGGCGCGCCGAAGCGCTGTTGCCCGTCTTGTCGGCGCCAGGGCTGGTTACGGATTGAGGGAGGCGATCGGTCACTATACAAAGGGCCTTAATTAATATGAATTAACATATATTACTTTTTACTTTAACTTACGCCATCTGCAAAGCAGAGATACGCGGCCTAAGTTCCCTCCGCCTCACAATAAATTTCGTCACATAACGCCCGATAGGCTTGATCACTCCCGGGTCGCGGGCCTGAAGGCCCCCGCTGGCCACCGTCCGCCATCCGTCCGACCGCCGCCCGCGCCCGGCCGACCCGGCTCTTGATCGTGCCGGTCGCGCAACCCATCCGCTGGGCGACCTCCGCGTAGCTCCAGCCCCCGGCGCCCACCAGCAGCAGCGCCTGCCGCTGCGCCGCTGGCAGCGCTGACATCGCCTGATAGGCTTCCGCCAGCGCAATCGCCGTATGTTGCGGAGCGTCCGGGCCCCGCCGCATGTCAAGCGCGGCATCCCAGCTGGTCTCGCGCCCCGTCTTTCGCCACTGCGTATAATGCGCATTGCGCAGGATCGTCAGCGTCCAGGCCCGCATGCTGGTGCCCGGCTCAAAACGGGCGCGTGCCGCCAGCGCCCGCACCAGGGTCTCCTGCACAAGGTCGTCCGCCGCATCGGCACTCACCGCTAATGATCGTCCGAAGGCACGAAGATCAGGCATCATGGCGACCAGGCTGTCGCAGAATATCTTGCCGGCAAGCGCCTCAGCCTCCTGCCTGGACAAATCAGCCACCCGATGCATCATCATAGAGGCCCCGCCCGCCCTGAAGATGGTTAACCAATACCTATTATCGCCATCATCAATTCTGTTTCTCAATGTGCTCAATACAAATTTACACCGATTTTAAACCAAACCCAGAGAAATAACGTCTACAAGTAGAACTACTTCCGTCCCTCACCGGAAAGACGACGGGCGTGAAGCCCGGTCTGAGTAGAACTCCGGGGGACATCGGGGTCGCTCTTCGACAAACAGCCTGACCAGAGGCCGATATGCGGTTCCCCCGTCTGGACAACGGAAAACAGGCGCCGAGTCGTATTTCCTCGCCGCCCGAACATGTCAGATTATCACCACTCCCAAGGCGTCATATCCACACCCCAGACGCCCGAAGCATTACGAGGGCAGGTTAGGGGCCTCCGTCAGGCGCGCCGCGGCAACGTCCACTGCACCCGCAACGCCAGGTCGCTGCGGATCAACCCGGCCCCGCGCTCCGCCGCTGGTGTCGGCTCCGCCAGACCCACAACGCCGGTCGCAAAGGCGATCCCCAGCGCGACCACGGCGACCACGACCATCACCAACCCGATCGTCACCAGGCTGACCGGCTCGCGGTGCGGCCGCAGGTGAGAAACGAGCCGCGGCTGGGCGGGATCAAATGCCATGGGAAAAATGCCTCCTGTCTGTATTCCGCATGAACGGGCCAGACCGGATTTGGTTCCACCAATCATCGGCGGTGCCCTAGCCTCCCCCGAAGAACCACGATAAAGGATGATCTTATCCGCGATTATACAAGGTCAACGGTCATGGGCTCCTTCAGCCTCGTTCACTGGGTCATCCTCATCCTCGTCGTCATTCTGCTGTTTGGACGCGGCCGGATTTCGGACTTGATGGGCGATTTCGCCAAGGGCATCAACAGCTTCAAGAAGGGCCTGGCCGATACCGATACGCCGCCGGCCACCCCGCCCGCCCCCAAGGCGCCACCCGCGCAGATCACCGATGCCAGCGGCGCCCCCGTCGCCCACAACACCACCGAAGACGTCCGGCGCTAGCCCGGCCTTGAAGGCCGCGCATGTTCGGCATCGATTCCTCGGAACTGTTCATCGTCGGGCTGGTGGCGCTTCTGGTCATCGGGCCGAGCCGCCTGCCCATGGCCATGCGCACCATCGGCCAATGGGTCGCCAAGGGCCGCGCCGTCACCCGCCACGTCCGCACCGGCTTCGATGCCATGGTCCGCGAGGCCGAGCTCGAGGAAATGCAGAAGAGCTGGGCCAAGCACAATGAAGCGATCATGAAGGCCACCGCGCTTAATCCCGGCGCCCTTCTCCAGCCAGATCTGCTTCCCGCCCCCGATCTGCTTCCCGCCGAGGCCGCTAACACCGCCGCGACCGCCGCCCTCGAAGGACCTGATCCCGCGGAGCCAACCGAACCGGAAAACGCCCCGGAAAGCGCGGTCGTCATGGCCGAGCCCGTCCCAGCCCTCACCGCGTCGGACCCCGCGGCAGGCGTCCGCGCCCGTGCCCCGCGCAAGCCGCGCGCCCCCGCATCCGGCAAGCCCCGCGCACGCCGCACGCCCAAGACATCCGCCGCCGAAATGCCTTCCGATGACGCCTGACGATGACACCGAGATCGACGCCAGCAAGGCGCCGCTCCTCGATCACCTGATCGAGCTGCGCACCCGCCTGCTCCGCTGCGTCATCGCCTTCTTCGTCTGCTTCGGCCTCGCCTTCAGCCAGGCCGACCGCGTTTTCGGCATCCTCGTCCAGCCGCTGGTCAACGCCTATGGCGACGACAAGGTCGGCACGCTGATCTACACCAAACTCTATGAGGCCTTCTTCGTCGAAGTGAAGGTCGCTGCCTTCGCCGGCCTTTGCCTCGCCTTCCCCATCATCGCGAACCAGCTCTGGGCCTTCGTTGCCCCCGGCCTCTATCGCAAGGAGAAGCGCGCCTTCCTGCCCTTCCTCCTCGCCACCCCCGTCCTGTTCACCGCCGGCGCCTGCCTCGCCTATTTCGGCGTCATGCCCGCCGCCTTCAAATTCTTCCTGTCCTTCCAGTCGGATTCGACCACCAACGGCATCGCCCAGCAGGCCCTCCCCGCCATGGGCGAATATCTCGATCTCGTCACAAGCCTGATCCTCGCCTTCGGCGTCTCCTTCCTGCTGCCCGTGCTGCTGATGCTGCTCGAACGCGCCGGCATCATCACCCGCACCCAGCTCAAGGCCGGCCGCCGCTATGCCATCGTCGCCGCCTTCGCCATCGCCGCGGTGCTCACCCCGCCAGACGTCTGGAGCCAGTTCGCCCTCGCGATCCCGCTGATCCTGCTCTACGAATTGTCGATTATCGGCATCTGGATCACCGAACGCCGCCGCGCCTCCGCCGATAAGGCCGCGCCGGTTACGCAATAGGCGCAACGGCCTCCGGCGGCCGGGGGCTTGCCCCCGGACCCCATTGATCAGGCCTGCCCACAACCGAAAACTTCCGTCGCTACGCCTTGGCGGCAATCCATGGTCTCTGCCCCAGCCGCCGGAGGCACTGTCGGTTGCCGCCTGAGACCACTTTCATGTGAATGTCGATCCGGCCAAATTCATGGGGTCCGGGGGCTAGCCCCGGCCGCCGGAGGCAAACTCAGGCGAGAACCCGCGCCACCCGCTGGCGGCGCCGCATCACCGCACCCACCAGCCCGAAGCCGGCGATCAGCAATGCCCAGCTCGCCGGTTCCGGCACCGCCGCCTGCGCCACCGCGATCGTGTCGAACTCGAAGGCATTGCCGTCCGAGCGGAACACCAGACGGTTGATATTGTCGCGGGCGTCCATGGCGAAGGTCAGCCGCCGGTTGGTGTCCGGCATCGTCTGGTTGCCGTTGAACATCGGCAGGTCGCTGCCACTCAGCGTCCGAACCACGGTCCCGTCCACCGCCAGGAAATCAAGGAAGTTGTAGGCATCAACCGACCCCCAGTAGAGCGTCAGCCCGGTAAGTGCCTGGCCCGCGCCAAGATAACCGGTGAAGTCGAAGGTGCTGGCCCCGCCGGTCCCCACCGACTGGTAGACACCGCCCTGCGGCGTCCCGGCCGGCGCCGCGCGCACGCCGCTGATGTTGCCCGCCGCCGTCGTCACCGCCCCGGTGAAGGTGTTGACGATGCCAGGCGCCGAAGCGCTGTCGAAAGTCACCACCGTGGCAAACCCGTTCGGCACGCCCGGATCGGGCGCCCCCGCCACGCTGCTCACCACCACAATCGCCGACGCGGCCGACGCCATCAGAGACGCAGCACCCATCGCAACCACCAGACGTGCAAACATGATCAGCTCCGAACCCAAGCACCAATGCTTGCCAAAGCCCTAACCGATATCCGCCCCCGGAAAAAGTAAACCAATCCTAAATGGATGTATCCATGAGGAAATTAACCACTTCGCAGTGACAGCAGGTGCGCCGACAGCAGCACCACCATCGTCAGCCCAATGAATATCCCGGCATTCCAGGGCATCAGCGCATGCCAGGCCAGCGGCGCCCGCCGCCGCGCCACATCCCCCGCCAGCCCTGCGACCACCAGCAGCAGGGAGACGACAAGCAGCGCAATCGTGGTTTCGCGGTCCATCGACTTGCGCTACTCCATTCCCCACCAAGGCCGCCAGTCCACCCGGCCCGGCCGACTCGACCTGCACAACCAGGAGACCGTCATGAAGACCCTCGCCGCGCTGCTCGCGCCCGCCCTCATCCTCGCCGCCGCCCCCATCGCCGCACAGGCCACCACGCTCGCCGAGGCCGCCACCGGCAAGCACCGCAGCGCCGCCAACATCGCCCGCAACGCCCATCGCCACCCGGTCGAGACGCTGACCTTCTTCGACATCAAGCCGACCATGACCGTCGTCGAGATTTCGCCCTCCGCCGGCTGGTACACCGAAGTCCTCGCCCCCTATCTGAAGGATCAGGGCAAGCTCTACGCCGCCGGCGCCGACCCCCAGGGCAATGACTACAACAAGAAGGCCGTCGAGAACTTCAAGGCCTTCCTCGCCACCCACCCCGATCTCTACGGCAAGGTGGAGCCCACCGTCTTCGCCAAGGGCAACACCGACGGCCTCGCCCCCGCCGGCACCGTCGACGCGGTCCTCACCTTCCGAAACATCCACAACTGGTACATGGCCGACTGGGCGCAGGATGCCTTCAACGCTTTCTTCAAGGCTCTCAAACCCGGCGGCACGCTCGGCATCGTCGAGCATCGTCTGCCCGAATCCGCCGATGACGCCCGCATGAAGTCCAGCGGCTACATGAAGCCCTCGGCCGTCCGTGCCATGGCCGAAAAGGCCGGCTTCAAATATGTCGCCTCCTCGGAAATCAACGCCAACCCCAAAGACACCAAGGATTATCCCAAGGGTGTCTGGACGCTGCCCCCCAACTACGCTGAAAAGGACGTCGACCGCGCCAAATACACCGCGATCGGCGAGTCTGACCGGTTCACCATGAAGTTCGTGAAGCCCTGAACCAGGGGCCTCCGGCGGGCAGGGGGCTTGCCCCCTGCACCCCCGTCGACCGGCGCATTCCCCTAGGAACTTCGCTGTCACTGCCCTGTTCGTTGGACAGGCAGTGCACAGGCTGCACCGAATGGAGAATGCTCATGTCCGCACCGGAAAATCTAACCGACCTCTACACCAGCGAACTGCAGGACCTCTGGTCCGCCAATGACCAGATGGCCAGGGTCGTCAAGAAGATGGCAACCAAGGCCAGCGACAGCGCGCTCAAGGAAATGCTCACCAAGTCGCAGGACGGCATCGCCCAGCACACCGATCTGCTCAAGCAACTGCTCACCGAATCGGACGAGAAAGTTCGCAAGGAGCATTGCAAGGGCATGGAAGGTCTCGTCGCCGAGGCCACCAAGCACATCACCGAGGAAGCCCCTGAAAAGGGTCCCGTCCTCGATGCCGTGATCATCGCCCAATACCAGCGGATGGCGCACTATGGCATAGCCGGCTTCGGCACCGCCGCCTCCTACGCCGGCACCCTCGGCCTCAAGCCCGCCGCCAAGGCCCTCGCCAAGGCCACCAAGGAAATCTACGGCGCCGACGACTATTCGACCAAGCTCGCCGAGACCTCGGTCAACGTCGACGCCAAGGAAGACTAAGCCACCCCCCCGACCCTGCGGCCCGGCCTTGCTCCCAAGGCCGGGCCGTTCCGTCTCTAGGCACCCGGCATTTCATCGCTTGCTATTGATAACAAGTCGCGATAACGACCTGCCCCTGACAAGGGGTAGAATGAATGACACTGATCAAGCCGATCCTGCTGCTGTGCGGCGCCATCCTGCCGGCCGGCGCCGCGATGGCCGAAACCGCCGCCAGCGCGGATGCCGATATCATCGTCACCGGCCAGCGTGACGCCCGTACCACCGCCACCAAGACCGACACGCCCGCCGTCGAGATTCCTCAGCCGGTCACCGTCATCCCCGCCGATCTCTACCAAGCCCAGGGCGCCATCTCGATCTCGGACACGCTCAACTATGTCGCCGGCGTTCAGTCCAACCCCTATGGCCCGGACAGCCGCGTCGACGGCGCCACCATCCGCGGCCTGAATGCGCTGCAATTCCGCGACGGCATGCGCGATATTTTCAGCTTCTACGCCAGCATCCGCGCCGATCCCTATAATTTCAGCAGTGTCGAGGTGCTGCGCGGCCCCGCGTCGATGCTCTTCGGCCAAAGCTCGCTCGGCGGCCTCGTCAACCTCAATTCCAAGCTGCCGTCCCCGGTGACCGCCGGCGAAATCTCGGTCCGCTACGGCAGCTTCGATCGCAAGGAAGCCTTGCTCGATCTCACCGGGCCGCTCGCTTCGGGCCTCAGCGGCCGCATCGTCGCCCGCCTCCGCGATGCCGGCACGCAAACCGATTTCGTCAACGACGACCGGGTGATGATCGCGCCGTCCCTCAGCTGGGCCGCCGGCGCCGATACCGATCTGACCCTTCTCGGCCTTTACCAGGAAGACCGGGGCGGCTCGACCTCCCAGTTCCTGCCGCTCGTCGGCACCATCCTGCCCAATCCCAATGGCCAACTGCCCAACAGCCGGTTCATCGGCAAGCCCGGCTGGGACCGCTATGACGGCCGCCTGCTGCAGGGCACCGGCATGCTCACCCACCGCTTCGGCGACAAGGCCAGGCTCAGCCTCAAGGCCCGGTACATCGACAGCAAGCTCACCTATCTGACTCACTATCCGGACAGCTATTCGAACCCCGCCAACCCCTATGTGCTGCTCGATCCCGCCACCGGCGCGCCGGTCATCGATCCGCTGACCGGGCTGGCAGCGCGCGATCCCGCGCAGCGCACGATCGGCCTTTACGCCGATGGAAGCCGCGCCGAGATGCAGATCTTCTCCACCGACAACAATGTCCAGCTCGGCTTCAACACCGGTGCCGCCATCGAACACCAGCTCCTCGCCGGCATCGACTATAGCTGGAACCATGTTCGCAAGATCGGCGGCTTCGCCTATGAATATATCGACATCTACGCCATCGATTATGCCGCGCTCTCGAATTTCGGCGGCGGCCTGCCCCAGCCGGCATCGCCGTCCGAAGATGTCGGGCAGAGCCAGCTCGGCGTCTACCTCCAGGACCAGATCCGGCTGCTTGACCGGATTTCGGTCGTGCTCGGCGCCCGCCGCGACCGGGTGACGACGCGATCCTTCGGCGGCCAGCCGGTCTCGCACAATGCCACCACCGTTCGCGCCGGCATCATCGGCGAGATCGTCCCCGGCGTGTCGCCATTCTTCAGCTATACCGAGAGCTTCGAGCCGATCGCCGGCACCGCCAGCAACGGCAGCCCCTTTGTCCCCAAGACCGGCAACCAATATGAACTGGGGCTCAAATACCAGCCCAACGAGGCCAGCATGGTCACCCTCACCGGCTACCGGATCAAGGAGCGCAACCGGCCGGTCGATGATCCGACGACCCCGGCCCCGTTCGATCAGCGCCAGGCCGGCTCGCTGACCTCGAAGGGCATTGAATTCGAGGCGCGGATGCTGCTGCCCGGCCAGCTCCAGCTGATCGCCAACTATAGCTACAATGAGGCCGAGATCGACGGCACCAACCAGCAGCTCGAAAATGTGCCCCGCCACAATGCCTCGCTCTGGGCCTCGCGGGCCTTCGCCCTGGGCAATGAGGTTGCCCTCCGCCTCGGCGCCGGCGTCCGCCATTCGGGCGACAACCGCTCTTATGGCCCGGCGTTCCCCGATGGCATCCGCACCCCGGCCTATACGCTCGTCGACGGTTTTGCCGAACTGCGCTGGCAACGCTGGGCTGTCGCCGTCAACGCCACCAACCTGCTCGGCAAGTCCTTTTACTCCGCCTGCCTGGCGCGCGGCGACTGTTTCGTCGGCGCCGAGCGCAACGTCTTCGGCACGCTCAGCTACCGCTTCTGATGGCCGCCGGATCGCCCCTGTTGTGGCTGGCCTGCGGGCTCGGCGTGGCCGCGGTCGGCGTGCTGCGCCAGGCCTGGTCGCGGCCCCGGCGCCATGCCGCCCGCGTCGCCCTCGGCTGGGCCCTGCTGCTCGCTGCCGTCATCGCCGGCGGGCGCCAGGACGGCGCCTGGGGCATCTCGGTCGCCGCGCTGGCCACCATGGCCGCGGCCGTCGCCGCCCTCGCCCTGGCCGCGGCGACCGCACCGCCCGAGCGCCGGGCGCCGCCGCGCCGCGACGCGACGACGACGCCCGTCGCCGACCGCGCCTTCGGTCGCCGTCTCGTCACTTTCCTCCTGGTCATCCCCGGCGGCTTCGCCGCCGCGATGGCGGTCAGCCTCGGTGCCGAGGCGCTGGCCACGATGTCGGGCTGGGCCGAGGCCGATGCCATTGTCGCGGCCGTCTACATGGTGCCGCTGGCCTGGGCCGGGCTCGCCACCGCGCTGCTGATGCAGGCGGACCGCCGCCATCAGCTGGCGACGCTGCTCGCCTGCGGCCTCGTCGCAGCACCGCTCCTGCTCGTCGGCGCCGGCTGATGCCCCGCCCACCCAGCCCGGCCACCGTCAAAAAGGCACTGTCCGCCCATGCCGCCACCGGCCTGCTGGCCGGCGCCCTGCTCTATCTCGTCTGCCTCAGCGGCAGCCTGCTGGTCTTCTACCAGGAATGGCAGCGCGCCGAGCAATATGACGCGCCGGAGATGATCCGCATCGATCCCGACGCCGTCCAGCGCGGCGTCGCGGCGGTCCTCGCCAGCGAGGCCGGCCGCCCGCCCACGACCCATCTCTATGTCCATCTGCCGGTACCGGCGCTGCCCCGCACCACCATCACCACCGACAGCCAGGCCGTCCATCTCGACGCCCGGGGACGGATCGCGGCGCCGGAGGAGAATGGCTGGTCGGAATTCCTCTATGCCCTCCATTACACGCTTCACCTCCCCGGCGTCGTCGGCATCACCCTGGTCGGCATGCTCGGCACGCTGCTGATCGCGCTGTCGCTGTCGGGACTGCTCGCCCACCCCCGGATCTTCCGCGATGCCTTTCGCCTGCGCGCCCGTCATGGCAGCGGCACGGCCCTGTCGGACTGGCACAACCGGCTCAGCGTCTGGACCCTGCCCTTCGGCCTGGCCATCGCCGTCACCGGTGCCGCCATCGGCCTTGCCACCATCACCGCCTGGGGCCTCGCCCAACTCCGCTACGGCGGCGATGTCGAGACGGTCTATGCGCCCATCTTCGGCGCCGAGGCCAAGCCCGATGCCAGGCCGGCCGCCGTGCCCGATGTCGCGACAGCGCTCCGCCACATGCAGGCCACCCACCCCGATATCGCCGTCACCTATGTCACCCTCCATGATCCGCTGACGGCGGGCCAGCACATCCAGATCGTCGGCGACCATGCCCGCCGCCTGATCTTCGGGGAATATTATGCCTATGATCCCGCCGGCCGCTTTCTCGGCACCGCGGGACTCGCCGATGGCACGCTCGGCCAGCAGGCGGCGGCGTCAAACTACAAGCTGCATTTCGGCAATTTCGGCGGCCTGCCAGTGAAGATCGCCTATGCCGTGTTCGGCCTGGCGTTGACCGTGGTCAGCGCCACCGGCGTCCATATCTGGCTCGGCAAGCGCCGCCGGCGCGGCCTCCACGAACCCCGCCTGCGCGCCGCCTGGCAGGCCGTCGTCTGGGGCGCCCCGGCCGCGCTGGGCCTGACACTCGTCGTCCGCTTCGTCGCCGGCACCGCCGCGCCGTTCACGGCGATTTTCTGGGCCAGCCTCGCGCTGGCCGTCGCCGCCGCCGTGCTGCGCGCCGGCGGCGCCGCGTCCGATCGGCTCAGTCCACGTCCGGCCGCCAGGCATCCGGCGCCCGGTCGCTGAACTTCGTCACATTCTTATCGAAGGTCAGCGGCACGCTGCCGGTCGAGCCATGCCGCTGCTTGGCGACGATCACTTCGGCCAGCCCGAAGATCTTCTCGGCCTTGTCCTTCCACTTGGCGAATTTCTCCGCCTCCTCGGGGTCGGGCTGGGCGTTGGCATGGTAATATTCCTCGCGGTAGACGAACAGCACGATATCGGCATCCTGCTCGATCGTGCCTGACTCGCGAAGATCGGCCAGCTGTGGCCGCTTGTCCTCGCGCTGCTCGACCGCGCGGCTGAGCTGGGAGAGCGCCAGCACCGGCACCTGCAATTCCTTGGCTAGCGTCTTCAGCCCGCGGGTGATCTCGGACACCTCCTGCACCCGGTTCTCGGCGCCGTTGCGCCCGGTCCCTTGCAGCAGCTGCAGATAGTCGACAACGATCAGCCCGATGTCGTGCTGGCGCTTGAGCCGCCGCGCCCGCGAACGCAGCGCCGCGATCGACAGCGCCGGCGTATCGTCGATCAGCAGCGGCAGCGAAGCGAGGTCGCCGGCGGCCCGCGCCAGCTGGGTGAACTGCTCCTGCCGGATCTTGCCCTTGCGCAGATCCTCGCTGTTCACATTGGCCTGCTCGGCGAGCACGCGCGTCGCCAGCTGGTCGGACGACATTTCCAGGCTGAAGAACGCCACCGGTGCGCCCGAGCTCTTGCCCGGCTCGATCCCCATCTCCTTGTCGCGCATGAAGCGCATCGCGCAGGAAAAGGCGATATTGGTGGCCAGCGCCGTCTTGCCCATCGCCGGCCGCCCGGCAAGGATGATCAGGTCGGACTTGTGCAGCCCACCCATCTTGACGTTCAACCCGTCGAGCCCGGTCGTGTAGCCGGAGAGATTCCCGCCGGACTTCATCGCCCGGTCGGCCATCTCCACCGCCTCGCGCGTCGCTTGGGCAAAGGTCTTCACCGCGCCCCCGACTTCGCCGGCCTCGGCCACCCGGTACAACGCCTTCTCGGCCTCCTCGATCTGCTTCAGCGGCTCGACCTCGACCGAGGTGTCGGCCGCCGCTGTCACCATCTCGCGCCCGACCCGGATCAGCTCGCGCAGCAGCGCCAGGTCATAGATCTGCTGGCCGAAGTCGCGCGCCGCCAGCAGCCCGGCGCCGTTCTGCGTCAGCTGCGCCAGATAGGCCGGCCCGCCGACCTCGGCCATCCCGGCATCGGCGTCGAACAGCGGCTTCAGCGTCACCGGCGTCGCCGCCATCCGCCGATCGCAGAGCATCAGGATCCGCTCATAGATCCGCCCGTGCAGCGCCTCGGCGAAATGCTCGGGCCGCAGCCGCTGCATCACATCCTCGACCAGCCGGTTGTCGATCATCAGTGCGCCGAGCAGCGCCGCCTCGGCCTCGAGGTTCTGCGGCAGGCTGACGGCCTCGCCGCCGGGCGCAACCACCCGCAGCGCCGGCGGGGAGGGGGGAATGGGAGAGGATGCCATCCGCGCCTTGTGGCCCACTATGCCCCCCGGCAGCAATATCGGCCCTGGGGACAACCCTGTCCAAAACCCGGTATATGTCTGTACAGCAAAAAGAAAAATAGCGCAGATGACAAACCTCGCCGCGCCCGCTAAGCCCGCCGCCGTGTCCACCCCCCTCCCCGCCAAGCGTCCCGAACGCGCCGCCGCCCGCCTCGGCGCCCTGCAGGCCCTGTACCAGCAGGCAATGACGCGCAGTCCGCTCCCGGTGCTGCTCACCGAATTCCATCACCACCGCCTCGGCGCCGCGCTCGACGATACCCATGATATCCACATGGCCGAGGCCGACCGCGCCTTCTTCGACGATCTCGTCACCGGCACCCACGCCCGCACCGAGGAACTCAACGCCCTGATCGCCGCCGCGCTGGCCAAGGGCTGGACGCTGGACCGGCTCGACCTGCCGATGCAGGCGCTCCTCCGCCTCGCCGCCTATGAGCTGGTCGCCCGCGCCGATATCTCGTCGGCCACCGTCATCAACGAATATGTCGAACTGTCGCGCGGCTTCCATGCCGAAAAGGACGTCAAGTTCGTCAACGGCCTGCTCGATACCGTCGCCCGCCGGGTCCGCGGCTGACCCAAATGGCGGAGCGCGACCTGATCGCCCGCCTGCTGGCCCCCCTCGCCACCCACGCCGCCGCCCGCGGCCTCGCCGACGATGCCGCCGTCTGGGCGCCGCCCCTGGGCCGGGACCTCGTCTTCAGCCATGACATGATGGTCGAGGGCGTCCATTTCCTCGGCTCGGACAGCCCCGCCGATATCGGCTGGAAGCTCGTCGCCAGCAACGCCTCCGATCTCGCCGCCATGGCCGCCCGCCCGGCCGGCTGCCTGCTGGCGCTCGGCCTCGCCCCCACCGCCGACGCCGCCTGGCAGCAGCGCTTCGTTGCCGGCCTCGGCCAGGCGCTCGCCGCCTTCGATCTCGCGCTCTGGGGCGGCGACACCAGCAGCAGCCCGGTGGTGACGCTCGGCCTCACCGTCATTGGCCATGTCGAGCCCGGCCAGGCCCCGGCGCGTAGCACCGCCCAGCCCGGCGACACGCTCTGGCTGTCAGGCACCATCGGCGACGCCGGCCTCGGCCTCGCCATGGCCAAAGGCGAGCTCCCGCCCGACCCCTGGCTCCTCAAGCGCCACCACCGCCCCACCCCGCGCCTCGCCCTCGGCCGCAGCCTCGCCGGCCGCGCCACCGCCGCCATGGACGTCTCGGACGGCCTGCTGATCGACGCCACCCGCCTCGCCGCCGCCAGCCAGGTCGCGCTTCACATCGATCTCGACCTGATCCCGCTGTCCCCGCAAGCCCGCGCCCATGCCCTAACCCCGCTCGCCGCCGCCACCAGCGGCGACGATTACGAGCTGCTGTTCACCGCCCCGCCCCATGAACAGTTCGACGCCACCCCCATCGGCTACGTCGCGCCCGGCACCTGCCTCCACCTCACCGCCGCCGGCCGCCCAGTCCCGCTCCCCGCCCACCTCGGCTGGGAGCACACCGTCTAGGCGGCAAAAGACAGTGCCTCCGGCGGCTGGGGCCGCAGGCCCCAGACCCCAGATATCGGGTTCATCGCTCAAGACCGTCTGCCGTCGCCGTGCGGAGGCCCAATTATCGGGGTCTGGGGCTGACGGCCCCAGCCGCCGGAGGCAATTTCGGCTGAATTTGGATAGGACTACGCCTCACGCTCCAGCCGCTCGACCCACAGCTTCGACACCAGCACCCAGGCCGCCACCGTCAGCGGCCCGCCGAGCAGCACGCCGATCGCCCCGAACAGCCCGCCGAACAGGAACAGCCCGAACAAAGTCACCGCCGGCGGAATCGACACCGCATAGCGCATCACCAGCGGCGCGATCGCATTGCCCTCGATCTGCTGCCAGACCACGAAGAACCCGACCGTCCAGGCGAACATCTCCACCCCGCCGGTCAGCGCCAGCAGCACCGCCGGCACCGCCCCCAGAATCGCCCCGGCCAGAGGCACGAACTCGAGCAGCCCGGCGATGATCGCCAGCGCCAGCGCCGATGGCACGCCGATCACCGACAGCCCGATGAACACCACCACCCCGGTCATCGCCATCGCCGCCAGCTGGCCGATCAGCCAGTTGCGCAGGGCCTTGGCCGTCTCGTCGGTCGCCGCCTCCACGCTGGGCCGCGCCCGCACCGGCAGCAGCTTCAGCAGCCCGCGCTGATATTCGCCCGGGCTTACCGCCAGATAGACGCCACCCAGCACCGCCAGGATCAGCCCGGAGATGATCGTCGTCACCGTCCCCAGCACGGTCTGCGCCAGCGTCCGCACCGTCGAGCCATCCGGCGCCATCCCGTCGAGCATGCCGTCGATCCGGTCCCGGCCCACCCAGTCGACAAACCGCTCCCAGGCAATGGGCAGCGAGTCCTTCAGCTCGTTCAGCTGGCTGCCGATCTCCTGCCCGAACAACACCCCGATACCGCCCAGCATGCCGGCGATCAGCACCCCGGCCAGCGCCAGCGCCAGTCCCCGGCCGACCGGCAGCAACCGCCGCAGGCCGTCAGCAGCGGCATCGAGGATCACCGCCACCAGGATCGCCGCGAACAGCAGCAGCAGCACATAATGCATCCGCCAGACCAGCACCGCGCCGGCCAGCAGGGCAATCGCTACCAGCACACGGTTGGCGAACACCCCCAGCCTCGGGTCTCGCGTCTGCGGGGCTTGCCCCCGCGCCCCGTCGGTCACGATCCGCGCCGCACCAGCCAGACCGTATCGCCGGCGTCATCGACGACGAAGATCGCCCCGTCGGCCCGGGTCTGAATACTCACCGGCCGGCCATACACCTCGCCCTTGCCCGCATCGGCCATGAACCCGGTCAGAAACGGCTGCGGCGCCGCGCTCGGCCGGCCATTGGCAAAAGGCACCGCCAGCACGTCATAGCCGCTGAATTCCGAGCGGTTCCACGAGCCATGCCGCGCCACATAGGCGGTCTGCGCGCCGTCGCCCTTGGCAAAGGCCAGGCCCAGCGCCGCCGCATGCGGCCCCAATGCCACATCGGGCTGCAGCGTCGTCGCCAGCAACTCTCGCTTGCCATTAGCATGGCGCGGGTCCTGCTTGCCCCAATAGCTCCACGGCCAGCCGTAGAAGCCGCCCTCCTTCACCCCGACCAGATAATCAGGCGAAATGTCGTCGCCGAGATGGTCGCGCTCGTTCACCGCCGTCCAAAGCGCACCGGTGCCCGGCGCCCAGTCCATCCCGACCGGGTTCCGCAGGCCGCTGGCATATGTCCGCTCGCGCCCGCTGCCGACATCGATCGCCAGGATCGCCGCCCGCCGCTTCTCCTCGTCCATGCCATATTCGCCGACGTTCGACGCCGACCCCACCGACACATAAAGCGTTCGCCCGTCCGCGCTCAGCAGCAGGTTGCGCGTCCAGTGGTTGTTGTAGCCGCCGGCCGGCAGCGTCACCAGCGTCCGCGGCGCGCCCTTGATCTCGGTCTGCCCGGGCTCGAAGGCGAAGCTCACCACCCCGTCGGTATTGCCGACATAGAGCCGTCCATCCGCATATTGCATCCCGAACGGCTGGTTCAGCCCCTCGCGCAGCACATGCCGTACGTCCGCCACCCCGTCGCCATTGGTATCGCGCAGCAAGGTGATCCGGTTGGCGCTGTAACCGGTGGTCTTCGACAACGCCTGCCCGCGCTCCACCTCGGGCTCGGCGTCGAGCTTCGGGAGCGTCCGCGCCTCGGAGACCAGCACATCGCCATTCGGCAGCAGCAACGCCTGGCGCGGATAGTCCAGCCCGCCGGCAAACTTGGTCACCACATAACCGCGCGGTGCCACCGGCGCCCGACCCTCGGGCCAGCCGATGGTCGTCGGATGCTCGACCACCGACTCGCTCGCATAGGGCGGGGCCTGCTCAGGGGCTCCGACCGACACCTGTACGCCCGGCGATCTGGTCTGGTTACCCGTCTGCGCCTGCGCGCCCATAGCCATGGCAATCGCCAGCAGGCTGGCGGCGGAAACTCTGATCTTCACGATAACTCCCGGGGTAATCAACGCAGACAAACACCCGCCCCGCGCCTCTGGTTCCCGCAGCCGCCAAAAAAGCCGGAGCTTTACTTCCTGCGACAAAATGTCATGCTCGTGGTTCACCCGGAAAAACGATGGCCTGATGCAGGGCCAGGACGGGTGACTTGGGGAGCCATTTTATGGACTCGGTGCTGATCGCCATCCTGTGCGGCCTCGCCGCCGTCCTCTACGGGCTCATCACCGCCCGCCAGATCATCGCCGCCCCGGCCGGCAACGCCCGGATGCAGGAGATCGCCGCCGCCATCCAGGAGGGCGCCGGCGCCTATCTCCGCCGCCAGTATATCGCCATCGGCCTCGTCGGCGTCATCATGGCGATCATCGTCGGCCTGTTCCTCGGCGCCGTGCCGGCCGCCGCCTTCGTGCTCGGCGCCGTGCTGTCGGGGCTGACCGGCTTCATCGGCATGGTTGTCTCGGTCCGCGCCAATGTCCGCACCGCCGAGGCCGCGCGCACCTCGCTGCAAGGCGGGCTGACCATGGCCTTCCGCTCGGGCGCCGTCACCGGCATGCTCGTCGCCGGGCTGGCGCTTCTCGCCATCGCCGGCCTTTATTACTGGCTCACCCGCATCGGCGGCCTCAGCCTCGGCCTTGCGGAGGACAAGCGCGCCATCGTCGATGCGCTGGTCGCGCTCAGTTTCGGCGCCAGCCTGATCTCGATCTTCGCCCGCCTCGGCGGCGGCATCTTCACCAAGGCCGCCGACGTCGGCGCCGATCTCGTCGGCAAGGTCGAGGCCGGCATCCCCGAGGACGATCCCCGCAACCCCGCCGTCATCGCCGACAATGTCGGGGACAATGTCGGGGACTGCGCCGGCATGGCCGCCGACCTGTTCGAGACCTATGTCGTCACCATCGGCGCCACCATGGTGCTGACCGCGCTGCTGCTCGGCGGGCTCGATGTCGCCATCCTCGAGCGATTGCTGGCGCTGCCGCTGCTGATCGGCGGCATCTGCATCCTCACCAGCATCATCGGCACCTTCTTCGTCAAGCTGGGCAGCTCGAACAACATCATGGGCGCCCTCTACAAGGGTTTCTGGACCACGGCGCTGCTCAGCGTGCCGGCCATCTTCTACGTCATCAACGTCAGCCTCGGCGACATGACCACGCTCATCGACGACCCCGCCGACGCGCTCCCCGGCTTCACCGGACTGACGCTGTTCTACTGCACGCTGGTCGGCCTCGCCGTCACCGCGCTGCTGGTCTGGATCACCGAATATTACACCGGCACCAATTACCGCCCGGTCCGCTCGATCGCCCAGGCCAGCACCACCGGGCATGGCACCAATGTCATCCAGGGCCTCGCCATCAGCCTCGAATCGACCGCGCTGCCGACGCTCGTCATCTGCGCCGGCATCATCGTCTCGTACCAGCTCGCCGGCCTGATCGGCATCGCCTTTGCCGCCACCGCCATGCTGGCGCTCGCCGGCATGGTCGTCGCGCTCGATGCCTATGGCCCGGTCACCGACAATGCCGGCGGCATCGCCGAGATGGCCGGCCTCGATGCCGATGTCCGCGCCCGCACCGATGCGCTCGATGCCGTCGGCAACACCACCAAGGCCGTCACCAAGGGCTATGCCATCGGCTCGGCCGCACTCGCCGCGCTGGTCCTGTTCGGCGCCTACACCACCGACCTCGGCACCTATTTCAGCGACCTCACCGTCGACTTCTCGCTGTCCAACCCGTTCGTCGTCGTCGGCCTGCTGCTGGGCGCGCTCCTCCCCTATCTGTTCGGCGCCATGGGCATGACCGCGGTCGGCCGCGCCGCCGGCGACGTCGTCATCGATGTCCGCAACCAGTTCGCCACCAACAAGGGCATCATGGACGGCACATCGAAGCCCGATTACGCCCGCACCGTCGATCTCGTCACCAAGGCCGCCATCCGCGAGATGATCATCCCCTCGCTGCTCCCCGTTCTCGCCCCGGTCGCCGTCTATTTCCTCGTCACGACAATCGCCGGCCAGGCCCAGGGCTTCGCCGCGCTCGGCGCGCTGCTGCTCGGCGTCATCGTCTCGGGCCTGTTCGTCGCCATCTCGATGACGAGCGGAGGCGGCGCCTGGGACAATGCCAAGAAATATATCGAGGACGGCCACCACGGCGGCAAGGGTAGCGAGGCCCACAAGGCCGCCGTCACCGGGGACACCGTCGGCGACCCCTACAAGGACACCGCCGGCCCGGCCGTCAACCCGATGATCAAGATCACCAACATCGTCGCCCTGCTGCTGCTCGCCGCCCTCGCCGCCTGACCCGTCATCGATCAATCACGCGCCAGACACGGCGCCGTCACGCAAACTTCACCCCGCCGTCACCGCGCCGTAACCGCTCCGCCACGTCCGCCCCTTAGGTCCGCCCCATCAACTGGGGAAACGGACCATGACTAAGACATCCAGGGGGCTGCTCGCCGCGCTGCTGGCCACCGCCGCCGCGCCGGCCTTCGCCATCGATGACGCCCCGGCTGCCGCCGAAGCTGCCGCTGAGTCCGCCGCTGCCGAAGCCGCCACCGGCGCTGGCCTCGACGAGATCATCGTCACCGCCGAAAAACGCGAGACCAACCTGCAGCGCACCCCCATCTCCATCTCGGTGGCCAGCAGCCAGGATCTCGAGAACCGCCGCATCCAGAGCCTTGCCGACCTCGCCGACGGCGCCATCCCATCCTTGCGCGTCGCCCCCTTCTTCTCGCGTTCGTCGGCGCTCACCGTCGGCATCCGCGGCATCGTCCCCTTCGATGCCAATCAGCCCAGCCGCGATGCCGCCGTCGGCGTCTATGTCGACGGCGTTTTCCTCGGCCGCTCGCAGGGCCTCGGCGCCGCCATGCTCGATGTCGAGCGGATCGAGGTGCTCAAGGGCCCGCAGGGCACGCTGTTCGGCCGCAACGCGGTCGGCGGCGCGGTCAGCATCGTCACCAAGAAGCCCAAGGGCGAGTTCGCCATGCGCACGCTCGCCGGCATCCGCAACTTCGGCGGCTACAGCGTCGAAACCCATATTGACCTGCCGGAATGGAACAACATCAGCCTCAAGCTCGATGGCATCAGCACCCAGCGTGGCGGCACCGTCAACAACCCGATGCAAGGCGAGCGTGATTTCAACCGGTTCGAGCGGCGCGGCCTGCGCGCCTCCGCCCTGTGGCGCCCGGCCGACGGTTTCGAGGCGCTCTACGCCTTCGACATTTCCTATGATGCAACCACGCCCTTTTATATCCAGCTGCTGACCCGCAACCCGGCCGCGCCCGCCAATTCCCCGCTGGTCCAGGCCTTCACCGACCGGCAGCGCGACGCGCTGGTCGGCGTCCCCCAGCAGGACAGCGTCGGCAAGACCAACGGCCATCTGCTCACCCTGACCTGGGACGCCTCGGACGCCGTCACCGTCAAGTCGATCTCGGCCTATCGCGAAGTCGAGCAGTCCCAGTTCGACAATGGCTTCGGCATCGCGTCGGCCGTATTCCGCCCCAACGCCAACACCTCGCGCTACAGCCTCGCCAGCCTCGATCAGCACCAGTTCAGCCAGGAACTCCAGCTGATCGGCTCGGCGCCGCGCCTCGATTATGTGCTCGGCGCCTATTATTACTATGAAAAGGGCACCGACGACGCCTGGTCCCCCAACACCATGCGCTGGTCGGCGGACGGGCTGTCGCTCACCCGCCTGCCGTCGCTGGAAGCCGGCCAGACCTCGCCCTTCCCGGATCGCGCCAGCACCGCCATCGCCAACAGCTACGCAGCCTTCGCCCAGGGCACCTGGACGCCCCCTATCCTCGATGACCGGGTGCGCCTCACCGCCGGCGGCCGCTACACCTATGACAAGCGCGCCGGCGTGCTGTTCAAGGTCAACGGCCAGGACACCAATATCGGCTTCGACCGTAACTGGAGCCGCTTCGACCCGATGGTGACGCTGGCCTTCGATCCGACCGAAACCATCCACCTCTACGCCAAATACGGCACCGCCTACCGCGCCGGCGGCGCCAATTCGCGCTCGGTCAACTACCGCGCCTTCGATCCCGAATCGGTCGAGACCTGGGAAATCGGCGCCAAGACCGAGTTCTGGGATCGCCGCGCCCGCCTCAACGTCGCCGCCTACACCACCCGCTACAAGGACATTCAGATCGACTTCTCGGCCCAGCTGCTCGAAGGCCAGACCCGCACCACGCTCGAGACCGTCAACGCCCCCGGCAATGGCCGCATCCGCGGCGTCGAAGTCGATCTCAACCTCGCCCCGATCAGCGGTCTCAGCCTCTCGGCCAGCTACGCCTATACCAAGGGCGACCTGCCGCTGGCCCAGAACCCCTTTAACAACAACAATTTCCAGAAGCCGTTCATCATCTTCACGCCGGAACACGCGTTCAGTGTCGCCGGCGACTATAGTGTCGATGTCGGCGGTGCCACGCTGAAGGCCCACCTCGACGCCAATGCCTCCGGCGCCGCGCGCGCCCAGTCCGGCGACCCTACGCTCTCCGACCGCTCGTTCCTCGTCAACGGCCGGCTGGCGCTCGGCGACATCGACGTCGGCCGCGGCGGCTCGGCCGAGTTCGCGCTCTGGTCGCGCAACCTGCTCGACCGCCAGCAGACCTTCCTACGCTCCATTCTCGCCGTCCAGGCCACCGGCGTCATCGGCATCTACAACGAGCCGCGCACCTTCGGTGCCGACGTCCAGATCCGCTTCTGAGGAGACCATCATGATCCCCCGCACCGCCACCGCCACCGCCCTGGCCCTGCTGCTTGCCAGCCCGGCACTCGCACTCTCCGATGCCCGGGTCACCCGTCTCGCCGACGGCCAGCTCGAAATCAGCTGGACCGCGAAGACCCCCGTCGACGTGCTCGTGTCCGACCAGCCGGACGCCCCGCGCGCCGCCGCCACCCTGATTTCGCGCGCCGACGCCGACGGCCGCCACAACCTCGCCGTCCCCGCCGGCGAGCGCCGCTACTTCCTCCTCCACGAAGCCGGCACACGCGAAACCCTGCGCACCGCCGAGCGCGTCCTGCCCTATGCCAGCGCCTCCAACTTCCGCGACATCGGCGGCTACCGCGCCGCCGACGGCAAGCATGTCCGCTGGGGCCGCATCTACCGCACCGGCGGCCAGCCGCTGGTCAACGAAGCCGATCAGGCCAGCATCGCCCGCCTCAACCTCGCCAACCTCGTCGACCTGCGCTCCATCGAGGAACGCCGCCTCGCCCCCAGCCGCCTCCAGAACATCCGTTACAATGCCGTCGGCTATTCGATGATGGCGCTGATGGCCGGCGTCGATCCCTCCCAGCTCAAGAACGGCGGCGCCGTCTATCGCGGCTTCCCCAGGCTGCTCGCCCCGCAGCTTGCCCTCACCTTCGACCGGCTGCTCGAATCCGACCAGCCGCTCGCCTACAACTGCTCGGCCGGCCAGGACCGCACCGGCTTCGTCACCGCCATGATCCTCTCCGCCCTTGGTGTCTCCCGCGCCGACATCATCGCCGACTATCATCTGTCCACGCCGTCGCGCCGCCCCGAAAACGAAATGCCCAAGCTCGATCCCGCCCTCGTCGCCTCGGATCCGGTCGCCCGCATGTTCGCCGGCTACCAGAAGCCCGAGAACGCCCGTCCCGAGCCGCTGGTGGACGCCGACGGCAAGGCCTTCCTCAGCTATGCGCTGGAGGAAATTGAAACCCGCTACGGCAGCATCGACGCCTATCTGGAGAAGGAAGCCGGCCTCACCCCGGCCCGCCGCGAAGCCCTCAAGGCCGCTTATCTGGAATAGCCGCGCATTCACGCGCGACGCGGGCCGGCACCGCGCCGCCGGGCAGGGTGAAATGGCCCGTGGCGCTATCGACGCGCAGTGCGGCGCCGGCGGCAAGGGCGGCGAGCAGCGGATCGGTGCGCGGCACCAGCGTTGTCGCAGTCGGCACCGCGTCCTCGGGGTCCAGCCGCTCAGTGCCGGCGAAACGGGCGCGGCCGGCGCCGAGCCGGATCGGGCGCGCGCCCTCGACCATGTCGCTTTCGACGACGACCAGCGCCAGCCCGTCGCGGCGGCATTCCAGGATCACGTCCGCAATCGTTTCGGACGGGCCAAACAGCGCGATCGGTCGCTCCGCTTCGCCCGCCTCGCCAAGACTGGTGCGATAGATCCAGCCGGACGTCTCCGGCGCCGTGGCCGTGCAGCCGGCCAGCAGCAGCAGCAAAGCCACCCGTTTCATGGTTCGATCCGGGTGGTCAGCCAGGCGGCCGCCTCCACCGGCGTCCGCTTGTCGGCCTCGCGGTCGACCATCCAGTTCGCCTCGCGCATCGCCGCCACGTCGATCATCCCCTCCATCCCGGCCAGCCGCGCCGCCAGCCACGGCCGCTTCGGCCCCACCAGCAGCAGCGCATCATAGGCTGGCAGCGCCCCCTTGCTATCCTCCAGCAGCACCAGGTCGTCCGCCGCAATCCGCCCGTCGCTGGAAAAGGCGGTAATCACATCCGCCGACCCCCCGCCCAGCGCCTGCACCATCAGCGTCGGCGTAAACGCCTGCACGCCGGCAAATTTCAGCCCATAGACCCGCTGCAACGCCGCCCATTCGGGCCGGGATTGGAACTCGATATCGGTCGCCAGCCGCAATTTCCCCGCCCGCCGCGCCAGGTCGTCGAGCGTCCGTATACCCAGCGCCCGCGCCCGCCCCCGCTTCATCGCCAACGCATAGGCATTCTCGAACCCCAGCGCCGCCGCCACGCTCACCCCATGCTTCTCCGGCAGTTCGGCGCGCAGCCGCGCCAGCATCTCGTCGCGCGGCGCCGGCGGCCCCTCCCACAAGGTCCCCGAATAATCGACATAGACGTCGATATCGCCGGCCGCCAACGCCCGAAAGGCAATCGCCGACCCCAGCCCCGAGCGCACCTCCACCGTCATCCCCTGCGCCCGCAGCCGCGCCGCGATCAGCTCGGCCAGCACATATTGCTCGCCGAAATTCTTCGCCCCCACCACCACAATGCCATCGCCGGCAGCATCACCACTCGCCGCCGCCGCCGCCGGCCGCGCCATCCCCGGCAGCGCCAGCACCAGCGCCGCCAGCACCGCCAGCCCGGCCACCCCCAGCCACACCGCGCCGCGCCGCCGCGCCGCCCAGCCGCGCTCCACCCGCCCCAGCGCAAGGTCCACCCAGATCGCCAGCCCCGCCGCCGCCAGGCAGCCGGTCACCACTAGCGCCCAGTCCTGCAGCTGCAACCCGGCAAAGATCAGATCGCCCAGGGACCTCTGGCCGATCGTCGTCGCCAGCGTCGCCGCGCCGATCGTCCACACCGTCGCCACCCGCAGCCCGCCCATGATGATCGGCGCCGCCAGCGGCAATTCCACCATTCGCAGCCGCTGCCCGCGCGTCATGCCGATCCCGTCCGCCGCATCCAGCGTCGCCGCCGGCACGCTCGCCAGCCCGTCCGCCCCACCCCGCAACAACGGCAGCAGAGCATAAAGCGCCAGCGCCAGCAACGACGGCAGAAACCCCAGCGCCGGCACCCCGAACCCCAGCAGCCGCTCGCTCACCCCGGACACCAGCAGCAGAAACGGATAGAACAGCGCCAATAGCGCCAGCGCCGGTACCGTCTGGATCACCCCGGCCACCGCCAGCACCGGCCCGCGCAGCCGCGGCCGCGCCGCCATCGCCAGCACCAGCGGCACACTGGCCACCACCGCCAGCGCCACCGCCGCCGCCGACAGCCCCAGATGCGCCGCCGCCCGCTCCGGCACCATCGCCAGCGCCCGCCCCCATTCGCCCGCCATTACCCCCGGGACCGAACTCATCCCAGCCCCACCAGACGCCGCGCCTGCGCCATCGGGCTGTCCACCAAGGCCCGTACCGCCGGATGCCGGCTCCGCACCAGCGCCGCCGGGGCCCCGTCCGCCACCACCGCACCCGCCTCCATCACCACCACCCGCCCGGCCCGCGTCAGCGCATCGGCCAGATCATGCGTCACCATCAGCACCGTCAGCCCCTCGGCCCGGTGCACCACCCCGATCCGCTCGGCCAGTCCCGCCCGCGTCTCCGGGTCCAACGCCGCAAACGGCTCGTCGAGCAACAACAGCCTCGGCCCCGCCGCCAGCGCCCGCGCCAGCCCCACCCGGCTCGCCTGCCCGCCCGACAACTGGCCCGGCATCCGCCCGCCAAAGTCCGCCGGCAACGCCATCATCTCCAGCAACTGCGCCACCCGCTCCCTCACCCGCGCCGCGCCCCAGCCCAGCAGCCGCGGCACGGCGCCGATATTCTCCGCCACGCTCCAGTGCGGGAACAACCGCACCCCCTGCGCCGCATACCCAATCCCCCGCCGCAGCCCCGGTCCTGCCCCCCGTCCCGCCACACCGGCCACATCGCGCCCCTCGACCCGGACCAACCCCGCATCCGCCGCCACCAGCCCATTCACCAGCCGCAACAACGTCGTCTTCCCGGCCCCCGACGCCCCCGTCACCGCCACCAGCTCCCCCGCCGCCACACCCAGCGACAACGGCCCCAATATCGCCCGCCCGCCGCGATCGACCCTTACCCCTTCGAAACTGACCATCTCCATCCCCCCAACCTGCCCGCGTGGACCGACCACGGCAAGGAAGAAGCATGCCTCCAGCGGAAGGAGGGATGCCTCCGGCGGCTGGGGCCGCAGGCCCCAGACCCCATTACGGCGGTTCGGGCACGGCAACGACG
>NZ_JBIMKZ010000036.1:26936-31800 GCF_051860865.1 Polymorphobacter sp. | reverse complement strand
TCCCCGCCGGCGGCCCGGCCGACACCGACTGGGCCCAATGGGGCGCCACGAGCGCCGGCACCCGCTACACGCCGGCCGCCCAAATAGTCCCCGGCAATGTCGCCCATCTGAAAGTCGCCTGGCGCTACAGCACCGGCGAGCTCGGCCGCCGCTCGGCGGCGATGCAGACCAACAGCACGAATGAGACGACCCCGATCCTCGCCGCCGGCCACCTCGTCACCTGCACACCCTTTTCGCGCGTCATTGCGCTCGATCCTGCGACCGGCCGCGAAATCTGGACCTATGATCCCACCGTCGATCCGACACTGGCGCTGCCTGATCAATATGCCTGCCGTGGCGTCTCCCAGTGGCGCGACCCCGCGTTGCCGGACGGCGCCCCCTGCCGGGACCGGATCATCCTCGCCAGCATCGACCTGCGGCTGATCGCGCTCGATGCCCGCACCGGCACGCCCTGTGCCGGCTTCGGCGAAAGCGGCATCGTCAAGGTCGATCCCGGCCCGGTCCATCACAATGGCGAGGTCAAGCTGGCCTCGCCGCCGGCGATCGTTTCGGGCCGGATCGTCGTCGGCTCCTCGGTGCTGGACAATGTCCGTGCCTCAGCGCCGCGCGGCATCATCCGCGCCTATGACGTCCGCACCGGCGCGCCGGCCTGGACGTTCGACCCGATCCCTCAGGAGGGCGGTTCGGATAAGGACTGGGGCGGGGACAGCCGGCAAACCACGGGCGCTGCCAACATGTGGTCGGTGATGGCCGCCGACGAGGAACGCGGGCTGGTCTTCCTGCCCACCTCCAGCGCCTCGCCCGATTATTACGGCGGTCTCCGCCCCGGCGACAACCGCCACGCCAACAGCATCGTCGCGCTCGATGCCGCCACAGGCGCGCTGGTCTGGGCGCGCCAGCTGATCCACCATGACATCTGGGACTATGATACCCCGGCCCAGCCGACTCTGACCGACATCGTCCGGAACGGGCAGCGCATCCCGGCGCTCGTCCAGCCGACCAAGCAGGGCTATGTCTTCATCCTCGATCGCCGCACCGGCGCGCCGCTGTTCCCGATCGACGAGGTGCCGGTGCCACAGGGCGGCGTGCCCGGCGAATGGCTGTCGCCTACCCAGCCGCGCCCGCGCCTGCCAAAGGCGATTGTGCCGCAAAAGGTGACGCCCGACGACGCCTGGGGCTTCACCTTCTGGGACCGGGGCAAGTGCCGGGACCTGATTGCCCAGTACCGCAGTGAGGGCTTGTACACGCCGATCACCGAGCGCGGGACCATCACCTATCCGGCCGCCTCGGGCGGCGCCAATTGGGGGGCAGGGGCCATCGATCCGGCCCGGCAGGTCTATTTCATCAACTCGAGCCGCGTCGCCTCGGTGATCAAGCTGCGCAAGCGCCAGCCCGGCGGCAGCGAGACCGTGCAGCTGTCGGCCACCGAGGACATCTCGCCGATGGCCGGCACGCCCTATGACGTCAAGCGCGAGTGGCTGCTGTCACCGCTCGGCGCACCCTGCACCAAGCCGCCCTGGGGCGGGCTGACCGCCATCGACCTCGCCACCGGCGCCACGCTCTGGGACGTGCCGCTCGGCACCATCAATCATGAATTCCCATTCCCGCTCGGCTTCGACCTCAAGCTCGGCACCCCCAATCTCGGCGGGCCGGTGACGACGGCCGGCGGCGTGATGTTCATCGCCGCGACCATGGACGGCTATCTGCGAGCGATCGACATGAAGACCGGCAAGGAGCTGTGGCGCGACAAGCTGCCCGGCGGCAGCCAGACCACGCCGATGAGCTACATGGCCGGCGGGCGGCAATTCGTCGTCATCGCGTCCGGCAAGCACATGTGGTTCCAGACCGGCGCGTCGGACGAGATCATCGCTTATGCTTTGCCCTCTAAGTGAGCCGGCACGCATATCGAAGGGCTGCGTCGCGTTCAGCAGGATTGATGCAGGCCCGGGCGCGAGGGTGGGCGCATGGCTGAAGACGCTCGGAGCCCATTCTATCATGACCGCGTGGAAGGTTTGTTGATGATTGAAAATGGCAAGGAAGAGATGACGGGCGTTTCTGCTTTGCCCCGGGCCATGCTGATCTTGACAGCCGCGCTGTTTGCTACGGGCTGCAACCCGGCGAATACTGAAAACGCAGCCTCGCAGTCCGGCTATTGGGTTGAGCAGGTGGTGGACGGATTGGACCATCCCTGGGCCATGACCTGGCTGCCGAACGGCGACATGCTCGTAACCGAACGCCCGGGCAAGCTGCGGGTGATCCGGGACGGGGCGCTGCTGCCCGAGCCGGTGGCCGGCGTGCCGAAGGTGCTGAACACCAGCATATTCGATGGTCTTCTCGACGTGAAGCCGGACCCTGACTTCAAGACCAGCCGCCTGCTTTTCCTGACCTTCATGACCGGCACGGACAGCGCGCGGACAGGATCGATCATGCGGGCACGGCTGGAGGGGAACCAGCTGGTTGAGCCTCAGGTAATCTTCAGCACATCCACGCCGGCGCCCCCGGGCGGACCCAATATCCTGCGGATCCTGTTTTTGCCGGACAAGACCATGCTGGTTGGCGTCGGCTCGGGCGGGCAAGGCAGCCGCGGGATGGTCCAGCGAACCGACAATCATTCCGGAAAGGTCATTCACCTGAACCGCGACGGCAGTCCGGTGGCCGATGGGCCGTTCAGCAAGATTGACGGCGCTCTGCCGGAGCTTTGGGCCACGGGGTTTCGCAACGCAGCCGGCCTTACGCGTGCGGCTGACGGGGCGATCTGGTCGATCGATATCGGACCCAAGGGGGGCGACGAGCTGAATTTGCTCAAGCCCGGCGGCAATTATGGCTGGCCGCGCGTGACATGGGGGTTCGATTACACCGGGCGGTCGATGTCGGATATCCAGGAGTCGCCGGACTATGTCGATCCTGTGGCGGTCTGGTCGCCCTCGCGCGCGCCGTCCGATCTGGTCTATTATGATGGAAACCGCTTCCCGGAATGGCGCGGAGACCTGTTTACGGCTGAACTGATGGGCCATGTGGTGCGTCGTCTGCGTGTGCGGAACGGCAAGGTCGTGCAGGAAGAGGCCTTGCTCAGCGAACTTGATGAGCGGATACGGTCGGTGGCGGTGGGGCCGGATGGATATATCTATGCTGTGACCGACGCGGCGCGCGGGCGGCTGCTGCGTGTGCGGCCGGGCACGCCGACGGCGGCCGAAGCGACGCGGGTTGCAAAGCCCTTCGGCAACACGGCGAAAGGCGGCATGATCGAGGATTTCGCCAGCCGCGGGGTCTATCAGGAGAAGTTCACCCAGATCCTGTTCAACTTCAAATATGATCCGGAACGGGCCAAAACGTTGTTCGGGCAGAATTGCGCGAGTTGTCATGTGGCCGGCAGTTTCACGACCGGCGAGATTGGTCCCAATCTGAACGGGGTGGCAGGTCGGCAATCGGGGCAACTTGCGGGATATGCCTTTTCAGCGGCGATGCGGGATGAAAAAACCTCGGTCAAATGGGACCGGGATGCCCTGGTTGCCTTTATCTCGAACCCGCAGGCTTATTATCCCGGGACCAAGATGGCCGTTTCGCCGATGGACGATCTGGAGGCTGTGCTGCAAATTACCAGCTATCTCGAGGCAACAGGCGAACCCAGGCCGTGAACTCATGCACCGGCCCTGCACGCCTGGAAGGCTCGATGGCAGTCATGAGCAAGAGCCAGACGAGTTTGGGCAGCCCCGTGTCTGGCGGAGACAAGTTGCCGTTAGACTGACAGCACCGCCAGCAAAGGATAGTGGCCGCTTTTTCCGGCGCGTGTTATCCTTGATCAGCGATCAGGGGATGGTGGGCCATGTCGTTACTTTCAATCGTCATCAAGGCGCTGGAAGCGTTGGATCTCGATGACGATGTGAACCGGTTGGTGATCGACCGCGCGGTGAATGTGTGTCGCACCCGGCCGCACCCATGGTCGACCCGGCATGATTACATCAGCTGGTCTGGTCTGACCGACCGCACCTACAATGCCCGCCTGCTGCCAGCCAAGTCAGGCCCGGCGGTGGAAGCCCGAGGCACCAGCCGACCACCGCTGGCCGACGTGGCCGCCCTGTTCCAGCGACAACCCGGCACCAATCAGCGGTTGTGCAGCAAATCCACCGGGCTGTTCCCGGCTTTTGCGCAATATCTTACCGACGGCTTCATACGTACCATGCTTCACAATGACGATGCATTGGAAGACCGTCGTCGCACCACATCGAACCACGAAATCGATCTTTCCCCGCTCTATGGCCGTACCGAAGCGCAGACGAATGTGCTGCGCAGCCACAGCGGCGGCCGGTTAAACAGCCAGATCATAAATGGCGAGGAGTATTCGCCCTTCCTGTTTGCCGATAGCGGCGCTGTAAAGCCGGAATTTGCCGTGCTGGACTTGCCGCTGGGACTAAAGAAGCTAAGCCCCGAAGGACGGCGCACCATCTTTGCCGTGGGCGGGGATCGGGTGAACGCCGTGCCACAAACCGCGATGATGAACACGCTGTTTCTGCGTGAGCACAACCGCGTGGCGGCCATGCTGGCCGTTAATCATCCGGCATGGAACGATGAGCGACTGTTTGAAACGGCGCGCAACATCATGATCGTGATGTTCATCAAGATCGTGGTCGAGGATTATATCAACCATATCAATACGACGGAATTCAAGTTGCAGGCTGACCCCAAGGCGGCCTGGGGCGGCAACTGGAACCGGCCCAACTGGATGACGGTGGAATTCAGCCTGCTGTATCGCTGGCACGGGCTGGTAATGGAAAACATCACCTGGGGGGATAAGGCCTATCCCGGCCACGGCACCCTGTTGAACAACAGTCTGCTGATCGGCAGCGGCCTCGGTCAAAGCTTCATC
>NZ_JBIMKZ010000036.1:14845-26926 GCF_051860865.1 Polymorphobacter sp. | reverse complement strand
AACGTCTCGGCGAACCGCACCGCACAGCTCGGCCTCGAGAATGCTGCCACCTTCATGATGTTCGCAGAAGAGGGCGCCATCAAGCAGGCCCGTATCAATAATGTGGCCAGCTACAATGATTACCGCCTGGTCATGGGCATGGAACCAGCACGTAATTTTGCCGCGATGGTGGGCAGCAGCGACGATCCAGCCGAAGCCGCGCGCCTGGCCGCGCTGGCCGGGCGACTGCAGGCCATTTATGGCGATGTGGATAACGTCGAATATTATGTCGGCCTGTTCGCTGAGCGGGTGGAAAGAAATGGCCCGCTGCCGGAGCTGATCTCGTCCATGGTGGCGATGGATGCCTTCAGCCAGGCGCTGACCAATCCGTTGCTGTCCGAGCATGTATGGGGCAACCCGAACAATAAGCGCCTTGCCTTCACCGAGGCCGGCATCAGCCTGATTGAAAAGACACGGAACCTTCGTGACGTATTGGACCGGAATGTGTCTGGGCTCGGCAACGCCTTTGTGGGGATGACACGGAAGGAATGGAGGCGGAAGTGAGTATGGCCGTACTCCCCCCGATAAGACTTGCTCATGCGCTTCGATTGCGACGGCGTTGTCAAAGCAACTTGCCCCAAGACGGCCAAGGGCTTGGCCGCACCTCATGAGCCGTAAACGGCTTCGCTATTCATCCGCGCCGCTGTGCGCATTGTTAATATCGAACGGGAACGGCCTTTGCCCTTCGAAGACCGGCTCCATCCCCGAGCTGTCGCGTCTTGCCGCCATCGATACCTGGTAACGCGGCTGAGGTACCACATCATATGCGGCCGCGATCTGCGTCGCGTCGAATGCATCATAGCGCCCACTGATCTGCTCCGGTGTAACCGACACGGTCAGAGTGCCATAGCTGCGCACATCGAGATAACTGATGTGGTCGAGCCGCCGTTGCGCGCCGGCAAGGGAGAGCGGCCTCCCAGCGTGATGGTCCACCATAAGGCGGCGCGACGCCTCGCGACCGTAGAGGAAGGAGAGGTTGATCCAACGTGTGCCCGGTTCCTCTGAGGGACCGCCAATCAACGCCGCTGCCTCGCTCCCCTTCATTTCCCCGCCGACGAAGTCAGCCAGCACATCCCCCAACGCCGTCGAACTGATCCCCGCCACGCAAAATTCGGTCGCCACTCGCCGCCCGTCCGAGTGCAGAGCGCCGGCGAAATGCATGTGATGATCACCAGAAAAGAACACCGTGCCGTCGATCCGGCGCGCTGAAAGGTGGCGGAGCAGCGCATGGCGTGACGACGGATAGCCCGCCCAGCTGTCGATGGTCAGAACCACCTCATCGTCTACAGTGGTGCGCGCATGGTGATCGTAACGGAAGTCCAGCGTTAGCGGCATCAGCGGAACGGAGCTGGCGCAGAGCTTCCAGGCTGCTGGCGATTCGGCCAGCGCCGCCTCCAGCCATTGCGCCTGCCGCTGGCCGAGCATTGATCCCGTTTCCCGGTCATGACGGTCATTGGCCAACGACTGGCCGCCATGCGCGATGACCGCAGGCCCGCCCACACCGCGGTCGGCGTCGGCGATCACCGCAGCCGGCAGCAGTGCCCGGGCGTGCAAGGAGAGCTTCTTCGCTTCTGCCGGTGCAAGCGGCGGTTCCGAGCGATAGGAGCGGCTGTCGGTGAGAAATATGTCCGCCAACTGCCCCCAGCGCAACTTTCGTGGCAGAGCAATCGCATCGATCGCAGCGCGGTTGTTGGGCTCCGCATCGGCGGTTTGCGACGCGCTGCGGCCAAACGGTGCGTCGACAACTTCTGTTGGCACGAAGTCATGCGCCAGCGGCCCCGTCAGCCGGGCGGGGACATATTCGAACCACGCCTGGCTCGCCGCCACCCGCCGACGTTGCGAAGGTTCGCCGGCATCGGTGTAAGTCGCCATCGACTGCCAGCAGTCGTTCGAAAATTCATGATCATCCCAGATGCACAGGAATGGCCAGCGCGCGCGGGCGGCCTGCAGCCATGGGTCCGATATATAGGTACGATAGAGGAACCGGTAATCGTCCAGTGTCTCAGCATATTGATAGCTCAGCGGCCGCCCGGATACTCCGTCCGACGTGTCCCAACTGCGGCCGGGCAGCGACAGCGGCCGTACGCCGGTGCGGAACACCAGCTCATAGATGAAGTCCCCGAGGAACAGCACGAAATCCAGCGGCGCCTCGCCGCTGCGGTCACGCTCGAGCAGCGTGCGATAGGCATGGTAGCGGCCAGACTGGAAGTTCTGGCAGGATACGCTGGCAAAGCGGAACGCCATGGCAGTGCCGGGATCGGGTGCGGTGCGTGTGCGGCCGGTCGCCGAGGCCGCCCCGTCAACGGTGAGGAAGCGGAAGAAAAAATGGCGCGCTGGCTGAAGCCCGGCGACTATGACGCGCACGCTGTGATCCAGCGCCGCGCGCGCCAGTACCGGCTGCTCGACCAGCACCCGCGCGAAATCGGCACTTTCGGAGAGTTGCACGACCAGCGGCATATCGGCACGTCCCCCGCCGCCGACCCGGGTCCAGAGCATGACCGACTCCGGCTCGGGATCGGCCGAGGCAACGCCTTGGGGAAAAGCCGCACCCGCCGGTGCGCCGACGGCCACTGCCGGGCGGAATGCCGCGCCGGCGATTACCGATACGGTTCCCACCGTCATCAGTTCGAGCAGGCTTCGCCGGCTGGTCTCCATTACTCCTCCTGAAATCGCTGCATTTAGAAGGTCAAGCCGGCTTCTACTGTCACCGTACGCGGCGGCGCGAAATGCGCGAAGGTGGCTCCGGCGTTGACCAGTCCGCGTGAGGCATAGGCCTCGTCGAACAGATTGCGGCCGACCACCGCCAGCCGCACCGGGCCGAGGGTCCATGCCACCCGCGCATCCAACACCGTGTAGCCGCTCTGACGCGAGCTGTTGGCTGCGTCGAAGAACATCGGGCCATTGTGGGTCAGGTCGAAGCCGATCTCCGCAACTTCGGCAAATGTGTAGGAGGCGCTGGCCGTGGTAGAATATTCCGGAACCAGTTCGATCCGGTTGTCGGCAAACGAGGTGCCGGGCGCCGGGTCATATTGGCGGTAGCGTGCATCGGTGAAGCCGCCGCGCAGCGCCAGCGCCAGACCGGAGGCGGTGCGCCAGTTCAGCGCGGCCTCAGCGCCCCAACTACGGGCGCTGGTGGCATTGTCGACGATAGTGGCGATGGTGAAGGGCGTGGTGCTCGTGATGATGCTGCGCTGCACCTGCAGGTTCGACCAGTCTATGCAGAAGGCCGCAGCCTCAAAGCTGGCGGCGCCATCGGCGAAGCGCTGCTTGTAGCCGAGTTCATATTGCCAGCTGTTCTCCGGATCATAGGCGACATCACGGCGGCCGGCATTGCCGATGAATACCGAGCCGGCGCGGAAGCCGCGGTTAACCGATCCATAGATCTGGCCGTCACCATCCAGCAGATAGGCCAGCGCCAGCTTGGGCTGGAAGGTCCGATAAGTGTTGCGGGCATTCTGCGCCGCGGCGCCCGCAGCGGCAGTATAGTCAACATTCTGTCGTTCAATCGCCAGCCGCGCTCCAGCGGTCACCCGCCAGCGGCTCGCGAGGTCATAGGACAGTTCGCCAAACAGCGCTCCGGCATCGGTCTTGCGCCGCTGGTTCTGGTCGACCAGCTGGCGGTTGAGCGGCACCAACGTGAGGGTGCTGCGGAAATCATTGGTCTCGCTCAAATAATAGGCGCCGATCAGCCAGCCGAGTCCGCCGCCGGCACCATTCAGGCGCAGTTCCTGCGAAAAACTTTCATAGCTGTCGAACTGGCCGATCAGCACCGGGCTGACCACCGCCGAGGTGAGCAGGTTGCGCCGTGTCGAAGCAAAGGCGGTGATCGAGGTGATATCAACCGGCCCGCTGCGCCGGACGGTCAGGATCGGCAGCACCATCCGGCCGTCGCTGGTACCGATATCGGGCGCAATGCTGGTTCGCGGCGAGACCACCGGCGTGAGATCGTCCGAATTGCCGGAATATTCGTCATAGGTGAAGGATAGCCGCGCCAGCCACGGCCCCGATTCCCAGCCAAGGGTGAAGCGGCCGGTGCCGTTCGTGCCGCTGTGCGCATCGTCCCTGCCCGAAGGCGCATTGGTGACAAAGCCGTCCCTCGTCTCGTAGCGGCCGGCAGCGCGGAAAAAGACCCCGGAGTCGCCGACTGTGCCGCCGAACGCGCCGCGGGTGGCGAAGATGCCGCCGGTGCCGGCATAAGCGACGAGCGTCGCCGGCGCGCCATTACGGCCGTCATTGGGGACGATGTTGATGACCCCGGCATTGGTGTTGCGGCCATAGAGGGTGCCTTGCGGGCCGCGCAACACCTCCACCTGTGCCAGGTCGAGCAGCCGATATGCGCGGCCATAGGGAACCACCACCTGGTCGATGGCGGTGCTGAAATTCTGGTTATCGGAGGTGCCGGTGGCGCCGATGCCGCGGTAAATCAGCCGGTACTGGCCATCGGAGAACTCTGCGACTTCGAGGTTGGGCGTGATCTGGGCAATTTCCTCGACGCGCTCCACCCGCCGCACTGCCAGCGCCTCGCCGTCGAAGAGGGTGACGCTGGCGGGAAGCTCGAGCGCATTTTGATTCCTCTTGCTGGCGGTAACAATGATCTCTTCAGCGCTTGGGCCGGAAACAGTTTGTGCAGGGGCGGGCACAGCGAGCAGCACAGCCGATGCCAGCAGTACCGATCGTGTCCAGCAGTCGCAGCGCTTTGCAATGTGATTCGTCATACTTTTGCCCTCCACGAAGGTGCTTGCGTACCTTCCGAGGTCTTTGGTACGATCGTCCAGTTACATTTTGATGACCTTCCCAAGCCACCTTAAACAAGGCATTATTGCATTGAAGTGGTCGTCCAGGAGGTATTGGCTAAGGTGGGGATACGGGAGGCTGTAGACTCGGCCATTGTCGCCACTGATGAGCGCCTGGCGTTAAGCGCCGCCCGACTTTGGCGAACGCAAGGACCGCGCGCAGTGACCTTTGGCGCGGTTGCGCGCGCCGCGGTCATTGGCAAGTCGCTTGCCTCACACCATTTTCCTAGCCAGCGTAAGCTGATGCTGGCAGCCGGCGAACTGGTTGGCGCAACGCTCCTGTCGCGAATTAAAAGTATCGCCGACGCACTGCAACAGACGGAAAACAGGGTTATCGGGGCGGCGCGAACCGACGGTCCCGCCATTCTTGTGGAACGGCTGCTTGCCGACGGTGCCGAGGATGCTGTCTGTCTACTGGAACTCTGCGCCGAGGCGCTCAAGGATAAGGACTTTCGTCCAATCGTGGCGCAAATCTTCGATGCCATCGGGCGCATCGCCGACATTGCTGGCGCAGACGCCAAGCTCGTTCTTGTCACTACGCTTGGTGAACTCCTCCAGTTCGTCCCCATTCCGCGTTCGCCATTGGGACCTGTCGGTCTGCGCGAGCGGGTGCTCTGGCTCACGGCACAGGGCGCTGCGCATCGCGATCTGGTTGAGGGGTTCCGTGCTCTCGCCACCCATACGGTTGAACCGCAGGCGGCCGTGGCGATGACGATCGCGGCTTCGGAGGGAGATCCGCGTGACCGGATCGTCCGCGCCGCCCGGTCACTGCTGGCGCAAGGCGTATATCCCTCGCACCGCGCCATCGCTGCCGAGGCTGGCGTCTCGCTTTCTGCCACCACTTACTGGTTCAAGACGGGGACCGATATATTGATCGGGATCTATGAACGCATTCAGTCTGACGTGCGTGACAACGCTGACACAGCCGCCTTAGCCAACATGTCGAGCGTCAGGGACTTTGTCGAAGTTCTCGCCGCCTTGTTGCCCTATTATTCCGCTCAGGCGGAATCCACTGTGGCGCACCTCCACCTGGTCCTGCTCGCGGCGCGCTCGCCGCAGCTGCGTGATTGGGCAGAGCGCGTCCAGCAGGCTGAGATTGATGGCCTCCGTACCATATTGCAGATGCTGAGCTCAGATGTCGAAGTTGACTTGGGGCGGGTCACATTGTCGGTGATCTCGGGGCGCGCGCTGGAGCTGTTGTTGCAGTCACGGTTGTCCTGACTGCGCTGGAGAATTGTGCATCCGCAAGCTCAATGGTGTAGCTTTTCCATAATTCGATACCCGCATGGCAGGACACGGACACATTGCATGTTGCCATCTGATCCGGCATCGGGCGACGGTGAGCGGCATCTGCGCCAGCGTTCGACCGGATCGATGTGTACGGGTTCGGCTCTGCGGTGATGGATCTGTTGCTTAGACGCCGGGCAGTTTGGGGATTCCAGCGACCTCGGAGGTTTAGTCTGACTGACAGCACCGCCATACTTCTTGTGTAACGCAGCGGCCCTCTCGCATTGTGCTGCAGCTGCGAAAGTCCTATCGGCCAATCATCCCGCGTGCTTTGCACCTCAGGAAATGCATCGCCGCCCCCTTTTTCGAGCATCACATCATGTCCTTCAATTCCCCGTTTTCCGTGCTTGCCGCCACGCTGGCGACCCGTGGTTATGCCGAGCCGACCGCCGTGCAGGCGGCGGTGCTCCAGCCCGAGGCCGAGGGTCGTGATCTTGTTGTTTCGGCCCAGACCGGGTCGGGCAAGACGGTGGCGTTCGGGCTGGCGATGGCGAGCGCGCTGCTCGACGACGCTTCTGTTGCCCGCCGCGTCACGGCGCCGGTCGCGCTGATCATTGCGCCGACGCGTGAACTGGCGCTTCAGGTCAGTGGCGAATTGGGCTGGCTGTTCGCGGGAACCGGCGTGCGTGTGGTGAGCTGTGTCGGCGGCATGGACGCCTCCAAGGAACGCCGGGCGCTTTCTCAGGGCGCACATGTCGTGGTGGGGACGCCGGGCCGCCTGCGCGACCATCTGGAGCGCGGCGCACTCAATTTGAAGGCGCTCGCCGTCGCCGTCCTCGACGAGGCCGACGAGATGCTCGACATGGGCTTTCGCGAAGATCTCGAAGAGCTGCTGGACGCGACGCCGGAAGGTCGTCGTACCATGTTGTTCTCGGCGACCATGCCCAAGCCGATGGCGGCGCTGGCCAGGCGCTATCAACGCAATGCGCTGCAGATCTCGACGATCGAGGCGGGTGGTCGCGGCCATGGCGATATCCGTTATCAGGCGATGGCGATCGCGCCTGCCGATATCGAGAACGCCGTGATCAACCTGCTGCGCTTCCATGAGGCGGAGACGGCGATGCTGTTTTGCGCAACGCGCGACAATGTCCGTCATCTTCATGCGAGCCTGATCGAGCGCGGTTTCGGCGCTGTCGCCCTGTCCGGCGAGCATAGCCAGAACGAGCGCAACCAGGCGCTTCAGGCCCTGCGTGATCGCCGTGCGCGCGTATGCGTGGCGACCGACGTTGCCGCGCGCGGCATTGACCTGCCCAGCCTCAGTCTTGTCGTCCATGTCGAGATCCCGCGCGATGCGGAGGTGCTCCAGCACCGCTCGGGCCGGACCGGCCGCGCCGGTCGCAAGGGGACGGCGATTTTGCTGGTTCCCTATCCGCGTCGCCGCCGTGTGGAAGGCATGTTGAAAGGTGCGAGGATCGAAGCCGAATGGATCGCGCCACCGTCTGCCGACGATATTCGCGCCGCCGACCGGACGCGGTTGCTGGAGATGCTGCTCGCCCCGGTTGAAACCGACGCGGCGGACCGCGAGATCGCCAGTCAGCTGCTCGCCCTGCGCAGCGCCGAGGACATCGCCGCGGCGCTGGTTCGGACGCATCGGGAGCGCCTGCCGGTCCCGGAAGAGCTGCTGTCATCGGCAGCACCGGTTCAGCGCGGTCCGCGCGCCGGGTTTGAAGGAAGTGCCTGGTTCCGGCTCGGTGTTGGGCGTCGCCAGAATGCCGATCCGCGCTGGATTCTGCCGCTGCTGTGCCGGCGGGGGCATATCAGCCGGAGCGACATCGGCGCGATCCGCATCGGTTCTAACGAGACCTTGTTCGAAGTCTCCCCGTCGGTTGCCGGGCAGTTTCTCGACGCCGTGCGCAGGACGATGACGGAAGACGATGCCGTCGATATTTCAAGGGCGGACGGTCCGCCGCGCGATGAGGAGCGCCGCCCGCCGGAGCGCCATGCCCGATCGCATGCGCCAAGCGGACCCGGCAAGCCGGCTTGGAAGGGCCCCATGGGGGCCGGCAAGGGTCCTGTCAACGGGGCTGCAAGGAAGGGAAAGCCTCGGCCGGCCTAGAGCTCGCCGGGCAGCCGGGCATCAGTAAAGCAATGTGCCTCGAGCGGGGCAGGGTCCTGGCTGCGCATTCACGAGCGGAGCATGGGTGAGCTTGGGCTGAGTGCGACAGATGGCCGACAAAGATCGTCGGCACTACGTGGTCACTGGCTGGGCATTGGTCTTGATCCGAGCAGCAGGGCGATGGCTAGCCGCCCAATTATCCGCAATGCGGAGATTTGGCACGAAGACCGAAGACATACGCGCGTTGGAACTATGCTAGTTATCTAGTCATCTAATGAACGGCGTAAATTTCTGGGGCAATGACAGGGGGAAAGTGACGATGTCGGCAACATATCTTTCAACGCTCTTGATGTCCGCGGCCGTGCTCGCGGCGCCAGCTGCACAGGCACAGACGATCGGGAACGAGACCCGTTCCGATAGCGAGATCGTCGTGGTGACGACGCGCAACCGCACCGAGGATATCCAGGATGTGCCGCTGGCGATCACCGCCATCAGCGCCGCCGAAATAGAACGCCGGAGTATCCAGGGGCTTGAGGACGTGGCGCGGTTCACCGCCGGCTTCTCGTTCGAAACCCTCGATGGTGGCAGCGGGGCGCCGGTCATTCGCGGCCTGACCCAGGTGGCGGCATTCAATCGCGAGCAGACAACGGCATTATTCTATGACGGCATATATCTGCCGCGTGCCTTTCTTTTCGATCCGAACACGCAGAATCTCGAGCGGATCGAGATTGCCAAGGGACCGCAGAGTTCGCGCTTCGGCCGCAATGCCTTTGCCGGTGCGATCAACTTCATTCCGAAAAAGGCCAGCCTTGATGCCACATCCGGCGAAGTGTTTGCCACCTATGGCAGCTACGACCGGTTCGATATCGGCGGTAACGTCAATCTGGTCGTCGTCCCCGACCGCGTCGCGCTGTTCGGCTCTTACTTCAAGACCGAATTCGACGGCAGCTGGGAGAATACCCACCCCTTCGCCAATGCCGGCTTCGATCCGGGCACCAACGGGCGGGCCGGTGGCTTCGACAATCAGGCCTTTTCGGCGAGCGCATTGTTGCGGCCGGTCGACCGGCTCATGGTCTCGCTGTCCTATTTCGGTTCGCGCATCAGCCAGGAGGCGTTGCCTACTGATTATCGCAACCTGTTGAACGAGCTCGGCAACTTCGGACCTCTTGGCGCCACCGGGCGGCCGCGACTGTTTCGAGGCTCGTTTCCCAAGCCAAATGACGCGGTGGTGGTCGAGCCGCGTGGCTTCGGCCGGCAAGCCGACATGGACACCTTCAGGGCGGAGCTGAACCTGGAGATTTCGGACGGGCTTCAGGCCAGCTATATCTTCGGCAAGATCAAGGCCAATTCGCTCACGGCATTTCAGTCCGAGCCCGACCCTGCGGTGTGCGGCGGCGTCATCACGCCGGCGCTCTACAATAATGGCGCGGTGACGTGCAATTTCCAGGCATCGCCGCTCGGGTCGCTCGACTATAGCTCGCATGAAGCACGGCTGGCCTATGACAACGGCGGCGCGTGGACTGTCGCTATCGGCGGCTTCGCGCTCAAGGGCACCGACCGCAATTTCTTCGTCAGCGTCAACGTTCCGGCGCTCTCGGCGCAAAATCTCGCGCCCATCAACATCACAAATGTCAGCACCGGGCCGACGGGTGCATTCCCGTTCGATCCAGCCCGCTTCCGCAATCTCGTGGTGCGCGACGAGGAAACCACCACCGATGTCGTGGCGGGCTTTGCCGAAGCGTCGGTCGCGTTCAACGATGGGCGCAGCCGGCTCTCGGTCGAGGGACGATATACATCGGAAAAAATCGAAACCATCAGCGTGGTTACCGGCATTCCGGTCGTGCCCGGCGGGCGGACCTTCAACTTCTTCACGCCGCGCGTCACGCTCGAGCATGATCTTGCAGACACGTCGCTCGTCTATGCCACGGTGGCGCGTGGTGCCAAGGCCGGAGGCTTCAACTCGGGCGCGCTCGACAAAGTGCAGTATGGCGCGTTCGACCCGGAGTTCAACTGGACCTATGAAATCGGCTCGAAGAACCAGTTCTTCGACCGGCGGATGACGCTCAATCTCGCGGCCTTTTATACGCGCTGGACCAACCAGCAGCTGACCGCGCCTGATCCAAGCAATCCCGGCGATCTCCGCCAGGGCATCACGCTCAATATCGGCAATTCACGGGTGCTCGGCTTCGAGGCGGAAGGCCGCTTTCTGGTCAGCGACGCGGTGAGCATCGACGCCAGTCTTGCCTATATCGACTCCCAATTCAGCAAGGGCGCCTTCGACCAGAGCTGGGTGGTACAGGGCCTCAGCGGCGATCTCGAGGGGCTTGCCCTGCCACGGGCGCCGAAGCTGCAGCTGGGACTGGGCATGCAATATGAAGGCCGGATCAACGCAGACCTCGGCTATTTTCTGCGCGCCGACGGCAGCTACCAGTCCAAGCAATATTCGGACACGGCCAACAATGTGATCGTCGATGGCCGCGAATTGTTCAGTGCCCGCGCGGGTCTGAAATATCGGCAGTTCGCGCTCGACTTCTGGGTGCGCAACTTGTTCGACAAGAAATATGTGTCGGCGGCCAACTTCATCTACCAGACGCCGCCAAGTTCCAATCTGCTGGGCGCCATCTACGGCGAGCGGCGTACCCTCGGGGTGACGGCGCGGGCGAGGTTCTGACGATGCGCCGCGTCGGATCAAGCATCGAGCCGGTATTCGCAGTCATCACTGCGCAGGAACGCCTCGTAATAAAGGTCGAGCTGGCGCCGGTTGCGCCAGATGATGCAGCGATAGCGCAACACTGCCGTGCCGACCGGGATCTCCAGCATGCTCGAGATCTCGGGATCGGCGGTCAGGGCGGAGGCCCGGCGCTCCATGTGGCGGGCGCCGTTGATGATGCGTCGGAACTGGGCCTGATAATCCTCCGTGCTGGCGTCTTCCGGCACGGTTCCGCTGCGAGCGGGGATATAGCTGATCACATAGGCATTGGGGCGGCCGTTGAGAAAGGCGAGATGGCGCAATTCGATCAGGTTTTCGCTGGTGCTGAAGCCGAATGTCTTGCGGAGTTCGTCATCGGGAGTCAGTTCGCGGATCGATTTGTATTCGCTCTGGTCGGCACCGACCTGATCGACGAACAGCAGGTCGCCGAGATCCATCTTGGCGAATACCGGTCGGAGCTGCGGCGCCTGACGAACTGTCGACCGCTTGCCCCGCGACGTGACGATGACGCCCTGGCCGGACAGTTCGCGCAGCGCCTCCTGGATCGTGCCCCGCGCGACGCCGAACTGCTGCGCCATTTCGCCAACCGTGGCGATCGAGTCGCCGGCCTTGTAGCGGCCGGAGGTGATCCAGCCCTTTATGGTCTCGGCAATGAGCAGATACTGCGAGATGCCGTTTTGCTTGCGGTCGTCATCCTCTCGTCTCATCCGACGGATTCCTCCAATGGGCGGGTCCGGGTGCGGCATAGCAACCGGTTCGACTGTCGTCGCTGTCGACCGGCAGCATTGCGCCCTCGCCGCCCGCATCGCCTAGCACCATCCCGCTTCCGGTTGAAAGCGTCACGCGCGGCACGCTTGTCGCCTGGCGGAGATGTGTCATCCAATATTCTATGCCAGTAATCTGGTAAACTAGTCACTGATTTTCAAGTCATCCGGTGGATTGCTGCCATGCACGCCGAAACAGGAGAATGAACTTGGGCAACGCAGCCGCTGCCGGAGAGCCTGTGCCCTCCATGATCGAGCATGCCTTTCAGGCACCGCGGCTCATCAATGTCGACCGCGCGCGCGAGATCATGGACAAATATGATCTCGGTGGTCTGGTCGCATCCTTGCCGCACAACATCCATTATCTGTCCAGCCACAGCGGCATCATGCAGTGGATGGGCCGCCATTACTCCACCTTCGCTTTTTTTCCCC
>NZ_JBIMKZ010000036.1:0-14835 GCF_051860865.1 Polymorphobacter sp. | reverse complement strand
CGACGAGCGTGCGGAACCGGCGCTGATCGTCAACGGCACGATGCTCTATCACCTCGATTACCGGCCGACGTGGATCGAGAACGTCAAGCCAATCTCCGGTTTCAAGCTCGATGCGAGCGGCGCGCGCATGCTGCGACCCGACGGCGATCCGGCGGCGATTGAGAAGATCGGTATCTGGCCGACACGCGCCGAGGCCCTGCCCAGGCGCGGCGACATCATCCAGCAGCAGCTGTTCGACAGGTTCGCCGGGAAGGCCGCAGCCTCTGCGTTGCACGGATTGAAGGACGCGATCACCGAAGGCGGCGCGGCGCGGCGGCGGGTTGGGTTCGATGATCCGAGGATCGGCCAATGGCTGGGCGGAATGGGGCTGGACGACATGAAGACAATCGATGCCTCGAACGTGTTCAAGGAGATTCGCCAGGTCAAGACCCCGGCCGAGATCGAGCTGTTGCGGGGCGCTGCCGAGCGCAACGAAGCAGCGTTGCTGCATGCCATAGCCCTGATCGAGCCGGGGCAGACGCTGCTCGAGATTGAGCGTAATCATGCCTGCAAATGGGCGGAACTGGGCGGTCAGGCACGCTGGTTGATCGCCAATGTGAACGGCGTGAACTCCGGCATTGCTGAGCGGGGCGACTGGATGAAACTCGATTCGGTGGGCACATGGGAGGGCTATCATGGCGACGTCGGACGGACGGTGGTTCTTGGTCCGCCGACCGACGAGCTGGCACGGCGGATCGAGGCCGACACCAAGGTGAGCCGGATCATCTATGATCATATCCGACCGGGCATGCTCTACATCGATATCTGCGCCCTGTTCAGCGACCTGATGAAGGATGAGGGCTTCGACATCGCCTATGCGGGCCCGCATGACGTCGGTCTGGAGCATACAGACCATCCGGTCGAGGTCGGGGTGCCCGACATGCCGGGCAACATTCCCTACAGCGAGCTGCGCTTTTTCGAAAATACGGTCTTCACCCTGGATATGCCGCATAACGAGATCGGCTGGGGGACCACCCATGTCGAGGACATGATGGTCGTGAAGGCAGACGGCTGCCAGCCGCTGTCTTCGATGGATACAGGCTTGAAGATCGTCTGATGCGCTGGCGCCGGGCCGAAGCAATCGAGACGGGTGGCGAACGCCGCGTGTCGGCGTCGCCTCTGACGATGAGGGCATGTGTCGGCTGGGGGCTGGGCTCGGTCGGCATGATGACGCTGCTCAACCTGACGAACACGCTGATCCTGAAGTATGTCGTCGACTTTCTCGGTTTTTCGGCCGCCGTCGCCGGGGGCCTGATCGCGGCGACACGGATCTTCGACGCGCTGATCGATCCGGCCATGGGGATGCTGAGCGACAACACGCGCTCGCGTTGGGGACGCCGCCGGCCCTATCTGCTGGCCGGCGGCCTGCTTTGCGCGCTGATGCCCGTGCTGCTTTTCGTCCTGCCGACGATGGTCGGCGCGGCCGACCGCTGGCCGATGGTCGTGGCCGCCCTGCTGTTCTTCGGTGTGGCGCACACGGTCTTCAACGTTCCCTATATGGCGATGCCGGTGGAGATGACCGACGATCCGCATGAGCGTAGCTTTTTGTTCTCGTTCCGGATTTATGGCACCGCCATCGGCGGGCTGATCGGGGGCGCGGCGGCTCCCTGGCTGGTCAGCCGGTTCGGTGGTGATATCGCCGCCTTTGCCAGTATGGCCTGGTTCATGAGTGGCGTCATCCTTGTCTGCTGTCTTGCCGCCTTTCTGTTGACGTATGAAACTGGGCGCTTTGCAGTGGTGCATGCCGGTCGGCGTCCCGGCCTGTCGGCGCTGGCGACGCTGACAAAGAACCGACCGTTCCTGCTGCTGCTGCTCGCCAAGGTCCTGATCGTCGCGGGCACCGGCGTCGGCGCCGCTGCCATGGCGTTCTTTATTACCCGCATTCTCGATGAGGACCTGTCATGGCTCGGCTTTTTCATCGGGCTGACCACAGCGGGCATGATGCTGTCGCAGACAGTCTGGCTGTTCATCTCCCGCCGGCGGGGCAAGCGGCGCTGCTTTCTGATCGCCGCTGCGGGCTATAGCGCGGTGGCGCTGAGCTGGCTGCTTGCCGGACCCGAAGAGGCAAGGCTCACGCTCGGTCTGCGCTCGGTCCTGCTCGGGGTGTTCGGAGGCGGCATATTGCTTACCAGCCAGGCCATGCTTCCGGATGTGATGGCCCATGAGGTGATGCTGACAGGCATTCGCCATGAAGGCGCAATGACCGGAGTCTACACGACCGTCGAGCGTGGCGCCTCGGCGCTCGGGGTGGCGCTGGCCGGAATCATCCTCGGCATGGGGAATTATGTCGGCGGCACCGGGCCACTGCCGCCCGGCGCCAGCACCGCGATCTATGCATGCGTGGCAATCGTTCCGGCGCTGGCCATCGCGGCAAGCAGCATCGCCTTTTATTTTTACGATCTGGAGGATTGAAGACGTGATCGTACAGCTCTTCAACGTGCGACGGGCCGCTGCGGCGCTCCTCCTGGCCCTGCTTTCGATCGCCGTGCGGGCGCATGCTGCGGATACCGCCGCGCTGCGATACACGATGGTCGATGGCGCCGGCGGCGTGCCCCTGCTGGTCGCCGAGGCGGGCAAGACCGATGGTCCGACGATCCTGTTCATCCACGGCATGTCCCAGAGTCATCTGTCATGGCTGCCACAACTGCGTTCAGGGCTCGCGGACAAGTTCCGGCTGGTGGCGTTCGACATGCGCGGCCATGGCGGCTCCGGAAAGCCTTGGAAGGTCGAGGACTATCGGGCCGACCGCAAGGTATGGGCGGACGACGTGAAGGCGGTCCTCGATGCCAAGGAGATAAAGGATGTGACCATCGTCGCCTGGTCGTTCGGTGGCTTTGTTGCGGTCGATTACCTGCGCCATCATGGCCTCGCCAAGGTTCGGGCTCTCAATCTGTCCGGAACGCTGGGCGGCCTGATCACGGTGCCGCGCGGCGCGCCGTCCGCCGAGCATGACAGGGTCATGCAAGGGTCGCGGCAGCGGGGGGCGCTCGATCTGCTGGAGAACATCAGGGGCTACACCGCGATGCCGGAGAGTTTCACGGCCGAGCCGCTCGCTGGTCAGTCGCTGGAGATCGCCGTTGCCACCGGGCTGATGAACCCTTCTTATGTTCGCCGCGCGATGACCAGCCTGCCGATGGCCAACGGCGACATGGTAGCGAGACTCGATCTGCCCGTGCTGATCAGCGTGGGTGCCCGCGACAGCGAATGGCCGGTCGCCTCTGCCAAGGCGCTGTCCGAGGTGCTGCCGCAGGGCGAGATGTCGTTTTATCGCGCGGCCGGGCATTTTCCGTCGATGGAGGATCCGGAGCGGTTTAATGCCGAACTCGTGACGCTGGCCTCAGGCACTGATGCCGGACAGGTGACAGCAGAACGCGATGCCCGGCAGGTCACGGCGCTGCGGGCAAGATATGCCGGGCCGCCATCACGGTTCATCGAAATCGACGGCGTGTCGATGCACTATCGCGATGAAGGCAAGGGGCCTGTCGTCATCCTGCTGCCGGGTCACATGGGCAATCTCCATATGTTCGAGGGCTGGATGCCGGCATTGCGGTCGCGCTTCCGCGTTATCCGCCTCGACTGGCCGCCGTACGGGTTGTCCCTGCCCGATCCCACGAATGACTATAGTTCCCCGCGCGCGGCCGAACTGGTTGCCGGCTTCATGGAGAAGATGGGCATCGCGCGCGCCGCGATCGTCGGCACCTCGAACGGTGCGACCGTGGCGGCCCATGTCGCTGCGCAGCGTCCAGATCTCGTCACCCGGCTGGCGCTCAGCACCTTTCCGCTAGGCGTCCCGCCCAAGCGCATCATTTCTCCGGAGCTGATCGAACAGGCGAGGCTGCACCTGGGCAACGCAGAGTACCGGCCCGCGAGCCTGTACAAGGCGATCCTCGAGGACATATTTGCCGATCCCGCCACGGTGACTCCCGAGCTCGTGCGTCAGTTTACCGACATCAACAATCATCCTGGCGCCTATCCGGCCCAGGACATCTATATCCGCAACAACAAGGCCATGTATGCTGCCGGGGGCCTGCCTGACCTGTATGCGAAGATCCGGGCGCCGACGCTGCTGCAATGGGGGGATGGCGGCATCGTCATGCCGGCCGACCTGGCACAGTCCTCCGTCGACATTCTCTCCAGCGCGCCCGTGGTGCTGCTGCGCTATGCCAAGTCGGGCCATATGCCGATGATCGAACAGCCTGCCGAAACCGTCCGGGACCTGATCCGCTTTCTCGACGGCGGCCTCGACGCGCAGGCACGGCCGCCGGTTCGGTGATGCGGCTGATTGGCGCCGTCGCGGGCCTGCTGTTGGCGGCAGGCGCGGCCTCGCCGAACTTGCCGCCGTGCCGGGGCACGCTCTGCGGCTTCGATAGGCCTGAAGACATTTCGCGCATTCCCGGCACCTCCTGGATGGTCGTCAGTCAGCAGCGGCCGACACAGCCACTGGTGCTCGTCGACACTTCGTCGCCGCATGCGCGGCGCGCGGTCGGGATTCCAAGCTTGGGACGAGCGACGATTGGCGAAGCCGCTTGCGCCCGACCTCCCGACGCCGTGCACCCACGCGGCCACGGCGTGGGCAGAATGAACGGGGAGCGGGTGCTGGCATTGATCAACGCCGGCCCGCCGCAGCGCATCGAGCTGTTCCGGATCGAGGTTCGCGGCGCGACACCCGCCGTCGCCTGGTCTGGCTGTATCGATGTGCCGGCCGGGCTGCTGCTGAACGATGTCGCACTGTCCAACAACAGCACGCTCTACGCCACGCACATGTTCACGCCGCCGTCCGACGAAGCTGCGGCGGCGGCATTGACGGCCGATTTCGTGGCGGCACGCCCCACCGGCCATGCGGTGCGCTGGCGCGCAGGCGAAGGCTGGTCGCGCCTGCCGGGCACAGCGCTTTCCTTCGCCAACGGCATTGCCATCAGCAGCGACGACCACACGCTGGCAATCGGCGGCACATTCGACCAGGCTGTGACGCTACTCGATTTGAAGACCGGCGCGCGGCTTCGGGTGCCGGTTTCGCTGCAGCCGGACAATATCTCGCCACGAGCTCCCCAGGATCTCCCGAACAAGTTCCCCGGCGACTTTGTAGTGGCCGGGCATGTCGGGGTTCCGGTCAGCGGCATCGACCCCTGCCGGCCAGCCGCCGCGCTGCCTTGCGGATTTCCCTTTTCGGTGGCTTCGATCGGACGGGATGGGACAGTCGTCGTCCTGTTCCGGCACGACGGTACAATGCTGCCAGGAGCCTCGGTCGCGATGCCGGCAGGCGACCAGCTATTTGTCGGGAGTGCGTTCGGTGACCGATTGGCGAAGGTGAAACCGGGGGCGCAGCCGGTTCAGTAAAGCGGATGGGAACTGCGTAAGGAATTTACTTGGCTAGGCTGTCTCGGCGGCTACGCTAATAGCAAAGGCCACCTCGTCACTGACCCGTTAAGGGTCGGCTTTTGTTGTGGCGGGTGCTGGGCGAGGCGGCAGTTCGCCGATCGGATCGGGGCCGATTCCGTCCAGCGGGGCACCCGAGAGGTAGGTAGCGCGGCCGAGAAGCTGGGCGCCGATCGGCAGGGTGAACAGCAGGAACAGGATGGCGAGGACGCCGGTGAAGGCGCTGGTGGTTTCGGTCGAGAGCATGACGCCGATGACGACGAGCGTGGCGCCGAGGGTGCCGGCCTTGGTGGCGCTGTGCATGCGCTGGAGCGGGTCGCGCAGGCGCAGCAGGCCGACGGCGGCGACCAGCATCAGCAGCACGCCGGTGATGAGGAGGAGGGCTGCGGGGATCATCACTGGCCGCGTGCCTTGTGCTCGAGGAACAGGGCGAAGGCGGCGGTGGCGGCAAAGTTGAGCAGTGCGAGGGCCAGCGCGATGTCGAGGAAGACGCCGCGCGCGGTGGCGACCGCGGTGAGACCGGAGAAGGCGATGCCGAGGGCGGTCAGCATGTCGAAGGCGATGAAGCGGTCGGCGAGGCTGGGGCCACGCACCAGCCGCCAGCCGGCGCAGGCCAGCGCGATGCACAGGATCACCGACAGGATATCGGCGAGAAGCGACATGTCGATCATCGTTCGAGCTCCAGGATGCGGCGTTCATAGAGGCGGCGAAAGCGGGCGATCTCGGCGTCAGGGTCGCGGGCGTCGAGCAGGTGCAGGTAGAGGCGCTTGCGGTCGTCGGAGACGTGCAGACAGGTCGAGCCCGGGGTCAGCGAGGTGAAATAGGCGAGCATTGCCACCGCCCAGGGCCGGGTGACGTTGACCGGCATGACGATGATCGCCGGATGGGTGCGAACGCCGGGGGACAGCACGATTCGCGCTACCCTCCAGGTCGAGGCGAACAGATCCCAGACGAAGCTGGCCAGCAGCAACATCAGCGCGCGGGCCTTGCGCAAGCCGCTCATCCGACGGTTCCCATGCGGGCCAGCGCGCCGGCGGAGAGCTTGGCGATCGTCTGGACGGGCGCCGGGACGAGGCTAATCGCCAGTGTTGCCGCCGACAGGATCGCCATGCCGAGCAGCATCGTTGGCGGCACCGGGCGGGGCTGGCGGCCGGTTGTCACTTTCCAGCAGGTGGCCGACCAGAAGGCGCCGACGGAGATCAGCGTCAGTAGGGCGGCGACGAGCGCGGCGGCGAGCAGCGCCATGGCGCCGGTGTCGATCGCCGCGCGGAACACCAGCAGCTTGCCCCAGAAGCCGGACAGCGGCGGGATGCCGGCCAGCGACAGCATCGGAACGGCGAAGATGAAGCCGAATATCGGATTGGCGCGGGCCATGCCGCCCGTTCTTTCGAGCGTCCATGAGCCGGTAGCGCGGTGGATGGTGCCGGCGCCGAGGAACAGATTGGCCTGCACGATCATCGAATGGATGACATAGAAGACGGCGGCCTCGACGCCCTGCGCGGTGCCGGTGGCGAGACCGGCCATCATGTAGCCGACCTGGGCGACGACATGGTAGCCGAGCAGGCGGCGCATGTCGTGCTGGGCCAGCGCTCCCAGCGCGCAAAGCAGCATCGTCGCCACCGCGATCCAGCCGAGCAGCGGCTTCAGCTGGGCGGCGCCGATGCCGCCCGAGGCTGTCGCGAACACGCCGGCCAGGATCAGCAGCAGCGCATAAAAGCCCATCTTGGTCAGCAGCCCGGCAAAGGCGCCCGAGACCGAGATCGGCGCCGGGGCATAGGCCGAGGGCAGCCAGACATGGAAGGGGACGAGGCCGGACTTCAGCGCGAAGCCGCCGAGCATAAGCGCGGCGGCGACGGCGCTGGCGAGGCTCGGCGGGCTGCCGGACAGGGCGGCGGCGAGGGCGGGGAGGTGCAGCGTGCCGGTGAGGCCGTAGAGCAGCCCGATGCCGGCGAGGATCGCCGTGGCGCCCAGGATGCCGATGCTGGCATAGCGCATCGCTGCGCCGGCCTGGCTTTCCCGCCGGTCGAGGCTGACCAGGCCCAGCGCGGCGAGCAGCGCCAGCTCGAAGAAGACGTAGAGATTGAACAGGTCGCTGGTCAGGAAGGCACCGCAGACGGCGGCGACCATTGCCAGCATCAGCGCGTCATGGCCGGCCCGGCGGCGGCGCGCGCCGATGGTGGCATGGCCATAGACGGCGATGGCGACGGCGATCAGCAGAGTGACGGTGACCAACGCGGCGCCGGGCAGCCGGGCGGCAAAACCCACGCCGATGCCGTGCGGCCAGCCCCCGAACACGGTCGTGGCCAGCGTGGTGCCGTCGACGGCGCGCCCGAGCAGCGCCAGCGAGCCGGCCAGCGCCGCGAGCAGGGCGAGGAGGGTGAAACCCTCGCTGGCGCGCGGATTCGGGCGCAGCAGGATGGCGATGGCGGCCGCCAGCATCAGGCCGACGACCGGCGACATCAGCAGGATAGCGTCAGTCATGGCGGCGTTGGGGCGGCAGCTCGGGGGGCACCTGCCGGGGCGTGCCGTCCAGCATGTCGATGTCGCGGCTGTCGAGCGACCCCGTCGACCGCCAGAGTCGCAGGACGATCGCCGCCAGCACGATGGTCAGCGCGAAGCCGATGACGATGGCCGTCAGGATCAGCGCCTGGATCAGCGGATCGGCGGAGACGCCCAGCGCGCGGGCGTCGGCGGCGATGACCGGCGGCTGGCGGCTGCCGAAGCCGCCGGCGATGAACAGCCCGAGGTTGAGCCCGGTCGACAGCAGCGCCAGCCCGAGCAGGATGCGCAGCACATTGCGGGACAGCACCATATGGAGGGCGCAGGCCATGATGATGGCGGCGCAGGCCGCGTAGAAGACCGTCATCGCCGCGCCTCGCGCTGTAGCCCGAACAGGAACGACAATACGGCGCCGAGCACGACCAGATAGACGCCGATGTCGAACAGCTGGGTGGTGGACAGCTTGGGGAGCAGGCCGCCGGGCTCCCACCACAGGTGGCTGAGGAAGGGCGTGCCGGGTGCGCGCAGCATCGCCGGCAGGCCGGCGATCACGGCCAGCGCCAGCCCGGCCCCGACCAGCGTCAGCGGCTGGAGGCGAAGCATCGTTTCGGCCCGGGTGACGCCTAGCGCCAGCGACAGCACGGCAAAGGCCAGTGCCGCCGCCAGCCCGCCGACAAAGCCGCCGCCCGGCTGGTTGTGGCCGCGCCACAGGATGATCAGCGAGGCTAGCATCAACAGCGCAAACAGCACGCCGCTGGCGGTGGCGAAGCTGAAGTGGACGGTGTCTGGCGGGGTGTCGGCCGGTTGAATGCCGCGACGACGGCCGAGCAGCGACCCGGCGAGGACCGCCGCGACGGCGATGACGGCGATCTCCCCTAGCGTGTCGAAGGCGCGGAAATCGACCAGAATGACGTTGACGACATTATAGCCCTTGCCGGCGGCGAGGCTCATCCGGCCGAACCATTCCGACACCGCCGAGGCGCGGTGACCGGCGCCCATGTCGATCAGCGCGACGAGCATCAGACCGCCGAAGGCCAGCGCGATCATCGCGTCCGTGGCATGTTCGCGCCGGCTCCTGGTATCCGGGCGCAGCAGCGGCAGCACCATCAGCAGCGCGGTGAGCAGCACCACCAGCAGCGCCTCGACGGCGAACTGGGTGAGGGCGAGATCGGGCGCGCCGTTCATCAGGAAAGTGATGGCGACGGCAAAGCCGGTCAGCCCGACGCCGACCATCGCCGCCAGCGCGTTGCGGCTGCGCGCCGCGACCACGGCGCCGGCGACGGCGGTGACGCCGATCATGAGCTCGCCGACGCGGATTTGCTCATCGAGCAGTGGCCAGCGTAGCGGCGCGCCGGCGGCGAGGGCGGACCAAAGGGCCAGGGCGATGAAGCCGGTGAGCGTGGCGGCGATATAGCGGCGCTGGTCGCCGTTCTCGATGGCTGCCGTAATCCGCGTCGCCAGCCGGAACAGCGTGATCAGGCCGCGTTCCCAGAGGCTTTCCAGCGAATAGCGATCGATCCGGGCGCGGCTGCGCAACGTCATGTGGATGCGACGCCAGAAGCGGGTGATCAGCACGCCGATCGTCACCACGACGGCGCTGAGCGCCAGGATCGGTGTCAATCCATGCCATACGGAAAGGTCGACTTCGACGACGCGGCCATAGACGGCGGCAACGGCCGGACGCAGCGCGACACTTGTGATCCACTCCGGATCGAGGCTGATGACCAGGCCGAGCACGGCCAGCAGCAGCGGCGGCGCCACCAGCGATATCGATTCGCCGTGCAGCATCTCGACGGGGTGGGCCGGCCTGAGGAAGAAGGGCCGCAGCGTCACCACGCCGGCGACGCCGACCATCACCGCGTTGACCAGCACGGCGATGGTCAGCGGTACCAGCTCCCAGCTGCTCGCCAGCTGCGCCTCGAACAGGAACTCCTTGGAGATGAAGCCGAGGAAAGGCGGGATGCCGGCCATCGACAGGCTGGCCAGCACGCAGGCCGCGGCAGTGAACGGCATCGTCCGCCACAGGCCGCCGAGCGAGCGGAAGGCGCCCTTGCCGGTGGCGTGGAGGACGGCGCCGGCACAGAAGAACAGCGCCGCCTTGTACAGGGCATGGGCGAGCAGGAAGCCGATCATCGCCACCGAGGCGCGCGGCCCGTCGAGGCCGATCAGCAGCACCAGGATGCCGAGCGAAGCGATGGTCGAATAGGCCAGCGCCGCCTTGAAGCTCTCGGCGCGCAGCGCCTGCACGGCCGCGACGATCATGGTGATGCAGGCGGTGCCGACGAGCACGTTGCGGCCCCAGCTGCTGGCGGCGATCACCGGCTCGAACCGGGCCAGCAGATAGATGCCGAGCTTCACCATGGTCGCGGAATGCAGGAAGGCGGAGGCCGGGGTGGGTGCCTGCATGGCGTTGGGCAGCCAGAAATGGAACGGAAACTGCGCCGATTTCGTGAAGGCGGCGAGCATTATGGCGATCAGGATCGGCAGGCCGAGCGGGCTGGCGACGATCTCGGGCGCGCGGCTGACGGCCTCGGCCATCGAATAGCTGCCGATCACCGAGGCGATCATCAGCACCGCCGCGACCAGCGCCAGACCGCCGCCGGCGGTGACCTGGAGCGCCATCAGCGCGGCGCGGCGGGCGCGGGCGCTGCGATGATCGAAGCCGATCAGCAGGAAGGACAGGATGCTGGTCGCTTCCCAGAACATGATCAGCAGCAGCAGGTTCTCGGCCAGCACGGTGCCTAGCATCGCGGTCATGAACAGCAGGATCAGGGTGAGGAAGCGGGTGCGGTCGCGGCGCGACTTGTTGGTGAGGTAGCCGCCCGAATAGATCGTCACCAGCCCGCCGATGCCGGTGATCAGCAAGCAGAACAGGAAGGAAAAGCCGTCGAGACGCAATGTGAAGTCGATGCCGAGTGTGGGCACCCATGGTCCGCCCTCGCCGCGGACCCAGCCGCGCTCGACGACCGGGGCCAGCGCGACGAAGCCGGCAAGCAGCCCGAACGGCAGCAGGGCAACGATGAAGCCGGCGCCGCGCCCGACGAAACGGGCCACCTGCGGCAGCAGGCAGCTGCCGATCAGCGAGACCAGCAGCAGGATCAGCATGCGGCGCCGTGCCTCCGGCCGTGGATGCTGTGTTGATTGAGTTCGAACTGGGGGGGCACGCAAACTCCTGTTGGCGCTTCGGCGATCTGCGGAACGAACAGGCGCGCCATGGCGATCGTGATCAGGCCACTATCGCCGTCCGAAAGTCTTAAGGGGCATCGACGGACTTGTCAGCCATCATGGCGTGCATGCTTGCCGCGTCGATGATCCTGCGAAGTTATTCGCCTTCCCGATGGGGTGTTTTCGGTCCACGGCACAAGCAAGGCGCCCTGAAACCCGGCGTGGCGCCGGGCGGCCATGTGCTGCAGGCGGTTCACCCCGCAGCACATGGGAATCGCCAGGTCCCTAGCGGCGATTGGTCCCTATAATTGCGTCGATTTCCCCATAACGCCGGGTCAGATATGAGCGCTCATCGGCGCTGTAGCCGCCGTTCGCATAGGCAACATCGAGCCTTGCCAGATCACTCAGTTGCGCCCGCACCTGGGTGGCGTCGTTGCGGCTGATGCTGCCATTCCGCTCGGCTGTGGCCAGTCGTGTGCCCATCTGGGTCCAGCGTGCACTGTTGCGGTCATCGCCGAACCCGCCGCCGGCGCTCCCGCCGAGGCGCGTGTCGATCTGATTGTAGCGGGCCCAGAGATCATTCTGTTCGCGGGCGTCGATGCCGCCGCGCTGATAGCCGGTTTCGACCTGCTGCAAGTTTCTCCAGTCGGTGCGCAATCTGGTGGCTTCGGCCTGGGTCAGGGTGCGGTTGCGCAGACCTGCGGTTACCCGACGCTCGAAATCGGCGGTGCGCGTCGAAAGCGGCTGCCAGCGGCCTTCATTGTACCCCTGGTTGCCGGTCTGGGCCGGGTTCTGGCCGCTGACCCGCTGCGACAACGCCCGATAGCGCGTCCGCAAGTCACCCCGTTGCTGCTGCGAGACACTCCCGTCTGCCGCATATTGCGCTTCGAGCCGGACAATATCGTTGTACTCACGGCGCGCCTGATCGGCCTCGCCACGACTGAGCGCCCCGTCGCGGACGGCCGCGTCGATACGCGTTTCGAGTTGAGCACGCCGCTGCTCGAAGGGCCGGCGACCTTGGTCCCAGTCGGACTCCAGCGTCTGCTCGCTTGCTTGCTCATTGGTGCCGAACACGGCACCCAGCAACTGGCCGAGTATGTCGTTCTGCGGTTGTTGAGTCTGGGCCGAGGCCGCGACCGATATCAACAGGGCGCTGCTGGCGAACGCACGAAATACTATCGTTTTCATGGGAAAAATGCTTTCGAAAAATGTCGGTGCAGGCTGCATCGCCAATGGCAGATAGTCCGGTGCGGACGGAAAGTCGGCACCTTTGTGCACGACATGATGTTGATCTTTGTAGCACATGGTCGGTCGTTTCAAAACAACTTGACGGCGAGGTGGGCAAACCGAAGGGCGAGTCAATGGGCCCGGTTTTCGAGCGGCGTTGACCCCCCGGACAAGGACGACGTGAAGGTCGGCCGTGAAATGCGCCGGCCTGGCGCTCTGAAGCGCATGAAGGCGTTGCGGGAAAACGGCTGCCAAGATAGCCCGATGGGCTACTGACTGTTTCGCCAATGAAGAGCCCTGGCGCCAGAAGCTGAATTCGAGAGTGCAAGTCTTTGATGAACAGACAGAAAAAGCTTGTTGCCATTTCGGGGGTGGCACTGGTTGTGGTCATTGCAGGGGCTGCTGTCATTTTCAGGCCGGCGCCCGCCCCGTTGCCGTGGGACGTGTCGGAACGTGCGCAATCGGTACCGGCCAGGCGGCCCGAACCATCGCGTGTTGACTATCGCCAGCTGTCCGTCCGTATCGATGCGTTGATGAAGGATCCCGACATGGTTGGGCTCGCCGTCGGCACGATCGAGCGTGGGCAGGTTCGCTTTGTTAAAGGCTACGGCGAGACCTTGGCCAATTCGGGCGCCGCCGTGACGCCGGACACGGTGTTTCGATGGGCGTCTCTTTCGAAAGCGGTGGCCGCGGCGCTGGTCGTCAGCCTCGCCGAGGAGGGGAAGCTGTCGCTCGACAGGCCGGTGAGCGCAATGGGGACAACGCTCAGATTGTCTGGGGCCGGGCTGCAGGCCGTCACTGTAGCCGATATTCTCTCGCACCGCGTCGGCCTCGCCCATCATGCCGGCGATGATCGGCTGGAGGCGGGTGAGGACCCGAAGCTGTTGCGCGCGACGCTGGGGTCATTGCCGCCGGCGTGTCCGCCAGCGACCTGCTACGCCTATCAGAACATCGCCTTCGATACGGCGGCCGAGATCGTCGAGGCGGTGTCGGGCGAAGACTATGCGACAGCCGCCTACCGCCACCTGTTCGTGCCGCTGGGCATGAACAGCGCGAGCATCGGTCGGGCGGGATTGATGGGTGCTTCGAGCTGGGCACAGCCGCATCGCAGGAACAGGACCCCCACGACCGTTAACGACAATTATTACCGCGTGCCCGCGGCGAGTGGGGTCAACGCGTCCATCCGCGACCTGGTGCGCTGGATGGGCGCGCAAATGGGCGACGCCCCGGCCATCCTGTCGCCCGAGGCGCTTCTGGCGATGCATCGACCTCTTGTATCCACATCGCGAATGGCTCGGGGTGGGCCGGTGGAACGCGCCTTGTCCAATGCGGCTTATGGGCTGGGGTGGCGCAGCTTCACCTATGCCGGTCACCGTCTCGTCGGCCATCGCGGCTCCGTGGACGGCTACCGGTCGCTCATTCTCTTCGACCCTGCCGATCAGAGCGGCATCGTGCTGTTGTGGAACAGTAACCACGGCAGACCGGTGCGGCTGCAGCTGGAATTTTTCGACATGCTCTATGGCCTGCCGTTCACCAATTGGCTGGAGCTTGTGCCGGAATCAGACCAGCCTGTGGGGACAGCCTTGGCCGACGAAGCGCCAGACTGATCTTTTGAACGACCGTCCACTCGTACGCAGTGTACCGGCGGCACGATGGAATTTTGCTGTCCTACATCGAACAAATGAGGAACATATGCGGTGAAGGGAGTCGCGTATGATTACCATCGATGGTGCATTTTTTACCGGATTGGCGGCGGTTATCAGCAGCCTGGCCGGGCTCGTATGGGCGTTTCGCAGGAAAGAATAGGCATCCCTGCGTCATTTCGAACGCGCAGCACGGGCTACGGCCCGAGATCGCCTGCCTTGTGCTGAACGCGAAGATTGGCGCCAGTGTTGAAGCCGAGTGCCGTCGCGACAGGCGCATTCCAGCCATAGGGATCGGTGCGGATCACCGGCTCCCCATCCGCATCGAAGAGGATCGTCTGATAATAGAGCCGGACCGGTATCTCCCTGTTGAGCGGCACGAAAGTTTCTTTTCCCGTCGCCTGCGCCTTGGTCCATTCGTCGAGTACCCCGGCGTCGCGTGCCAGGATCTCTGCAAATCCCAGCGCATCTTCCACGCGCACGCAGCCATGACTCCGTTGGCGCTGAACCTCGGAGAACATCGCTTTGGCAGGGGTATCGTGCAGATAAATTGAATGGTCATTGTGCATGTCGAATTTGACGAGGCCGAGCGAGTTGCTGGGGCCGGGCTGCTGAACGATCTTGCCGTTTTTCCATTCCATGTTGTTGCGACGCAGATAGCCCGCGCTCTTGCCGGCGAGTTCCTTGCGCTCGATCGAGCGGGGGACCGTCCAGGTCGGATTGGCGACGAGGCGGAAGATGGGCGAGCCGAGTTGCGGCGTATCGGTATCGGGTTCACCGACGACGACCTTGCGCGTATCGACGATCTTGCCGTCGCGCCAGTAGCTCAACCGCGCACTGGCGATATTCACGTCGATCCGGGTTGCCGGGGCTTCACGATCGAGCC
>NZ_JBIMKZ010000035.1:0-32404 GCF_051860865.1 Polymorphobacter sp. | reverse complement strand
AGCGGACGGCGGTCGATCTTCTGGTGATGAATGGTAGCGACAATGAGATCAGGCTCAACCAGGGGCGGGACAATGGGTTCATCGTCACCGACGGCGGGGAGAAGCTGCCGCTGGTGCCGCCGGCGGCGAATACCACTTTGGCCGTGCCTGGCACGCGGAGCGCCGCGATTACGCTGGTGTTCGAGGGGGCCGTTGCGGACCGGGGGACGGCGATGCTGACGCTGAACGAGAGCGGCAGCAGCGACTCGATCTACAGCCGCAATCCGCGCTTCCAGATCAGCCTGCCGCTCGACGGGGCGGGAGGATCGGCGCCGGAGGTGTCGGCGATATCCAACCTGAAGCCGGTGCCGATGAGTGTGTTGAGGGTGGCGCGGGCGACGGGATCGACGCTGGGCACCGGGGCGCAGGGGGCGAGCACGCTGACCACGGTGGAGGCGCTGAAATCAGAATTGGGCGCGGTCGAGACCGAGCGCGGCACGATGGTGTCGCTGCCCGGCGACGTGACATTCGACTTCGACAAGTCGTCGATCCGGGGCGACGCCGGGCCGGTGCTCGACAAGCTGGCGGAACTGATCGCGGCGGGTGGCGAGGGGGTGATCACCATCGAGGGTCACACCGACTCACGCGGCGACGATGGCTATAACAAGCGGTTGTCGCTGGCGCGGGCCGAGGCAGTGAAGGCCTATCTGGTCGACAAGGGGGTGCCGGCCGGCCGGCTGCGCACGATCGGGCTCGGCGAGACGCGGCCGGTGGTGCCGAACGCCAAGGCCGACGGCAGCGATGACGAGCCGGGGCGTCAACGCAACCGGCGGGTCGAGGTGATCCTGCCTGGGAGCGCGCCGGCCTAGGCGGCGATGAAGGTGGTGAAATAGCCGTCCGGGGCGCGGCAGGAGAAGGCGCGGGCGCCGAATTCGTCGGTATCGATGGCGGTGAGAGCGGTGGCGCCGGCGGCGGAGGCGCGGGCGTGGGCGGCGTCGATGTCGGTGACGCGCCAGCTGTAGTTGCTGAGGCCGAGCGCGCCGGGCGAGGCGAGGTGGTGGACGGTCGGCATCTGATGGGCGGTGCCGAAGCGGAAGCATTTGAGGCGGCCGGAGCGTCGCTCGGCGAGGCCGGGCTTCGAGCGCGGTTCGTCGAGGTCGACATTGTAATGCGCTTCGCCCGGGGTCAGCGCGAAGATCGCGCGTGAGGCCTGGGCCTGCTCATAGGGGATGGTCAGCTCCAGGCTCTTCCACAGGCCGAGGACCTGTTCGTAGAAATCGAAGATGGCGGGATCGTCCGACTGGACGACCATGCAGCCCTGGACGATCTGCGTCGTCTTCAGGAGGCTGTCGTCGGCGAAGGTTCCGAGCAGCGGGCTGTCATAGCCGAAGCGTTCGAGAAAGACCTGGCGGGTCTCGGGGGCGAACAGCTGGAATTCGCGCAGCGCGATCAGCGGATCGCAGAACGGCTCGGGGGTGCGGCCGCCGAACAGATGGGCATAGGCGCGGCCCATGTCGATGAAATGGATGTCGCCGAGCTGGATGCGGTCATCCAGCGCCCGGGCGGCGGCGGCGTGGTTGGCAACGGTGAGCAGCGAGCGGGCGAAATGGCCGACCCAGCGCGTGCCGGCGGCATTGAGGCCGGACTGGCCGAGTCCCTCGTTGGCGAAAGCGTCCCAGGCGATCAGGCGGACGAGGCCGTGGTCGGCGGAGCCGCGCAGGCGGCGGCTGCGGCCCGAGGCGGCATGGCCATAGAGGCTGCCGGCCAGCGCGGCGGGGAGAGCGGCTTCTGCTTCAACGGCATAGCCGAAGGCCTGCCAGTAGGCGGTGGCGGCTTCGAGGTCCCGGACCCCGATCCAGACCTCGTAAAGACCACCATGGGCGAGCGGGGCGACAGATGAATGGTTGCGTTCGCCTGACATATGAATTCCCTTTTGCGCTTGAAAGCCTAGCTTCTTAGGTTAGGATAAATAGTTGCGTTGACAACCGTTGTCATGTGTATTGAATGCTAACCGTTCTCGTAGACGAAAGGCGGAAAGATGCAAAGCACGGGGCTCAGGGTGGTTTTGGGGTTGTCGGTGGCGTCACTGATGGCGGTGCCTTCGTGGGCGCAGAACCAGGTGCAGACGGCTGACGCGCCGACGGGCGGGCTGGAGGAGATCATCGTCTCGGCCGAGCGGCGGGCGGGATCGCTGCAGGATACGCCGATCTCGGTGACGGCGCTGACCGCCGACATGCTCGACAAGCGGCAGGTCAATAACGTCCTCGATCTGGCGACGCAGGTGCCGAACCTGGCAATCGACCCGGTGACCGGCATCGGCAATGCGGCGCGCATCTTCCTGCGCGGTGTCGGCGAGGACCAGGCGGTGTTCACCGCCGACCCCGGCATCGGCGTCTATGTCGATGGCGTCTATTATGCGCGGACCTTCGGCGCGCTGTTCGACTTCGTCGACGTCAACAGCGTCGAGATCCTGCGGGGGCCGCAGGGGACGTTGTTCGGGCGGAACACGCCGGGCGGGGCGATCCTGGTCAACAGCCGGGCGCCGTCGACCGAGCGGTTCAGCGGTACGTTTGATGCCGGTTATGGCCGATTCAACGAGATATTGCTGCGCGGTGCGGTGAATGCGCCGCTGGTGCAGGATTTTGCGGCGGCGAGCATCAGCGCGGTCTATCGCAAGCGCGACGGCTTCACCAAGGCGCCGAACATCGGGCGCGACGTCAATGCCCGTGATGTGGCCAGCGTGCGTGGGCAGCTGTTGCTGACGCCGACGCCGTCCCTCACCATCCGGGTGATCGGCGACAAGACCTGGGACGACAGCGACGCCTTTGTGCCGACGAGCAATTTCTCGGGACAGCCGGCCGACCTGTACACGACGCTGGCGGGCGAGGACCCGAGCGCGCAGTTCCGCACCGGCGGCGTGTCGGCGCAGGCGACGCTGGAGCTGGGGGCGGTGACTTTGGGCTCGACGACCAGCTACCGCGAGCTGACGCAGAAGGCGACGCTCGACAATGACGGCGAGGCGCGGCGGCTGTCCGGGCAGATCATCGATGCGCGGCAGAACCAGTTCAGCCAGGAGGTGACGGCCAGCCTGAGCCTCGACCGGCTGGAGGCGATCGTCGGCTTCTTCTATTTCCACGAGTTCAACGCCTATGACACGGTGACGCTGATCGGCTCGCGGACCAACCCGCTGACCGCGATCGCCCGGCCCGATTATTCGGAGCAGGATACGCGCAGCTATGCGGTGTTCGGCCAGGCGACGTTCAAGCTGACGCCCGACATCGGGCTGACGGCGGGCGGGCGCTATACCTGGGACCAGAAGGACTTCTTCAATGACCAGCCAAGCGTGCCGGGCGTTTTCGGCGGCGCGCGCAAGTGGCAGGATTTTTCGCCGAAGGTCGGGCTCGACTGGCGGGTGAACGAGCAGCTCTATCTGTTCGGCTCCTGGTCGCAGGGGTACAAGGCGGGCGGTTTCAACCGGTCGAACGTGGCGATCGTCGCCAATACGCCCTATGATCCGGAAGAGGTCGAGACGATCGAATTCGGCTTGAAGGCCGATCTGGCCGACCGCAAGATCCGCGCCAACCTGACCTTTTTCAACAATGACTATACCGACCTGCAGCTGTCGACCTTCGACCCCAATACGGGCACGACGCGGCGCTTCAACGCCACTTCGGCGCGGACGCGGGGTATCGAGCTTGAGGTGTCGGCGCGGCCGGTGCCGGAGTTCGATGTCTATGGCTCGGTCGGCTATCTCGATGCGCGCTACAATGAATTTTTCGACCTGGTCGGCGGCGTGCTGACCGACGTGTCGTCGCGGCGGCTGAAGGGTGCGCCCGACCTGCAGTGGAGCGCCGGCTTCGGCTGGGAGCCCGAGCTGCCGGGGGGTGGCCGGGTGCGACTGGGCAGCGATGTCAGCTTCCGCGACAAGGTGTTCAACAATGTCGCCAACACCGAGAGCGTTGCGACCGACGCGCGGACGCTGGTCAATGCCTCCATCCGCTACACGACGCCGGATGACCGCTGGCAGTTCACCGCGGCGGGGCGCAATCTGCTCAACCGCAAGTTCGCCGCGAACAGCATCTTCATCGGCGGGCTGCTGTCGGCGCTGTATCCGGCCGAGCCGCTGACCTGGTCGTTGAGCGCGCGGTACAGTTTCTGAGCATCGGGGGCGCGCCTTTTGTCCTTCGGACGGCAGTACCGCGGTCTGCGGTGCTGCCGTTCGGGCTGTGCTTCATCGCCTATGTGTTCAGCCAGCTCGACTTGGCGCTGTTCGCGTATGCGCTGCCGGCGATCCGCAAGGACTGGGCGGTATCGCTGACGGCGATCGGCACGGCGATCTCCATCGCCTATGTGATCGGCGGCTTTGGGCAGGTGTGGATGGGGCATCTGACCGACCGCAAGGGGCGCAAATATGTGCTGATGGCGGCGACGGTGCTGTCCTCGCTGTTCGTGGCGGCGCATGCGCTGGTGGCGGGGCCGCTGACGCTGGGGCTGGTACGGGCCGGGGCGATTGCGACCGGCGGGGCGATTTATCCCTCCACCGGCGCGATGGTGGCCGAGGTGGCGCCGGCGCGGTGGCGGGGGATCTATGCCGGACTGTTGCAGGCCGCCTATCCGCTCGGCTGGTTCATTGCCTCGCTGCTGGCGGCGCCGATATTGGTGGCGTTCGGCTGGCGGGCGGTGTTCCTGGTCGGGCTGCTGTCGATTCCTTATGTGGTGGTGCTCAAGCGCTGGCTGCCGGAGAGCCGGCATTTTACCGACAACAGGGCCGGGCAGGCGGCGCGGCCGAGCCTGATGGACAGTTTGAAGGTGATGCTGGCGCCGGGGCTGCGGCGGCGGACGATCACGCTGTTTGCGGCGCAATTGCTGTTCGTGATTGCCTATGGCGGTTCGTCCTTCCTGCTGCCGACCTATTTCACCGAGCATCGCGGGCTGCCGATGACGACGGCGGCCTATATCGTCGGCATCGGCAATGCGATCAGCATCTTCGGCTATCTGGGCGCGGCCTTCATCGGCGAGTTCGTGCTGACGCGGCGGACGACGGTGGTGGTGTTCACGCTGCTCGGGGCGGTGGGGTTTCTGGCGATGCTGTGGCTGTCCACCGGCGTGACCGACACGCTGGTGATGTTCGGGCTGATGAGCATCTTCTTCTACGGCACGGCGGCGGTGAAGTTCGCCTATATCGCCGAGCTGTTTCCGACCGGGCTCAGGGCGACCGGGCTGGCGGTGTGCGGATCGCTGGCGGTCAATCTGGGGATCGCCATCGGGCCGCTGATGATTTCGGCCGCGGTCGAGCAGATCGGCTGGCAGATGGCGCTGTCACTGTCCGTGGGGCTGCCGCTGACCGCGGCGGGGGTGCTCTATCTTTTTCTGAAGCCGGTGCCCTCGGGGCTCGAGGTGGATGATGTTCACAAGCTCATGATGTCAAAGGGAGAATGAAAAGTGGTTGCTGGTTGGAAAGCCTGGGAATTTGGCGGGCCGGAAGTATTGCGCTGGGAGGATATCGGCACGCTGGTGCCGGGCAAGGGGCAGCTGCTGGTGCGGGTCCATGCGTCGGGCGTCAACTTTGCCGAGACGCGGATGCTGGCAGGGACGTACGTGGGTGTCGACGCGCCGATCGTGATGGGGATGGAGTCCTCGGGCGTGGTCGAGGCGGTGGGCGAGGGCGTCACCGGCTTCAAGGTCGGGGACCGGGTGTTCGGCCGGGCGCGCGGCAGCCATGCCGAGGCGGTGCTGATGGACGCGGTGCTGGCGATGCATATGCCGGACTCGATGTCGTTCACCGATGCGGCCGGGATTCCGGTCGGCTGGCACACGGCCTGGCATGCGCTACGGACCGTGGGCGGCGCCAAGGCCGGTGACCGGGTGCTGATCGAGGCGGTGGGCTCGTCGGTGGGGTCGGCGGCGTTGCAGATCGCCAAGTCGTTCGGCTGCTGGGCCGGGGTGACCGCGAGCCGCGACGACAAGCTGGAGCGGGCAAAGGCGTTCGGCGCCGATGCCGGCTATAATTACAAGGACTCGAGCGTGTCCGAGGGCGTGATGCGCGATACCGGCGGCGAGGGCGTGGATATCGCCTGCATGACCATAGGCGAGGAGACGGCCGATCAGCTGTTCGACAGCATGGCGAACCACGGCCGGATCGTCATGTACGGGTCGACGGGCGGGCGGCAGGTGTGCTTCAGCCTCAATATCGGCAGCCGCAACATCGCGCTGCTGTCGATGAGCATCTCGACCAGCCCGCTGTATTTCTCGCAGACCATCCCGACCTTCATCGCCGAGGCGCTGCCGCGCTTTGCCGACGGTAGCTATCGCTCGATGGTCGACACGGTGCTGCCGATGCGCGACGTGGCGAAATCGCACCAGATGATTTCCGACCGTCGGCATTTCGGCAAGGTCGTGTTGGTGAACGAGGGAGTTTGAGCCATGGCTGTTTCCAATGTTCTGATCGTACTCGCCCATCCCGATCCGGGCTCATACAATGCGGCGCTGGCCGGGGTAGCGGCGGAGACGCTGCGGGCCCGAAGTGCCGAGGTGGTGATCTCCGACCTTTATGCGCTGGGGTTCGAGGCCGTGGCCGGGCGCGGCGACATGACCGACGCCGCGGCCGAGGGGCTGTTCAACCTGGCGCTGGAGCAGGGCCGGGCCCTGGAGGCGGGGACGCTGGCATCCGACATCCTGGCCGAGCAGGCCAAGGTGGCGGCGGCCGACCTGATCATCTTCCAGTTCCCGCTCTGGTGGTATTCGATGCCGGCGATCATGAAGGGCTGGGTCGACCGCGTGCTCAGCTACAAGTTCGCCTATGGTGTGGGCCAGTGGTGGGACGCCGGGCCGTTTGCGGACAAGCGGGCGATGCTGTCGATCACCACGGGGACGCCGAAGGGCGCCTATGCGACCGACGGGCGCAATGGTGACATCGAGCGCATCCTGTGGCCGCTGGAGGCGGGCGTGCTGGCGATCTGCGGTTTCCAGGTGCTGCCGTCCTTCGTCGCTTATGGGGCGCCGTGGATCGGCGACGAGGGGCGGGCGGCGCAGAAGGCGCAGCTGGCGGCCCTGCTGGCCGATGTCGATACGATCGAGCCGCGCTTCTTCCACAAGCTGGCCGAGTTCGGCGAGGATCTGCGGCTGCGGCCGGAGGTTACGCCGCGGACGCCGGGGCAGCATCGGACGCCCTGACCGGAGCGGCAGTTCGCCCATGGATTCGGAAGGCGAACTGCCGCAAGGTGCGTGCATGCAGGATGGGCAGATGCAGCAGGGCGGCAGCGAGGCGGCGGTCGACGAATTCAATGTCGAGCGGTCGATCCGCTATCGGCTGGCGATGCTGTCCCGGTTGTGGACGGTGTCGACGGAGCGGATCTATCTCGACCAGTTCGGGATGACGCTGAGCGAGTGGCGGATCCTGGCGATCGTCGGGTCCGAGCAGCCGATCTATGCCAATGTGATCGCCGAACGCGGGCTGATCGAGAAATCGCGGGTCAGCCGGATCGTCGCCAAGCTGGTCGAGCGCGGGGTGCTGGAGACCCGCGACGACGAGCAGGACAGCCGACGCAACTTGCTGCTGCTGACGGCGGCGGGCCAGCGGCTGTACAGGGAGATCGCGCTGTTGTCGCTCAAGCGCGATGCCTTGTTCGAAAAGGCGCTGACGGCGCGTGAGCGGGCGGAATTCGACCGGATGGTCGGCAAGCTGCTCAACTGGAGTTTTACGGTGACGGGGAATTGAGGCTCAGCCGGCGCTCATGCCGCCGTCGGCACTGAAACTGGCGCCGGTGATATAGCTCGCCTCGTCCGACAGCAGCCAGAGGATCAGGCTGGCGATGTCACCGGGTTGACCGAGATGGCCGACGGGGATCATCGGGTCGAGCGCGTGCCTGTCCCCGCCGGTGACGCGCAGCAGATTGGGGGTCTCGGTGGCGCCGGGGCAGACGGCGTTGATGCGGATATTCGAGCGGGCATAATCGAGCGCCGCAGCCTTTGTGAGGCCGATGACGCCGTGCTTGGCGGCGACATAATGGGCGATCCCGGCGACGCCCTTGAGGCCGAAGATCGACGAGGTGTTGACGATGGCGCCGCCGCCGGTCTTGAGCATCAGCGCGATCTGGGCGCGCATGCCGTTGTAGACGGCCTTGAGGTTGAGATCGAACACCCAGTCGGATTCCTCCGGCGGCGTCTCGTGCAGCGGCTTGAAGTCGTTGTGGCCGCCGGCGTTGTTGACCGCGAGATCGAGGCGGCCGTGGCCGGCTTCGATGTCGGCGATCAGGGCTTCGAGGTCGTGGCGGTCGGTGACGTCGGTGGGGCGGGGGTGGGCGGTGCCGCCATCGGCGCGGATGCTGCCGGCGAGGGCCTCGAGCGGGGCCGAGGTGCGGCCGGCGAGGATGACGGTGGCGCCCCTGGCGGCGAGGCCGCGGGCGGTTGCTTCGCCGATGCCGCTGCCGGCGCCGGTGACGAGGGCGATGCGGCCGGCGAAGGTCATGCCGGCTTCCAGGTCTTGCGCAGTTCGGCCTTCATGACCTTGCCCATGGCGTTGCGGGGCAGCTCGGGCAATATCTGATAGTGTTTGGGGTGCTTGAAGCGGGCGAGGCGGGGCTTGAGGGCTTCGGCCAGCGCCTGCGGATCGAGGTGGTGGCCGGGTTTGGCGATCAGGACGGCGACGACGGCCTCGCCGAAATCGGGGTCGGGAACGCCGATGACCGCCGATTCCTCGACGCCGTCCAGACTGTCCAGCTCGGCTTCGATCTCGCGCGGGTAGATGTTGTAGCCGCCCGAGATGATGAGGTCCTTGCCGCGGCCGACGATGTGGACATAGCCCTGGTCGTCGATGCGGGCGAGGTCCCCGGTGATGAAGAAGCCATTGGCGCGCAGATCGTCGGCGGTCTTGGCCGGGTTGCGCCAATAGCCGGTGAAGACATTGGGGCCGCGCACCTCAAGCATGCCGATCTCGCCCCGGGGCAGCGCGGCGCCGGTGGCAGGGTCGGTGACGATGATCTCGATGCCGGGCAGCGGCGGGCCGACGGTGCCGGGGACGCGGGCGCCGTCATGCGGGTTGGAGGCGTTCATCAGCGTTTCGGTCATGCCGTAGCGCTCGAGGATGGCGTGGCCGGTGCGGGCCTCGAAGGCCTGATGGGTTTCGGCGAGCAGCGGTGCCGAGCCGGAGACGAACAGGCGCATATGGGCGGTGGCGTCGCGGGTCAGTGCCGGGTCCTGCAGTAGCCGCGTGTAGAAGGTGGGGACGCCCATGAAGACGCTGGCGCCGGGCAGGTGGTGGAAGACCTGTGCGGGATCGAACTTCGGCAGCAGGATCAGGCTGCTGCCCGCGGCGAGGGTGGTGTTGACGCCGACGAACAGGCCATGGGCGTGGAACAGCGGCAGCGCATGGAGCAGTACGTCGCCCGAGGTGAAATGCCAGGCGCCGGCGAGGGTGTGGGCGTTTGAGGTGAAGTTGCCGCAGGTCAGCATGGCGCCCTTGGGGCGGCCGGTGGTGCCCGAAGTGTAGAGGAAGGCGGCGAGGCGGGACGCGTCCGGCGCCGGGCGCGACGGTGGCGGGGTGGTCGGGGCGTAGGCGAGCAGGCTGCCGTCGCCGGCGGTGCCCATGGTGACAATGGGGGCGCGGCCGGCGGCAAGGGCGGTCATGGCGTTGGCGCGGGCCGGGCTGGTGACGATCAGAGCCGGGTCGGCGTCGGAGATGAAATAATCGACTTCGGCATCGGCATAGCCGGTGTTCAGCGGCACGAAGATGGCGCCCATGCGCAGCGAGGCGAGATAGAGCAGGATGAAGGCGACCGACTTTTCGGCTTGGACGAGGATGCGGTCGCCCGGCGTGACGCCGAATTCGGCGAGCGTGGCGGAGAGGGCGGCGGCGCGCGTGTCCAGGTCCGCATAGCTGAGCGTCTCGCCGTCCGGGGTGTGGATGGCTGGACGGGCAGGGTCGGTAGCGGCGAGGCCAGCCACCCAGTCATAGGGATCGATGATGGTCATGCGGTTTCTCTGTGGCTTGGGGTGGCGCGGGGCAAGCGACGGACGGGCCTTGCTATCACATGCTGATAAGGCGCGGCGAGGGTGGTTTTGTGCTGGCGCGGCGGCGGCTTAAGCCCGGGGGAGCGGGAGACGATGTAATGAAGACGGCGTACCGGATCGGGCAGATCGTGCCGAGTTCCAACACCACGATGGAGACCGAGGTACCGGCGATGCTACGGGCACGCGAGGCCGTGCTGCCGGAGCGTTTCACCTTTCATTCGAGCCGGATGCGGATGATGAAGGTGACGCAGGAGGAATTGGCGGCGATGGACGCGCAGAGCGGACGCTGCGCCGAGGAGCTGGCCGACGCGCGGGTCGATGTGATGGGCTATGCCTGTCTTGTGGCGATCATGGCGATGGGGCCGGGCTATCACCGGACCAGCGAGGCGGCGCTGGCGGCGCGGGCGGCGGCCGCCGGAGGGCCGGCGCCGGTGGTAACCAGCGCCGGGGCGCTGGTCGAAGGGCTGAAGGAGCTCGGCTATCGCCGGGTGGCGGTGCTGGCGCCCTATATGCGGCCGCTGACGGACCTGGTGGTCGACTATATCGAGCGCGAGGGGATCGAAGTGGCTGCGAGCCTGGCGCTGGAGATCCCGGACAATCTCGAGGTCGGGCGGCGCGACCCGATGCTGACGCTCGATGCGGTGCGGCAGCTCGACCATGGCGGCTGTGACGCGGTCGTGCTGTCAGCCTGTGTGCAGATGCCGTCGCTGGCGGCGATCCAGATCCTCGAGGACCGGATCGGCAAGCCGGTGGTGTCGGCAGCGACGCTGACGGTGCGGGCGCTGCTGCTGGCGCTGGGGCTGGCGCCGGTGGTGCCCGGGGCTGGAGCTGCATTGGCAGGGTCCGCTTCGGTGGGGGCAGCGCTTGCGTGAGCCGATGTTGCGTGGAACGGTGCGGGCCGCTAGCCGTGAAGGCGTTTTGCGGCCGGAGACATTGATGAAGGCGAAATACTACAAGAGCTGGCACCTGGCCGAAGACGAAAGCAGCTTCAAGGTGACCGAGTTCGAGTGGACGATGATCCGCTTCTATGAGGCGTTTTCGCGCTGCGTTATCACCATGGGCGGGCTGACCATCGATGCCGACCTCAAATATTCCGAGCATCTGATCCTGCACGTGATCCGCATGCAGGACCGGCCGAAGAGCAGCGCCACGATCGCCCGGATGATCAACCGCGATGATATTCCGAACATTCAGTATTCGCTGCGCAAGCTGGAGGCCAAGGGGTTGATCGAGAAGGTGCAGGAAAATGGCGCCAAGACCTTTGCCTACAAGGTGACCGACAAGGGCGAGCAGACCACCGACGAATATGCGGCCGTGCGCCAGGAGGTGTTGCTGGAGCCGATGGCGACGCTGGGCAATTTCGATGCCTCGATTGCCAAGGTGACGCAGTTGCTCGGGGTGATGACCGGCATTTATGAAGAGGCGGCGCGCAATTCCGCGACCTTCAGCAAAGACGAGATCGGGGAGGAATGACGATGAAGCGCTGGACTGTGGGTGACGGGACGCTGGCGATGGCCGAAGTGGCGCGGCCGGAGCCGGGGCCGGGCGAGGTGCTGGTGCAGGTCAAGGCGGCGTCGATCAACGCCCGCGACCTCGGCATCCGGGGCGGCTTTTATCCGCACCGGGCCGGGGTGGTGGCGCTGTCCGACGGGGCCGGGATTGTCGCGGGGCTGGGCGCCGGGGTCGAGGGCTGGGCTGTGGGTGACGCGGTGGTCGGCTGCTTCTTCCCGTTCTGGGAAAGCGGGCCTTCGAATGCCGACAATCACCGGGCGACGCTCGGGGCGCAACTCGATGGGTTCCTCGCCGACTATGCGGTGATCCCGGCCTCCGGGCTGGTGAAGAAACCCGAGACGCTCGACTTTGCCGAGGCGGCGACGCTGCCGTGCGCGGCGCTGACCGCCTGGTCGGCGCTGTTCACCGAAGGCGCGTTGAAGCCCGGTCAGCATGCGCTGGTGATCGGTACCGGCGGTGTGGCGAGCTTCGCGGTGATGTTCGCCAAGATGGCCGGGGCGCGGGTGACGGTGATCTCGTCCAGCGATGCGCGGCTGGCGCAGGCGGCGACGCTGGGCGCCGATGACGGGATCAATTATGTGGACGTGCCCGAATGGGACGCCGAGCTGCTGTCGCGGACCGGCGGGCGCGGCGTCGACGTGGTGGTCGAGCTGGGCGGCGGCGGCACGCTGGCGAAATCCATGGCGGCGGTCGCCGTGGGCGGGCGGATCGCGGTGATCGGGTTGATCTCCGGCGTGGTGGCGACGCTGCCGCTGGTCAATATCCTGGCGCGGGCGGCGCGGATCATCGGCATTACCGTGGGGCACCGTGAGGATTTTCGGGCGATGAACGCGGCGATCGACCTGCACGGCCTTAAGCCGGTGATCGCCGGGCGATTCGGGTTGGAGCAAGCCGCGGACTGCTATGCGGCGCTGGAGGCAGGCGGGGTGTTCGGCAAGCTGGTGATCGAGGTCTGAGCGCGGGGATTTCTTACGGCAACCGGGAACTGTTTGCGGCGTGGCGAATTGAATAGCCAAGCTGAGTTCCCCTGTTGCGAAGGAATTTCCCGATGTTGCTTACCTCTGAGAATACCGCTCCTGACCGTCGTGTCGGGCTTCGTGCGCTAGGGCTTGCCTCTGCCGTCGCCCTGGCTGCCTGTGGCAGCCAGGGCAGCGATGCCGACCGTGTCGATGCCACCGACACGACCGTGGCGACCGAAACCCCGACGATGAGCGATGCCATGGCAGCGCCCGACGTCACCGAGGCGTCCTCAACGATGCAGCCCGCCGAATATGTGGCTGCGGCCGCGTCCGGCGACATGTACGAGATACAGGCCAGCCGGCTGGCCGAGAAGCATAGCAAGAATGACGGGCTGCGCGATTTTGCCGAGCAGATGATCAAGGACCATGAGGCGACCATGGCGAAGCTGAAGCCGATCGCGCAGGAAGCGGGCGCGCCAGTGCCGACGGCCATGCAGCCGCGCCATGCGCAGATGATTTCGGCGCTGGAAACGGCGAGCCGCACCGACGATGGCAGTTTCGATCGGCTCTATCGCGAGCAGCAGATCATTGCCCATGAAGAAGCGGTGACGCTCCATCGGGGCATGAGCAACCGAACCGACGCCTCGGTGGCGCTGGCAGGCTTTGCGCGCGAGACGTTGCCCAAGGTCGAGCAGCATCTGGCGATGCTGCAGGCCATGCCGGCCGACGCCGCGCAGTAGGCCATGGATGTTGATGTGCCCCCGACCGATCCCGGTGCCGAGGCGGCATTGGAGCCCAAGCCGGAATGGCAGCCGCGGTACAAGGGGTCGGAGCGGCTGACCGGCAAGGTGGCGGTGATCACCGGTGGTGACAGCGGCATCGGCCGGGCGGTGGCGGCGCTGTTTGCCCGCGAAGGTGCCGATGTGGCGATCCTCCATCTCGGCGGCGTCGAGGAGGAGGAGGATGCCCGCGAGACCTGCCGGATCGTCGAGGGCGAGGGGCGGCAGGCGCTGGCGATTGCGGGGGACCTGGCCGACGAAGTCTTCTGCCGGTCGGCAATCGACGACGTCATCGAGGTCTTCGGGCGGCTCGACATTCTGGTCAACAATGCTGGCGAGCAGCATCCGTCGAAGGATATCGGCGAGTTGCCGAGCGACCAGTTCGAGCGGATCTTTGCCACCAATGTGTTCGGGATGTTCTACCTGACCAAGGCGGCGCGGGCGCATCTGGGCAAGGGTGCGGCGATCATCAACACTACGAGCGTCACCAGCTTTGCCGGCTCGGACGAGCTGGTCGATTATTCGGCGACCAAGGGCGCGATCACCTCCTTTACCCGGGCGCTGGCGCAGCAGCTCGCCGAGGCCGGGATCAGGGTGAATGCCGTGGCGCCGGGACCGATCTGGACGCCCCTCAATCCGTTCGGCGGTGCGACGCCCGAGAAGCTGGAGACGTTCGGCGAAAGCACGCCGATGGGCCGGCCCGGCCAGCCGAACGAGGTGGCGCCGAGCTATTTGTTCCTGGCCTGCGAGGATACGAGTTACATGACCGGGCAGGTGTTGCACCCGAATGGCGGGATCAGCGTCGGCGGTTAGAGCCCCAGTTCTGCTCGGCGACGGGTAAGGGTGTCGATGACGGCGTAAAGGATCTTGTGCGCGCAGGGCATCAAGTCCGGGACGTAGGTGGCGCCCATCCCGCCCAGGCCTTCGGCGATCGGCTCCGGGCTGCCTTCGGCGGGCCAGGGCCAGCCCATGCGGGCGGTGGGGATGCCGAGGCGGCGGAGCATGGCGCCGTCGGTCTGGCCGGCCAGCCAGTCGGGCGTGGTGTAGGGTCGGGCTTCGATATGCTCCCAGCCGCGGCGGGCGGACTGGATGATCCAGTTGTTCTCGTCGGTGGTGCCGCCCGGCGTCGAGCCGTACATCTCCCAATCGAGATCATGCTGGGGATAGCGGGTCTTGAGATCGGCCATGAAGGCGGCGAACTGGGCCTTGACGGCGCCAGGGCTGGTGCGCGGGTTGATGCGAATGTCGAAGAAGATTTCTGTGGCGGCCGAAGGGAAAGCGGGGCGGCCCTCCCAGCCCGAGCGGATGCCGCCGATCCAGCCATGCGGCTTGATGACGCCCGAGGTGTTGCGCTCGGCATAGTCGAGGATCCAGGTTTCGAGCTCGGGGATAATGTCGGCGGCCGGGAGGATGGAGGAGCGGAAGGCGGGAATGCCCCGGGGCACGCCGGCATAGCCGAGGGTGCCCTTGATGATCAGCTTGAACCAGCCCATGCCGGGCTCTTCATGATAGACCCAGTTCCAGGGCTTCATGATGATGGCGAAATCGGGGGCAACGCCGCGCATCAGCAAATGGGTGACGCCGTTCGACATGCCGGCATTGGCGCGCTCCGGGATATTGACCGGCATGCCGCCGTCGGCGAACCCGACATTGAGGTCACCGGCGATCGGGACGTCCGCCTCGACCAGCGCGGTGGCGATCTCGGTCAGCGTGGCGACCATCGCCTTGGGGTTGGAGGAGCCGAGGCCGTAGATCCAGTCGCCATTCTGCTTGGCGCGGGGGGCGAGATCGGCGAACTGCTTCGGGCCTGACCAGGGATAGTCGCTGGCGTTACCCTCCAGATGGGTGTCGATGGGGGCGTAGAGCAGCAGGGTGGCGCCGTCGCCGGAGCCCCGGCGTTCGGCGAAGACATTGCCGGTGGTTTCGCTCATCGGCATGTAGCGGCTGTTGAGGCCGGCGGCGGCGAGTTCCGAGACGATGTATTCGGATGCGGCGCGGGTGGCGCCGGTGGGGCTGTGGATGTCGGTGAGCGCGAACAGCCGCCGGGCGAGGCGCTGCTGGTCGAGACGGGCGACGGCGGCCTCGTACCAGCGCTGCTGATCGTCTGAGAAGGGGGCTTTTGCGGTGGGCTGCATGGCAAGGCCTCAGGCGGGATGAATGCGGGACAGGAGCTCGATGGTCAGGTGGATCAGCGCGCGGTCACTGTCCGGCGCGCCGATCAGCTGGAGGCCGAGGGGCAGGCCCTGATCATGGCCCCAGGGGAAACCGAGGCAGGGGGTGCCGATGGCGGTCCAGATGCGGCTGAAGCTGGGGTCGCCGGTGCTGGCGAGGCCGGCGGGGGCGATGGCGGTGGCGGCCGGGGAGAGGATAGCGGCGATGCCGTCGAACAGCGCCGGCAGGGCGCGTTTGGCGGCGGCGAGGGCATCGAGGTTGGCGTCGTGGCGGTCGTCGCTAATCGCGGCGCCTTTGGCGACAAGCGCCTTGAAGGCGTCGCTAACCTGATCAGGGTGATCGCGGGCGAGATTGCCGAGCAGATCATGGACATCGCGGGCGTGAATGTCGGCCTGGAAGCCGTATACGGCCTCGATCTCGTCAGGCAGTGGCCGGTCGATGACCGGAATGCCGGCGGCGGCGAGGGCAGCGGCGCAGCTATCGAATGCGGCGCGCATCGCCGGGCTGGCCTGCTCCCAGGCCGGCGTGCGGGCGATGAGGATGGCGTGGCCGTTGGGCGCGGCGGGGGCCGGCGGGCGCGGGGCGAGGATGCTGTCGATCAGCAGCAGGTCCGGCAGGGCGCGGGCGAAGACGCCGAGCGTGTCCATGGTGTGCGAGGTGGCCTTGAGGCCGGCGGTGGGATAGCGGCCGAGCGTTGGCTTGAAGCCATGGATGCCGCAGAAGCTGCCGGGGCGGAGCATCGAGGCGACGGTCTGGGTGCCGAGCGCGAGAGGCACATGGAAATCGGCGACGGCGGCGGCTGAGCCGCTCGACGAGCCGCCGGGGGTGTGGGCGGGATTCAGGGGATTGGCGGTGGGGCCGGGGTGATAGGTGGCGAGCTCGGCGGTGTGGAGCTTGCCCAGGATGATGGCGCCGGCGGCGCGCAGCAGGGTGACACATTCGGCATCGGCTTCGGGCTGGTGACCGGCGAAGGCGGCGCAGCCATAGGCTGTCGGCTGGTCGGCGGTATCGATGACGTCCTTGAGGCCGATCGGGATGCCGTGCAGCGGGCCGGCGGGGGCGCGGGCGATCTGGTCGGTGGTGTCGGTGGCGACATGCGCCCAGGCCCTGACCAGCCCGTCCCGCGCACGGATGCGTGCGAGGCAGTCGTTGGTAAGGTCGGTCGCGGTCAGCCGGCCCGCGCGCAGGTGATGGGCGGCGTCGGTGGCACTGAACGTCGACGGATCAGGCAGGCTCACGCCGGCAATTCCTGGCCGGCGGACTTCGGTTGGCGGTGCCCGAACAGCATCGGCTGGTCATAGGTGCGGACCTGCCAGTCGTCATCGATGGTGCGCCCGCCGAAGCCATATTCGAAGGCGAAGCCCGAGGGGGTGTGAACGTAGAAGCTCTGCATATGGTCGTTCGAATGCTTGCCCATTTCGAGCATGATCGGATAGCCGGCGTCGCGGACCAGATCATAGGCATAGCCGACGTCGTTGAAGTCTCGCGCTTCGAGCATGATGTGGTTGAGGTCGCCGCCCTTGAGGGGGCCGAATTCGTTCATGATCGCCAGCGTGTGGTGGCGGGCGTTGCAGTGGAGGAAGGTGGCGTCCTTGTCCTCCCAGATGATGTAGTCCGAGACGCGAAAGCCGAGCATGTCGATGTAGAAGGCGACTGCCGCCCTGGGGTCCGCTGCGCTGAACACGATGTGGCCAAGGCCGAGCTTGCCCGTGTTGTAGCCGGTGATGGGGCGGCCGGGATTGAGCGGAATGTTGCAGGCGGACGGGCCGTAGAACAACTCGGTCTCGAGGCCCAGATGCGGCTCGTGGAAGCGCCAGAGATCGCGGACCCGGCGCTCGGCCTTGAGTTCGGCGCTGCCCTCGGTGACTTTGTGGCCGGCGGCCTTGAGCTTTTCGACCAGCGCCAGCAGGCCCTCTGGGGTGGCGACTTCCCAGCCGATGCTGCGCAGCCGGTTGGTCGCCGCCGGATAGAGGCTGAAGCGGTGGTGATATTCGTCCATCTTGAGGTCGACGGCGCCGTCCTCGCGGGGCTTGGCCTGCAGGCCGAAGATATCGCCGGCGAACCTGAGCCAGGCTGGCATGTCGGCGACATCGAGATTGGCATAGCCGAGACTTGCGACAGACATTCCGGTCTCCTCAGGTGCTGGCAACGAATTGTTCGGCGTGGATGTTTTCCGGCGCCAGGCCGGCGGCTTCGAGCGCATCGCGGGCAGCGGCAACCATGGCGGGCGGGCCGCAGAGATAGGCAATGCTGGCCGGATCGACCGGGGTTTCGAGCATGGCGGCGACCGGGTTGCCGAGGCGGACGCCTGCACAGGGTTCACCCCGATCGATGCTGAAGCGCGTATCGAGGCCGGGCATCCATTGGCTGCGCAGGTCGAGCGGCTCCTGGTGGAACAGCGCGTCGCTATGGGCGCAGCCGAAGCTGAGGATGATCTTCGGCTTGCGGCCGGGTTTGGCGCGGATGGTATCGATCATCGACAGCATCGGAGCGAGGCCGGTGCCTCCGGCGATCATCAGATGCGGGGCGGTGGCCGGGGCCGGGCGCAGGAAGAAGCTGCCGAACGGGCCTTCGATCTCGACTGTGTCATCGGGCCGCGCGGCGGTGCGCAGCCAGTTCGAGGTGACGCCATCGGGCAGGAGGCGGATCAGCAGCTCGATCTTCGGCAGGTCGCCCGGTGTGCTGCTGATCGAATAGCTGCGGCGTTGGTCTGTGCCGGGGATGGTGAGCTGGATGAACTGGCCGGGCTGGAAATCGAGCCAATAGCCGTCGGCGAGCTCGAGCTCCAGTCGGACGACATCGCTGGCCAGCGGCTCGATGGCATTGATGAAGGCATGGACCCGGGTGGCGGCGCCGACGCTGGTGCTGGAATAGGGCAGTTCGAACCGGCAGTCGCCCGCCGCCTCGGTCATGCAGAGAAGGCGCTGGCCCACGGCTTTTTCGGCCGCCAGCAGCGAGGAGCTGCCGGCCCGCATGTCGGCCGTGCCCTCGGTGAGCCGGGCGATGCAGCTGGTGCAGCTGCCCGACCGGCACTGGTAGGAGACGCCGAGTCCGGCGTCGATGGCGGCATCGAGGACGAGCTGGCCGGGGGCGACGGCGATCATCTGCTCGACGCCGTCCGAAAAGCCCAGCGTGATGCGGGCCAGCCCCTCGCTGTGTTCGGCCATTGCGAGGGGCTCGGCCCGGTCAGTCATTGATCTTTTCGACGAAATAGCCGGGCGCCTTGCCTTCGGACAGACGGCGATACTTGATCGGCGAATGCTTGGTGGCGTTCTCGACGCCCTTGCCGGGCTGGGCGATGCCGCGGTTCCAGCGCGAGGCGACCTTGCGCCAGGTAATCGGCGACACGTCGGTGCTGACCAGCTGCTCATTGTCCCAGCCATAGCCGTCGGCGTAGAAGTCGTGCATGGCTTCACGGGCGTACAGGTCGCAGTCGTTGAAGCCTTGCAGGCACAAGGGCTTGAAGACACGTTCATAGCGGTAGTTGAAGTCGGTCTTCGCCTTCTGGTCCGGGCAGACCTTGACCAGCACTTCCCAATATTCATGGGTGTCTTCGGTGATCGGGACATACCATTCATACTGGACGAGATGCTCCTCGGGCCAGTTTTCGACCATCAGCACGCCGGGGAGGACGACCGACGTGCGGTAGAAGCGGCCGTTCATGCCTTCGACCTTGAGGTCGAGGCGCTTGTTCTCGAGCACCGGCGCCCAGCGCTCGGTGAACAGCCACTGCATCAGGCCCTTCGGCCCTTCCTCGTCCTCGATCAGCGTGATGCAATCGTCCGAGGTGGGGAGGATTCCGAGCGGGAGCACCCAGTTCATCGCCTGGACGATGGTGTTGTCCTTGTGGACGAGGATATGAGCGTTGTCGAAACCGTTCTCGCAGGCGATGCGCCAGTTGGTAAAGCCGGTGCGGTGCATGCCGAGGCAGACGGCGTTTTCATCGAGGACGCTGGGGGCGCTCGGCCACAGCGGGTGCGGATATTCCTCCGACCGCTCGGGGAAGCGGATCGGGAGATCGTGGCTGAGCGGTGGCACATCCTCATCGGGAAAGCCGTCCTCACGGACGAAGACGAAGATCATGCCGGCGACTTCATGCACCGGATAGGTGGTGAGGCCGGTGGTGCCGATCAGCTTGTCTTCCTCATTGGCGACGATAGTGGCGAGGATGCCGGTCTCGAGGTCGAAGGTGAAGCCATGGTACCAGCAGGAAATGGTGTCCTTGGTGAAGCACATCGGCTTGGCCGAGAGGCGGACGCCGCGGTGGACGCACTGGTCCTTCAGCGCATAGACCTTGCCGTCGATGCGGCGCAGCACGATCGGGATGCCGCAGATCTGGATGCCCTCGACCTTGTCCTCGCCCAGTTCCTCGCTGAACAGCGCCGGGTACCAATGGTTGATGAACCCCCAGGCGGCGTCCTTGTAGGGCTGGTAGCTGCTCTGGGTCTTGGCGTCGTTGACGCGGTTGTTCGAGATGGTGCCGCCGGCGCCCTTGGTGCGTCTGCGAATGGGAGTTTGTTCGGTCATGAACCTGTCCTTTCAGCGTGCACGGTGGATTATTTGGCCATGAAGGCGCCGACGACGCGATCATGCTCCTCGGGCCGTTCCCATTGCGGCCAGTGGGCGCAGCCTTCCATGATATGCTTTTCGGCGCCCGGGATGATCGCTTCCAGCCGGTCGGCGGCGTCGGTGCCGTGGATGGGGTTCTTGTCGGTCCACAGCACCAGAGTCGGGCAGGTGATGGTGCGGATGCCGTCTTCGTGGAAATAGTATTCTTCGATGTCGGGGGCGAACAGCCGGTCATAATATTCGATCAGCGCGTCCCGGGTCTCGGGGATCGTCCACAGCGCATAGCGCAGGTCGACCAGCTCGTCGGTGACGCCGCCCAATGGCATCAGCCAGTCGAGGCGCTTGCGGAGAAGTTCCTTGGTCGGGTTTTTCAGCGCGTTCATCGAGGTGTCGCGCAACGCGGTCAGGTCGCTGGCGCCTTCCTCGACATGGTTCGGGTCCAGATGCATGCCCCAGCTGGTATTGAGGATCAGCTTCGAGGTGCGCTCGGGGTGATTGATGCCCATGTCGAAGGCGATCCAGCCGCCGAGCGACTCGCCTTCGAACGCCGCCTTCTCGATGCCGAGATGGTCCATCAGGTCGATGCACTGGTCGGTGAACTGGTGAAGCCAATGGCCCTGGTCGGTCGGGCCCTTGTCCGAATACGCGGGCTTGGAGGACATGCCGTGCCAGATGAAATCGATGGCGATCGGCCGGCAGAATTCGGACAGCGCCACCATGTTGCGCGAATAGGTCTCGGCATGGCCGCCGCCGCCATGAAGCAGGAACAGCGCCGGCTTGTCATTCTCCACGGTGATCATGCGGGTGCGATATTTGCCGGTGTCGACGAACCGCGTTTCGGTGCCGAGCAGATCGACGTGGATCGATGCCATTTTGTCTCTCCCATTCCCCAGCGTGACGCTAGGCCAGTGTTCGATTGAAGTCCAATTGAAATTCAATTCATCAGGGCCGAAAAAGGGCCGCGGCGAAAACGCCGCGGCCCTTGCTCGATCAGAAGTCGTAGCGAACCGAAACACTCCACCAGCGCGGCCGGCCATAGCTCTCTTCCGAGCAGCCGCAGAGCGTTGCCAGGTTGAAGCCGATATTGGCATAGCGCTTGTCGAAGATGTTCTGGACGCCGACGGAAACACCCAGCCCCCCGTTATCTTGCTTCCAGCCGACATTGCCGTTGAACAGCCAGTAGCCGGGCAGGCGATCGGCCTGGAAGTTGCGGATATTGTGGAAGAAGCTCGACTGGTAGCTGCCGTCTGCGGCCAGCATCACGGTGCCGCCGGCGATCGGCGTTGGGATGCGATAGTTGAGGCGGCCCGACAACTGGGTTTCCGGTGCGAAGGTCGGCTTGACGTCGCGGAAGACGCCGGGCGCAACCTGGACGTTCTTGACCTTGGCGTTGAAGGTCGAGACCGCTACCGCCGCCTGGAAACCCTCGAACAGCTCGGCCGACAGGTCGGCCTCGATGCCATAGGTGCGGGCATCGCGGTTCTGGACGAAGCCCGAGACGTTGGAGAAGGTGAAGGCCTGATAGTCCTTGTAGTCGTAATAATAGGCGGCGGCGTTGAACAGCACGCGCTCGGCGATGGTGGCCTTGAAGCCGCCTTCATAGGAGGTGAGCTTTTCCGGGCGATAGGGGATCTCGCCGGGTGCCAGCGGCGGCGAGCCATCGGGCAGAAGGGCGTTGTAGCTGCCGCCCTTCACGCCGCGGTTGACGCCGACATAGATCAGCAGGTCGTCGTTGGGCCGATATTCGAGCTGCACCTTGCCGGCGAACAGCGTGGTGGTCCGCTTGTTGGTAAAGCTCGGCTGGAGCGGGAAGAAGGCCGGGCGCTGGTGTCCAGCCGCTGATCACGGCTGTTGGCATAGGCGTTCGACATGAAGTCATAGGCCTGGCGCTCGGAGATGACGCGGGCACCGGCGATGAAGGTGAACTGCTCCGAAAATTTGTATTCGACCTGGCCGAACCCGGACAGCGACTTGGTGCGCAGCGTGAACTCGTTGGCGAGGTCGATGCCGTCGGTGACGGCGCCGAAAAGGCCCGAGAAGAAGGAGCGCGGCAGCGCCATGAAGCCGTTGGCGGTGTCTGAATCGATGTCCAGATAATAGCCGCCGAGCGTCCAGTTGAGGCTGTCCGAGCGACCGTTGAGGCGGACCTCCTGGCTGATCGAGCGGGTGTTGTTGACCGAGCCGAAGGATACGACATTGGCCGGCGTCGCGTCGACGTCGATGGCGAAATCCTTCTTCAACCGCTTGTAGTCAGTGATCGAGGTGAGGGTGATATCGCCGAAATCATAGTTGATATGCAGCGCGGTGTTGTAGCTGTCGGTGGTGTTGAGATCCTCGAAGGCAAAGTCCTTGGAAACTTCGAGCTTCTGGGCATCGGCGCCGAGGAAGCCGAAGAAATCGGCGCCGGGCGCGCGGCTGGCCGGGCCGCCGAAGGCGAACGGGATGTTCTGGCCATTGGGGCCGATCGCAGTGCGGGTCTCAGTGGCCGAGGCGACAATGGCGTCGACGACGCGGCCCTGGGCATCGACCACCGGCACGGTCGCAATGGAGGAGAAGGGTGCTTCCGACAGACGCTGACGGCTGTAGGAGCCGGTCAGCCGGATGTTGAGACCGGAACCTTCCGGCGCATATTGCAGCTGCAGGCGGGCCGACAACGTATCGTCGGTCCAGATGTCTTCGCAGCAGGGCGAGATCGGCGCGCCGAGGCCCAGCACCGAGCCGGGCGCCATGCCGGCGGGATAGACGTTCTTGAAGATCGGATCATGGGCATTGTAATAGAAGGAGGCGCGGGCCGAGAGGCCGCCGCCGAGGCCGCCGCCAAGCGCGGCTTCGATGCGGGTCTGGTTAAAACGGCCATAGGTGGCATCGATGAAGCCATCGAGTTCTTCCGTGGGCTTGCGCGGCACGAAATGGACGAGGCCGCCAGTGGCGTTCCGGCCGAACAGTGTGCCCTGCGGGCCCTTGAGGACTTCGACACGCTCGATATCGAAGGCGCCGAAATTCTGGCCCTGGAGATTGGGGATATAGGTTTCGTCGACATAGACGGCGACCGGCGCCTCGATGCCGTCGTTGAAGTCATTCTGGGTGACGCCGCGGATGGTGAACTGCGAGTTCTGGCCGCCGATGCTGCCGGACACGGCGACACCGGGGGTGAGGCGGGCGACGTCGATCGAGTTGATGACGCCGGCGGCTTTCAGCTGCTCGTCGGAGAAGGCGGTGACAGCGATGCCGACGTCCTGCAGATTCTGGCTGCGGCGCTGGGCGGTGACGAGGATCTCGTCCATGATGCCGCCGGTGTTGGCGGGGGCACTGGCCGTCTGCGCGGCGGCGCCGCCCGCGGACAGGCTGGCCAGGACGGCGAGAGAGACTCCGAGCGTGAATGACGTCGATCTGATCATGATGTACCCCTTGTTCTGACCCCGGTCGCAGCCGATGCCCCCTGCCGGCCGGCGCGGCGCGAACGCCGAGCAGGACGACGGTGGCTGACCCCCCGCGACGTCGTCACATTGGTTTGAAGCCTTGATCGATGTCAAAAGCCGGTCGGGCCTGCTTTCTTATGATGTGAGAATTGACCTAGCTGATTGGGGCTGGCACATGATTGAAACTCAATTGGACTTTTCTTGATCGTTGATTGGTGCCAATTTGCCACATCGGCAGCGGCGCATCGTGCGACGCAGGTTCGGTGGCAGGGGAGGGCGAGGGACAATGTCGACACCGCGAATCCAGTCTGTCGACCGCGCCTTTGCGCTGCTCCAGCAACTGTCCGAGCCGGGGGCGACGTGCAGCCTGCCGGTTATGGCGGCGCGTTCCGGGCTGAGCGTTGCCACCGCGCACCGGCTGCTGACGACATTGGAGGCTGTGGGGGCGGTGATCCGCATCGCGCCCGGCGGTTACCGCATCGGCATGGGGCTGCATGCGCTGACGCGTGGCTCCAACTGCGATGATGTGCTGGCTGCGGCCTTGCAGCCGGTGCTGAACAAGCTGGCGCGGTCGCTGGGGCTGGTGGTGCACGCCGGCGTCTGGGATGCTGACCAGATGGTGACCTATATCGCCAAGCAGGTGCCGCGCCACGCGCTGTCGATCCCGACGCGGATCGGCAGCCAGCTCGAGGGCTATTGCTCGGGGATGGGCAAGGTGCTGCTGGCGCATCTGCCCGATGACGCGCGCGAGGCCTATCTGGGCGGCGAGCCGTTCGTGATGCTGAGCCCCAATACGGTCACCGATCCCGAGGTGCTGCGTGCCGAACTGGCCCAGGTGCGGGCGCGCGGCTGGGCGATCGATGACGGCGAGATTTATGTCGGGCTGCGGTGCGTGGCGGTGCCGCTGTTCGATGCCGAGGGCGGGGCGATGGCAGCGATTTCCTGCTCGGGCAGCACCGATGTGGTGACCTGGGAGGCGGTGCCGCGGCTATTCGAGGCGCTGCGCGAGGCCTCCGAGGCCGTGCGTGCCAAGCTGTTTCCGGCGAGCCGCTTGCGGGTTCAATAGGGGGGACCATGACGAAGATATTGATGATCATGCCTGTGCCGTTGCCGGACGAGGCGCTGAAGGGCTTTGCCGCGCAGATACCGCCTGAGATGATCCCGGCCGGGATGACGATCGACTTCACCGGTGTGCGCAACGGCACGACCTTGCTCGATAGCTTGTATGAGGGGACGCTCGCCGATGCCTTCTGCCTCGAGGCCGGGCTGTCGGCGGAGGCGCAGGGCTATGATGCGGTGTGCATCAACACGATGAGCGATTCCGGGCTGCACGCGTTGCGCTCGCGGCTGACGATCCCGGTGGTGGGGACCGGGCGCTCCTCCTTCTTCCTGGCGGCCGAGCTGGGGCGGAAATTCTCGGTGATTACCATGTGGCCCGAATGGTACTGGCTCTACGAGAAGCTGGCCAAGGACACCGGGCTCGGCGACCGCTTGGCCTCGATCCGCGATATCGGTGTGCGGCCCGATACCCAGGAGCTGCTGGCCGGCAAGGAGGATTTCGTATTTGCCGCGCTCGAGGAGCAGTGCCTGAAGGCCGTGCATGAGGACGGCGCCGATGTGCTGATCCTCGGCTCGACGACGATGCACCAGTCGGCCGGCTATCTGCAGTCGCGGCTGCCGGTGCCGCTGATCAACCCAGGGCTGCTCGCCTTCAAGCAGTGCGAGCTGCTGCTCGACCTGAAGCTAGCGCAGAGCAAGCGCGCCTGGCCGGCGCCGAAGACGCCGAACGACGATGTGTTGCGGCATGTGCCGAAGATCTTTGGCTGAAGGGGCGAGCGATGACGGCACTGCCGAACCGGATGAACCGGGACAACCACTTCAAGCTGGGCACCTTCGCCTCCAATTGCTCGGGCGGCATGTCGGTGACCAAAAGCCCCGGCCGCTGGGATGCGAGCTGGGACAGCAACCTCAAGCTGGGGCTGCTGCTCGACGAGGCGGGCGTGGACTTCATGCTGCCGATCGCGCGGTGGATCGGCTATGGCGGCGAGACCAATTTCCATGGCAGCGTGCTGGAGACGATGACCTGGGCGGCCGGGCTGCTGGCCTCGACCAAGCGGATCACCGTGGTGTCGACGACGCACACTTCGGCCAATCATCCGGTGGTGGTGGCCAAGCAGATCGCCACCATCGACCGGATCAGCCATGGCCGCGCCGGGCTGAACATCGTCGCCGGCTGGAACAAGCCTGAATATGAGGCGCTGGGGCTGACGCTGCCCGACGATCATGAAACGCGCTACGCCTATGCGCAGGAATGGTTCGACATCATCCAGAAGCTGTGGACGCATGAGGGTGCGTTCGACTGGGACGGCCAGTGGTTCAAGCTGAAGGGCGTGCATTCGGACCCCAAGCCGGTGCACGGCCGGCCGCCGATCATCAACGCTGCCGGATCGGGGCAGGGGCGCGAGTTTGCGACGAAGAACGCCGACTTCCTGTTCACCCCGGCGATCGACCTGGCGCGGTCGAGCGAAGAAGTTGCCGAGATGCACGAACTGTCGGCGTCGAAGGGGCGGAAGGTCGATGTGCTGACGTTCAGTCATGTCGTGTGTCGGCCGACCGAGGCTGAGGCGCTGGCGTTCGTCGAGACGTTTACCGGCGTCAACAGCGACTGGGCGGCGGTGGAGAATCTGGTGGCGCTGCAGTTTGCCCATGCCCAGAGCTTTCCGCATGACCTGCTGGCGCTGATCAAGGACCGGATGGCGATGGGGCATGGCGGCTATCCGCTGATCGGTACGCCCGAGCAGGTCGCCGATGGCATCTCGCTGCTGGCCGAGACCGGCTTTGGCGGGACGACCTTGTCCTTTGTCGATTATGCGGCGGAGTTTCCCTATTTCCGCGACACGGTGCTGCCGATTCTCGAGGCGCGGGGACTCCGGCTGTCCGACTGAGTTCTTGCATGGTGAGACCGAGTATTTGGGCCGGGGCGGGCGCACGGCTAATGCTGGGGCTGTATTCTAGGGGAGTTTCGAGATGAGTTTGACACATGAGGGCACCAGCCGCACGGCGACCGTCAACGGCCTGAACATCCATTATCACGAGGCCGGCGAGGGCATGCCGGTGGTGTTCATCCATGGCGGCGGGCCGGGCGCTTCGGGATGGAGCAATTTCAACCGCAACATCGACGCATTCGCGGCCAACTGGCGGGTGATCATCATCGACCTGCCGGGGTTTGGCGAATCCGACCATATGGTGCCCGAGGACGGCATCTTCGCCGGCTATGCCGACAATGTGCTGGGGCTGATGAACGTACTCGGCATCGACAAGGCGCATGTCATCGGCAATTCGCTGGGCGGCGGCACCGGGCTGATGATGGCTTTGCGGGCGCCCGAGCGGGTGCTGGGGCTGGTGATGATGGGCACTGCCGGCAGCCTGCCGGTGTTCGGACTGTTCCCGAGCGAAGGGCAGCGCAAGCTGGCGGCCTTTTATGAAGGCGAGGGCGGGCCGACGATCGAGAAGCTCAGGGATTTCATCCATTCGCTGGTCTATGACCCGTCGACGGTGAGCGAGGCGATGCTGCAGCAGCGGTTCGAGGTGGCAACGCGGCCCGAGGTGATTGCCAACCCGCCGCTGAAATTCAAGGGCGGCAAGCCGTTCGAGGATCTGTGGCTGTTGAATCTGCGCGGCGTGCAGCAGCAGATCCTGCTGATCTCCGGCCGCGAGGACCGGGTGACGCCGGTGGATGCCAATTTCCTGCTGCTCAAGCTGCTGCCGAACGCGCGGCTCCATGTTCTGCCGCAGTGCGGGCACTGGGTGCAGTGGGAGAAGGCGGACGAGTTCAATGCGACCGTCGACGGCTTTCTGAAGCTGGCCAGCTAGCCCTTCGCGCCGGTGCCGTCCGCGCACCGGGGTGACGCCCTTGGCACCTTTCCATCATGCATCGCGGCGAGGATGTTTCGCCTCGTTGCGGCGTGATGGCTAAGGGGGCGGAACATGGGTATTCTTCAGGGGCGCAGGGACTTCATCAAGATGATCGGCGCGGGCTCCGCGCTGTCGACGGCCGGTAACGCCTGGGGGGCGTCGTCGAGCGCGCCGGACATGGTGGTGCTCAACGCCAAGGTATATACCGTCGATAGTGCGCAGCCGACGGCGCAGGCCTTTGCCGTGAAGAACGGTCGCTTCGTGGCCGTGGGCAGCACGACCGACATCAAGGTGCTGGCCGGGGCGGGGACGAAGACCGTCGATGCCGGCGGCGCCACCGTGGTGCCGGGCTTCAATGACGCCCATATCCATGCCGACGGCAATGAAGTGCTCTATGGGGTGCTGGTCGGCAATCCCTTCGAGATCGAGATTACCACGATCGACACCATCATCGGCAAGCTGCGCGCCAAGGCCAAGACGCTGCCGGCAAACACCTGGGTCGATGCCAGCTTCTACGACGACACCAAGGTCTCGGACGGTCGCCAACTGACGATCGCCGATCTCGATAAGGCGTCCACCACCCACCCGATCAGGGTCGGCCACCGTGGCGGCCATATCGCCTGGTACAACAGCAAGGCGTTCGAACTGGCCGGCATCACCGACAAGACGCCCAATCCGCCGGGCGGCGAATTCTTCCACGATGCCAATGGAAAACTGACCGGTCTGGTGGCCGAGCGCGCCAACCGCATGTTCGAGAAGGTCGGCCTTCAGGAAACCTATACGCCCGAACAGCGCCTCCAGCGCGCCTATGATGCGGCGGTGTATTTCTCCAAGATGCTGGTCAAATATGGCGTCACCAGCGTCCAGTCAGGCGCGCGCAATTTCGAGGAGATGCTGGTCCTGCAACGCGCCCGCGCGGAAGGCACCCTCTGCCACCGGGTCAGCTATGAATGCAGCGGCGAAGTGCTGGACGCCATGGTCCAGGCCGGCATCCAGACCGGCTTCGGCGATGACTGGCTGAAGTTCGGCTCCACCTCCGAACATGGGGTGGACGGCTCCTTTTCCGGCCGCACGGCGGCTCTGAAGGCAGGCTATCCCAATACGACGCCACGCTATCACGGCATTCTCACCGAGGAGCAGGACGTCTGCAACGCCTGGGTGGAGCGCGTCCACAAGGCCGGCATCAATCCCAATATCCATGCCAACGGCGATCTCGCCATCGACCGGGCGCTGATCGCCTTCGAGCGCGCCCACAAGATGAAGCCGACCAAGGACTGGCGGCCGAAGATCACGCACTGCACGGTGATCAACGATGACCTGCTGCGCCGCATCAAGGCTATCGGCGCCGTGCCGGCCCCGTTCACCAGCTACACCTATTACAACAGCGACAAATTTCATTATTACGGCAAGGAGATCATGGACAAGTCCATGGCATTCCGCGACTTCATCGACAATGGCATCATTGCGGCCGCCGGCACCGATTACCGGCCCGGCCCCTTCCAGCCTCTGATGGGCCTGCAGGGCATGGTCACGAGAAAGGGCTGGGACGGCAAGATCTGGGGCGCCAATCAGGCGGTTACTGTCGCCGAAGGGCTGAAGATCAGTACCTTCAACGGCGCCTACGCGACCTATGAGGACAAGATCAAGGGCTCGATCACGCCGGGCAAGCTCGCCGATTTCGTCATGCTGGCCGAGGATCCGCACACCATCGATCCGGAGAAGATCATCAACATCAAGATCCTGAAGACGGTGACCGATGGGCGGGTCGTCTACGAGGCCTGAGAGGATTCCTGCGCGCGCCGCAGGTCGAGGGCGACGTCGACGATCATGTCTTCCTGGCCGCCGACCATGCGGCGGCGGCCGAGCTCGACAAGGATGTCCCGAGTGTCGATGCCATAATCGGCGCTGGCCTTTTCGGCGTGGCGCAGGAAGCTCGAATAAACGCCGGCATAGCCGAGGCTGAGCGTCTCGCGGTCGACGCGGACCGGGCGGTCCTGCAGCGGTCGGACCAGGGTCTCGGCGGCGTCCATCAGCTTGTAGAGGTCGCAGCCGTGCTGCCAGCCCTTGCGGTCGGCGGCGGCGATGAAGACTTCGAGCGGGGCGTTGCCGGCGCCGGCACCCATGCCGGCGAGGCTGGCATCGACGCGGATGGCGCCGGCCTGGACGCCGACGAGGCTGTTGGCGACGCCGAGCGACAGATTGTGGTGGGCGTGGACGCCGCGCTGGGTCTCGGGCTTGAGCACGCGGTCATAGGCTTCGAGCCGGGCGCGGTAGCCGTCCATGTCCAGCGCACCGCCGCTGTCGGTAACATAGACGCAGGTGGCGCCGTAGCTTTCCATGAGCTTCGCCTGCTGCGCCAGCGCATCGGGCTCGATCATGTGGCTCATCATCAGGAAGCCGATGGTGTCCATGCCGAGGTCCCGCGCCGCCATGATATGCTGGCGGGCGACATCGGCCTCGGTGCAATGGGTGGCGACACGAACCGAGCGGACGCCGAGGGCATGGGCGCGCTTGAGGTCATGGACGGTGCCGATGCCGGGCAGCAACAGCGTCGTCAGCACAGCCGATTTGCAGACCTCAGCGCATGCTTCGATCCAGGCCTCGTCGGTCTGGGCGCCGAAACCATAATTGAAGCTGGAGCCTTGCAGGCCGTCGCCATGGGCGATCTCGATGGCGTCGACGCCGGCTTCGTCGAGCGACCTGGCGATGCTGGCGACATGATCGAGGCCATATTGGTGGCGAATGGCGTGCATGCCGTCGCGCAGCGTGACGTCCTGGATGTAGAGCCGAGTCTGGGTGGGATCGAACATCAGGCGGCCTTTCGGGCGCGGCGGGCGGCGATGGTCTCGGCGGTACGGAGTGCGGCGGAAGTCATGATATCGAGGTTGCCGGCATAGGCGGGCAGATAATGGCCGGCGCCCTCCACCTCGAGATAGACGCTGGTCTTGATGCCTTCGAAGCGGCCGAGGCCGGGGATGGCGACCGGATTGTTGGCGCCGAACCGCTCGAACTGGACCTGCTGCTTGAGCCGATAGCCGTGGACATAGGCCTGGACGCGGGCGACCATGGCGGTGATGGCCGCCTCCAGCGTCGCCTCGTCGGCGCCGGAGGACAGGGTGAAGACGGTGTCGCGCATGATCATCGGCGGCTCGGCCGGGTTGAGGACGATGATCGCCTTGCCGCGCGCCGCCCCGCCGACCTTCTCGATCGCGTGCGAGGTGGTCTCGGTGAACTCGTCGATATTGGCGCGGGTGCCGGGGCCGGCGGACTTGGAGGCGATCGATGCGACGATTTCGGCATAATGGACGGTGGCGACGCTGCTGACCGCGGCGACGATCGGGATGGTGGCCTGGCCGCCGCAGGTGACCATGTTGACATTGGTGGCGTCGAGATGGGTCTCGCCGTTGACGACGGGGATGACGAACGGGCCGATCGCAGCCGGCGTCAGGTCGATCATCACCTTGCCGGCGTTGCGGGCGATCTCGCTGTGGCCGGCATGGGCGCCGGCCGAGGTGGCGTCGAAGATGATGGCGATCTCCGGCCAGAGCGGGTGCTCGGCGAGGCCCTGCATGCCTGTGGCGATGGCGGCGATTCCGAGGCTTTCTGCGCGCTTCAGGCCATCGGACGCGGGATCGATGCCGACCAGCGCACTGGCCTCGAGCGTCTGCGACAGGCGGAGGATCTTGATCATCAGGTCGGTGCCGATGTTGCCCGAGCCGATGATCGCGCATTTCGTCTTCATGCCGCGTCGCCCATGCGGAAGCCGCAGCCGCCCAGCCCGCCGACCCGGGCCTCGACGACATCGCCTGGCTTCAGCGCCACCATTGGGCCGAGTGCACCGGTGAGGATAACGTCGCCGGCCTGCAGGCCCTCGCCGACCGCGGCGAGCGTGCGCACCAGCCAGAGCGCGGCGTTGAGCGGATGGCCGAGGCAGGCGGCGCCGGCGCCAAGCGAGACAATCTCGCCATTGACGGTCATCGCCATGCCGCAGGTGTAGAGATCGAGGCCGGCGAGCTTCCTGGGTTCGGTGCCGAGGACATAATAGGCCGACGAGCCATTGTCGGCGACGGTGTCGGCGAAGCTGATCTTCCAGTCGGCGATGCGGCTGTCGACGATTTCCAGCGCCGGCACGACATGGTCGGTGGCGGCGATGATGTCGTCGATCGTCGCCTGCGGATCGGAAAGCGGGCGGGCGAGGACCAGTGCGACCTCGGCCTCGACCTTGGGTTGCAGCGTGCGGGCGGGATCGAGCATGCCGCTATCGGCGATCTGCATGTCGGCGAACAGCGCGCCGAAATCGGGCTGGCTGACGCCCAGCTGCGCCTGCACCGCCTTGGCGGTGAGGCCGATCTTACGGCCGACCAGCCGGCGGCCCTCGGCCTGCCAGTGCGCGGTGTTGAGTGCCTGCACGGCATAGGCACCGGCGGCGTCATCGGTGGCGAGCCCATCGCGCAGCGGCGGGACGGCGCCGCCGGTATAGGCAGCGCGAAGACGGTCGGCGAGGTCTTGATGGCTTGGCATGGGAGGCCCCTTGGCTGAGGCTTCTGGCTATCGCGGGCGTGGCCGCGTGGCCAGAGCAACGGTGGCGGCAGTCTCGCTATCCGAGAAACATTTAGCGGATGCCAATGGTCTTGTGGGTTTGTACCGACAGCCGCCAGCGCGGGTGGGCCAGGCACCAGGCAATCGCAGCCTGCGTGTTCTCCGCTACCGCCGGGCCATCCATCGGCTGGACGAAGAAATGGGTGAAATCCAGCGTTTCGAACCGGTCCGGCATGGCATGGGTCTGGGGGAAGACCAGCTTCAGCTCGTCCCCGGACCGCTGGGACAGCAGCGAATTGGCCTTGGGCGAGACGCAGATCCAGTCCAGTCCGGCTGGTGCCTTGATGGTGCCGTTGGTCTCCACGGCGATGCGGAAGTGCCGGGCCTTGAGCGCGGCGATCAGCGGCGCGTCGAGCTGGAGCAGAGGCTCGCCGCCAGTGCAGACGATCAGCCGATGGCCGATACCATGCCCCCAGGCCTCGACTGCAGCGTCAGCCAGCGCTTCGGCGGTCTTGAACTTGCCGCCGCCGGGGCCATCGGTGCCAAGAAAATC
>NZ_JBIMKZ010000034.1:0-33440 GCF_051860865.1 Polymorphobacter sp. | reverse complement strand
GACCGCCTCGATGATGAGGTCGGCGTGGCCGAGGTCTTCCAGGCTGAGGCTGGGGCGCAAGCGGGCCATGCGGGCCTCGACCTCGCTGGCGGGGAAGCGGCCCTTGGCGGCGCTGGATTCATAATTCTTGCGGATGGTGGCGATGCCGCGGTCGAGAGCGTCCTGCCGGGTTTCGACCAGCGTGACGGGGATGCCGGCGGTGAGGAAGTTCATCGCGATGCCGCCGCCCATGGTGCCGGCGCCGATGACGCCGACCGAGGCGATGGGGAGGGGCTGGATGGCGGGATCGAGGCCATCGATCTTGGCGGCCTGACGCTCGGCGAAGAAGACGTGGCGAAGGGCTTTGGATTGCAGGCCGGCCATCAGGGTTTCGAACTCGGTGCGCTCGACGGCGAGGCCCTGGTCGAAGGGCAGGGTGACGGCGGCCTCGATGCAGCGGATGATGGCTTCGGGGGCGTGCTGGCCCTTGAAGGCCTTGGCATTTTTGGCGCGGAACGCGGTGAGGAGGGGGGCGAGGCTTTCGGGGGTGCCGAGCCGGCTGTCGTCGTCGCGGATGCGGCGGGGGGGATGGGCCTCGGCGACGAGCTGGCGGGCGAAGGCGAGGGCGGCCTCTCGCAGGTCGGCGTCAGTTGTGGCGTCGATCAGGCCGGCGGCGAGGGCCTCGGCGGCGGAGATGGGGGTGCCGGTGGTGATCATGGCCAGCGCCTTTTCGACGCCGACGAGGCGGGGCAGGCGCTGGGTGCCGCCGGCGCCGGGGAGCAGGCCGAGCTTGACCTCGGGCAGGCCGAGGCGGGCGGACGGGCTGGCGATCCGGTAATGGCAGGCCATGGCGGTCTCCAGCCCGCCGCCGAGCGCGGTGCCGTGGAGGGCGGCGACGACGGGGATCGGGGTCTGCTCGATGGCTGTGAGGACCTGGTGGAAGCTGGCGCCCTGGGAGGGCTTGCCGAATTCCGAGATGTCGGCGCCGGCGATGAAGGTGCGCCCCGAGCAGAGGAGGACGACGGCCCGAATGCCGGGGTTCTGGGCCGGGGTGAGCGACGTGAAGGCGGCGACCAGGCCATCGCGGACGGCGGCGGAGAGGGCGTTGACGGGCGGATTGTTGATGGTGACGACGGCGATATCGCCCTCGGTGGTAAGCGTGACGGACATTGGGGGGACTTTCGTTCAGGCCATGCCGGTGAAGCGGGCGACCTCGATCTGAAGGAAGCGGCGGAACTGCAGGATGGTCTCGACGGTCCAGCGGTCCTCGCGGGTGACAAAGGCATAGGCGCCCATCACCACCGGTTCGGTGTTGGGGATCTGGACCTCGACCAGCGTGCCGGCCTTGAGGTCGGCATCGACGAGGAACGTGCTGGCGAGTGCGAGGCCACGGCTGTTGCGGGCCGCGGCGATGGCGAGATGGGCGTGCCAGAGCAGCGGGCCGGGGATGCGTTCGGGCAGCGGGCGCTTGATGCCGTTGAGGGTCAGCCAGGCGCGCCACTGATAATCATGCTCCTCGTGGAGAAGCGGGCGATCGAGCAGGTCTTCAAGGCTGGTGCGGCCGGCGAGGCTGGCGGCGACGCTGGGACTGGCGACGATCATGATCGGCGGGCGGACCAGCTCCACATAGCGCAGGCCGCGACCGCCGGGATCGGGCGGCCAGTCATCGAGGTAGAAGCGGATGTCGACATCGGCCTCATGGGCGACAAGATTGGCGCGGCCGTCGGTGGGGCGCAGCTCGAGATGGAAATTCGGCCACAGCTCTTCGAAACGGGCGAGGCGATCGGCAACCCATTGGGCGGCGAAACCGGGGACGCACCAGACCAGGATGACGTTCTTGGCGTCCGGATCGCGGACCTCGGCGGTGGCCAGCGCCAGTTCGGCGAGCGCGGCGGAGACGCGGCCGTGATAGCGGGCGCCGGCCTCGGTGAGGTGGAGGTGGCCGCCGTCGCGGTGGACCAGCGAGACGCCGACGAAATCCTCGAGGTGGCGCAGGTGGCGGCTGACGACGCTGTGATCGATCTCGAGGACGGCGGCGGCGGCGCGGATGCCGCCGAGGCGGCCGACAGCCTCGAACGCCCGGACGGCGGCGAAAGCCGGGATCAGCTTGGCGCTGGACGAATCCTCGAAGCGGGGCATGGAGGTGACGATAGGCATAATGAAGATAGGGTCAAGCGTTGGTGCACAAAAGACACCGGGCTGACGGTGATGGCAACTTGCTGGCCTAGCGCATTCTGCCATTGCAGGATCGAGGGGCCAGATTGAGTATCGGTACTGATGAAAGGCCGGTTTTTCGGTTCCGGTGTTGCATGATGGGTAATGACCCGCGGGAGGCGTGATGATGGACGAGGGAGTGGGCCGGGGCGCGGCTCATGTGGCGCTGGATACGGATGCTTCTCCCGAGGCGGCGCATGACGAGGGTCCGCTGTCCAACTTCTGGATGCCCTTTACCGACAATCGCTATTTCAAGACGTCGCCGCGCATGTTCGAGCGCGCCAGCGGCATGTATTATCACACCACCGACGGGCGGCAGGTGCTCGATGCGACGGCCGGGCTGTGGTGCGTGAATGCCGGGCATGGCCAGCCGGGGGTGGTGCGGGCCATCCAGGACCAGGCGGCGGTGATGGACTTCGCGCCGACCTTCCAGCTTGGCCATCCGCTGCCGTTCGAGCTCGCGCGACGGCTGGCAGGAATCATGCCCAAGGGGCTGGACCGGATCTTCTTCACCGGATCGGGATCGGAATCGGCCGATACGGCGCTGAAGATGGCGCTGGCCTATCACCGGGCGCGCGGCGATGCCGGGCGGTTCCGGCTGATCGGCAGGGCGCGGGGCTATCACGGTGTCAACTTCGGCGGCATGTCGGTTGGCGGCATCGGGCCGAACCGCAAGGGCTTCGGCGCTCATGTGATGGGGATCGACCATCTCGGCCATACGCATGGCGCGGTGGCCCCGTTCTCGCGCGGTCAGGCCTCGACCAACAATGACCTGGCCGTGGAGCTGGAGAATCTGGTGGCGCTGCACGGCGCCGAGCAGATCGCCGCCGTCATCGTCGAGCCGGTGGCCGGATCGACCGGCGTGCTGATTCCGCCGCGCGGCTATCTGGAGCGGCTGCGGGCGATCACCAAGCAGCATGGCATCCTCCTCATCTTCGACGAGGTGATCACCGCGTTCGGGCGGCTGGGGACACCGACGGCGGCCGAGTATTTCGGCGTGACGCCGGACATTCTGACCATGGCCAAGGGGCTGACCAACGGCGCCGTGCCGATGGGGGCGGTGGCGGCGAGCCGCGAGGTGCATGACACGATCGTGCACAATGCGGCGCCGGGCATCGAGTTCATGCACGGCTATACCTATTCCGGGCACCCGCTGGCGTCGGCGGCGGGGATCGCGACGCTCGATGTCTATGCCGAGCAGGGGCTGTTTGCCCGCGCCGGCGCGATGGCGGCTTATTGGGAAGAGGCGATGCACAATCTTTCGGGGGCGCGGCACGTGATCGACGTGCGAAACCTCGGGCTGGTGGCCGGGATCGAGCTGGAGGCGCGGGCCGGCAAGCCCGGCGCCCGGGCGATGGAGGTGTTCCGCACCTTGTTCGACGAAGGGTTGCTGGTGCGGGTGACCGGGGACATCATTGCGCTGTCGCCGCCGCTGATTGTTGAAAAGGCGCAGGTTGACGAGATGGTCGAGCGGATCGGCGACGTGTTGGGCCGCACCGCGTGAGTGTGGGTGACCGCACGGTCGAGGGGGCGATAGACCTGGCCGCTGCCGGCGCACCGGTGACCGGTGCGCCGGAGCTGGGCAAGGGGCTGCTGCCGCGGCACGTCGAGATGATCGCCATTGGCGGGATCATCGGCGCTGGGCTGTTCGTGGGCAGTAGCGCGGCGATCAACGCGGCGGGGCCGGCGGTGATCTTCAGCTATGGGCTGGCCGGGCTGATCGTCATGCTGGTGATGCGGATGCTGAGCGAGATGGCGATGGCCATTCCCGGCGTCCAGTCCTTTCCGGAATTTGCGCGGATCGGGATTGGGCATTGGGCCGGGTTCATGAGCGGCTGGCTCTACTGGTATTTCTGGGTGGTGGTGGTGGCGATCGAGGCGATTGCCGGGGCGAAGATCATCCATCTGTGGCTGCCGGACGTGCCGGTATGGGGGATCGGCGTGGCGCTGATGGCGGTGCTGACCGGGGTCAATTTGATGTCGACGCGGTCCTATGGCGAGTTTGAATTCTGGTTTTCGTCGATCAAGGTCGCGGCGATTATCGCCTTCATCGTCATCGGGCTGGGCTGGCTGCTGGGCAGCGATGTGTCCCCGGGGCTGGTCAATCTGACCGCGCATCAGGGCTTTGCACCGGCGGGCGGGTTTGCGGTGCTGGGGGCGGTAACAACGGTGATCTTCTCGCTCGTCGGCGCCGAGATTGCGACGATCGCGGCGGCGGAATCGGCGGACTCCGGCAAGACCGTGGCGCGGATGGCCGGGCTGGTGGCGTGGCGCATCCTGATCTTCTACATATTGTCGATCGCGGTGATCGTATCGGTGGTGCCGTGGGTGGATATCGTGCCGGGGAACTCGCCGTTTGCGGCGGTGCTGGCGGCGATAGAGGTGCCGGGCGGGGCGACGATCATGAACGCCATCGTGCTGGTGGCGGTGTTGTCCTGCCTCAATTCCGGGCTGTACGTGACCTCGCGGGTGCTGTTCGCGCTGGCGGCGCGGCGGGATGCGCCACAGTATCTGGTGGCGCTCGACAGCCGCAAGGTCCCGGTGCGGGCGATCCTGTTCGGCAGCATCTTCAGCTATGTGGCACTGGCGGCGTCGGTGCTGTCCCCCGAGATGGTGTTTTCGTTCCTGGTGGCGGCATCGGGGGCGATCATGATCTTCATCTACATGATGATTTCGGTGGCGCAGCTGCGGATCAGGGCGCGGTTCGACGCCGAGAATCCGGCGGCGCTGGTGGTGAAGATGTGGTTCCAGCCCTGGGGGACAATATTGGCGCTGGTGGCGATGGCCGGGGTGCTGGTGGCGATGGCGCTGACGCCGGGGCTGGTGCGCGAGTTCATCGCCAGCCTGGTGACGGTGGCGATCGTGGGAATCGGGTTTCTGGTGTTTCGCCGGGGGAAGGCGACCGCCTGATTTTTTTGGAGACGGACGATGCTGGTTGGGGTGCCCAAGGAGATCAAGACGCATGAGTATCGCGTGGGGCTGATGCCCTTTGCGGTGCGGGAATATGTGGCGCGCGGCCACCAGGTGATCGTGGAGACCGGGGCCGGGGCGGGGTGCCACCAGAGCGATGCGGCCTATGAGGCAGCGGGCGCCGAGATCGTGTCCAGCGCGGCCGAGGTGTTTTCGCGGGCCGGGATGATCGTCAAGGTGAAGGAGCCGCAGGCGAGCGAAATCCCGCAGTTCCGGGCCGGGCAGATCCTTTATACTTATCTGCACCTGGCGCCCGATCCGGACCAGACGCACGGGCTGCTGGCGAGCGGCGTGACCGGCGTGGCCTATGAGACGGTGACCGATGCGGCCGGTGGCCTGCCGCTGCTGGCGCCGATGAGCGAAGTGGCGGGGAGACTGTCCATCGAGGCGGCGGGCGAGAGCCTGAAGCGCCATGCCGGCGGGCGCGGGTTGCTGCTCGGCGGCGTGCCGGGGGTGAAGCCCGGGCGCGTGGTGGTACTGGGCGGCGGCGTCGTCGGTACCCACGCGGCACGGATGGCGGTGGGACTGGGGGCCGAGGTGTCGATCCTCGACCGGTCGCTGCCGCGGCTGCGGGCGCTGGACGAGCTGTTCGGCGGGCGGGTGCGGACGCGTTATTCGACGGTGGGGACGATCGAGGAGGAGATCGCCGACGCCGATGTGGTGATCGGCGCCGTGCTGCTGCCTGGTGCGAGTGCGCCGAAGCTGATTTCGCGCGCAATGCTCGCAGGGATGCTGCCGCGCGCCGTGCTCGTCGATGTGGCGATCGACCAGGGCGGGTGCTTCGAGACCTCCCATGCGACGACGCACCAGGAGCCGACCTATGTCGTCGACGACATCATTCATTATTGCGTGGCGAACATGCCGGGCGCGGTGCCGATGACGTCGAGCGTGGCGCTGAACAATGCGACCCTGCCTTATGGGCTGCGGATTGCCGATGGCGGGCTGCGGGCGATCCTGGCCGAGGAAGGGCTGCGGGCCGGATTGAACGTCCATGCCGGCAAGGTCTGTCATGCGGCGGTGGCCGAGAGCCTTGGGCTGGGGTGGACGAGCCCGTTGGAGCTGGCGGCCTGAGGCACATGGAGGGATAATTCCATGGCACGTATCGTCAGGGTTTCGGTCGTGCTGGCGGGAGCGGGTTGCTGTGGGTTCTCGGGTGGCGCGGCAGCCTTGGCGCAGCTGCCGGACCTGATTTACACCAATGCCAAGGTGGTGACCGTCGATGCCGACAACCGGATCGGCGGGGCGGTGGCCATCGTTGGCGACAAGGTGCTGGCGGTGGGCAGCGCGGCCGAGATCGGCCGGATGGCGGGCGCGTCGACGCGGGTTGTTGACCTCGGCGGCAAGACGGTGGTGCCGGGATTTTACGACAATCATCTCCATCTGAGCGAGCCGCTGCAGCCCTGGCGCTATGGATCGATGATCGTGCAGGTGCCGGCCTGGCTGAAAGGGGTGACGACGATCCCGGAGCTGGCGGACGCGATACGGGCGCAGACGAAGCTGATCCCCGCCGGCGGGTGGATCGTCGGACGCTTGCCGCGCGAGGACTGGCCGAATTCGGGCCTGCCGACACGCGCCGATCTCGATGCGGCGGCGCCGGACCACAAGGTGGTGCTGGGCCGTGGCTCGCACACGATGATGGTCAACAGCCAGACCTTGCGCGCCGCCGGGGTGACGGCGACGACGCGGCCCAAGGGCGGGGAAATTGTGCGGGATGCGCGCGGCGAGCCGACGGGGAAGATATTGGAGGCGGCGAAGCGGGTCGTGCTCGATGTGATGCCGCCCGAGCCGATGGAGAATCTGGTGCGCGGGGTGAAGCCGCCGGCGGAGAAGATTGCCGACTGGGTGACGCAGATGCGCCAATATGTGTCGCTCGGTATTACCAGCGGCAATGTGGCGGGGCTGCGGCCCGACGAATTTCCGATGCTGGAGGGCATTTATGACCGGCTCGGTGACGAGTTTCCGCGCCTGACGACGCAGTTCCGGGTGTGGCCGGGGCATGACAAATATGACGACATGGAACTGGCGGTGAAGGAGACGATCGCCGAGATCGAGGCGATCGACGCCAAGGCGGTGTACAAGCACCCGAAGCTGAAGATGGGTGCGATCAAGATGAGCATCGACGGCGGCATGAGCGCGCCGATCTTCTGGTCGACACGCGGCTACGAGAACCGGCCGGACTTCAAGGGCGAGCAGCGCATACCGGATTCGAACCTGTACCGCGTGTCGAAGCGGGCGACCGAACTGGGCTGGCAGCTGGGGATCCATACGATGGGTGACGGCGCGGTGGAGATGACGGTGCGCGAGTTGCAGCGCATTCTCGATGAGGCGCCGAAGGCCGATCACCGCCACTATCTGCATCATGTCGCGGTGAAGCCGTCCGAAGCGACGGTTGGCACGATGGTGAAGTACGGAATCGGGGTGGCGAGCCAGCCGGGGTTTCTGCTGGCGCTGGGCTCTTACGCCGATGAGGCGCTGGAGCCGGCGCGCGAGGAGACGCAGAACCCGGCCGGGTCGCTGGCCCGGCGCGGGCTGCACGTGTCCTTCGGCTCCGATGAGGGGCCTTATGGGCCCTTGGCCAGCATCTATGCGGCGGTGACCCGCAAGAGCTGGAACGGGACGGTCAAGGGCCTGAAGCAGGAGGGTGTATCGGCGGCGGACGCGTTGCGAATGCACACGATGGAAGGCGCCTATCTTACCTTCGACGACAAGACCATCGGCTCCATCGAGCCGGGCAAGTTCGCCGATCTTGTGGTGCTGAGCGACGATCTGATGACCGTCGATCCCGAGCGCATCCAGGATATCCGCGTGGAGCGCACCATCATCGGCGGCCGCGAGGTTTATCGCCGGGCGGCCGTGTCGGCAGCGCGATGACCTGGTCACTCATCTGGTGACTCAGGCGCAACGGCTGGTCGCTTAACGCACCTTGTCTGATCCTGCGGGTCGCATGAAGCTGTGGTCGGGTCACGGGGTTCGATGGGGGCAGGCGATGGGCAAGACGGGCAGGCTGGGGCTGGTGGCTGTGATGGCGCTGGCCTCGACATCGGGATCGGCACAGATGGCCGACCTGATCTACACCAATGGCAAGGTGGTGACGGTCAATGCCAAGGGCGAGATCGCCCAGGCCGTGGCAGTCTCGGGCGACAAGGTGCTGGCGGTGGGGTCGGCGGCCGCGATCGCCAAGCTGAAGGGGCCTTCGACGCGCGTGGTCGATCTTGGCGGCAAGACGATGGTCCCGGGCTTCTATGACAACCATATCCATCTGAGCCAGCCGCTGCTGCCGTGGAAATATAATTCGATGCTGCGCGAGATCCCGGCCTGGCTGGTCGGGGTGGAGACGATTCCCGCCCTGCTGGACGCGGTGAAGGCGCAGGCGGCGAAGACGCCCAAGGGCGGATGGGTGATCGGCGAGGTCAACCGTGAGGACTGGCCGAACTCGAACCTGCCGACGGCGGCAGACTTCGACCGGATCGCGCCCGACCACAAGGTGATCATTATTCGCGGGCCGCATACGTTGCTGGTCAATACCGCCACGCTGGCGGCGGCGAAGGTGACCAAGGACACGCATCCGAAGGGCGGCGAGATTGTGCGCGATGCGAACGGCGTGCCGACCGGCAAGGTGACGGAGTCGGCGCGGCGGATCATCTGGGCGGCGGTGCCGCCGGAATTGCAGCGCGGCGCGGCGCCGCCGGCAGAGACGATGGCGAACTGGAACAAGATGCTGCGCCAACTGGTGTCGCTGGGCATTACCAGCGCCAATGTCGCGGCGATCCGGCCTGATGATTTTCCGATGCTGGAAACGGTCTATACCAAATATGGCGATGACCTGCCGCGGCTGACGACGCAGTTCCGGGTGTGGCCGGGGACCGACAAGTTCGAGGACATGGAGGAATCGGTGCGGGTGTCGATCGCCGAGATCGAGGCGATCGACCCGAAGGCGGTGTTCAAGCATCCCAAGCTGAAGATGGGGGCCCTGAAGATGAACATCGACGGCGGCATGAGCGCGCCGGTGTTCTGGTCGACCAAGGGCTATGAGAACCGGCCTGATTTCATCGGCGAGCAGCTGGTGCCGGATTCGAACTTCTACCGTACCGCCAAACGGGCGGCCGAGCTGGGCTGGCAGATCGGTGTCCATACCATGGGCGACGGCGCGGCGGTGATGATCACCAACGAGATGGCGCGGATTATCGATGGGCTCCCGAAGGGCGATCATCGTTTTTACCTGCATCATTTCTCGGTCAAGCCGCCCGAGGTGACGCTCGACAAGATGGTGAAGTATAATATCGGCGTGGCCAGCCAGCCGGGATTCCTGCTGTCGCTTGGGTCCTATGCCGATGAGGCGCTGGAGACCGAGCGCGAGGAGACGCAGAATCCGGTGGCGTCGCTAGTAAGGAAGGGCATCCGGGTTTCGTTCGGGTCCGACGCCGGGCCTTATGGGCCGATTGCCGGCATCTATGCGGCGGTGACGCGCAAGAGCTGGAACGGCACGGTGAAGGGTCTGAAGGAAGAGGGGGTGTCGGTGGCCGATGCGCTGCGGATGCATACGCTGGAGGCGGCGTATCTGACCTTCGACGACAAGAAGCTCGGGTCGATCGAGCCGGGCAAGGCGGCGGACTTTGCGGTGCTGAGCGCCGATTTGATGACGGTGGCGCCGGAGCGAATCCAGGATATCCAGGTCGAGCGGACGATCATCGGCGGGCGCGAGGTCTACAACCGGGCGGTACAGTCGGCGGGATTGTGAGGGCTACCGGTGCTTGATAGGCACCGGGGTGGCGTCTTAGACACCTTGTTGTCGGGCCGATCCGGCGAGAAGCTGTGTTCAGGGAATAACGCGGTATTGGCGTTCTGTCGGGGGTTGGGGTCTATGACGATACTTTGTCGCGGTCTGGCGTTTACTGCCGTGCTGCTCGCTTCGACGGCGGCGCAGGCGCAGATGGCCGACCTGATCTATACCAACGGCAAGGTGGTGACGGTCAATGCGAAGAACGAGATCGCCCAGGCCGTCGCTGTTTCGGGCGACAAGGTGCTGGCGGTAGGGTCGGCGGCGGATATCGGCAAGCTGAAGGGGCCTTCGACGAAGGTGGTCGACCTTGGCGGCAAGACCATGGTGCCGGGCTTTTACGACAATCATGTCCATCTCAGCGAGCCGCTGATGCCGTGGCGCTACAGCTCGATGATCGGCAAGCTGCCGGACTGGCTGATCGGGGTGAAGACTATCCCCGAGCTGGTGGCGGCGATCAAGGGCCAGGTGGCGAAGACGCCGAAGGGCGAGTGGATCGTCGGCGAGATCTCGCGCGAGGAGTGGCCGAATTCGAACCTGCCGACCAAGGAGGATTTCGACAAGGTGTCGCCGGACAATCCTGTGGTGATTGCGCGCGGGCCGCACACGATCATCGTCAACAGCCGGGTGATCGAGGCGGCGAAGATCACGCGCGACACCAAGCCGAAGGGCGGCGAGATCGTGCGCGATGCCAAGGGCGAGCCGACGGGCAAGATCCTCGAGGCGGCCAAGCGCGTCGTCTATGAGGCGATGCCGCCGGAGAAGCTGCAGGGCGTCAAGCCGCCGGAGAAGAAGGCCGAGGACTGGCGGACGCAGATGCGGCAGCTGGTCAGCCTCGGCGTCACCAGCGGCAATGTCGCGGGGCTGCGGCCCGGCGATTTCCAGCTGCTGGAGAGCATCTACAACAAGGACGGCGACGAATTTCCGCGCTGGACGACGCAGTTCCGGATCTGGCCCGGCTATGACAAGTTCGACGATCCCGAAGAGGCGGTGAAGGTGACGATCGCCGAGATCGAGGCGTTCGACCCCAAGGCGATCTACAAGCATCCGAAGCTGAAGATGGGTGCAATCAAGATGAGCATCGACGGCGGCATGAGCGCGCCGATCTTCTGGTCGACCAAATCCTATGAGAACCGGCCGGGCTTTACCGGCGAGCAGCGGATCCCGGATTCGAACCTGTATCGCACCGCCAAGCGGGCGATCGAGCTGGGCTGGCAGGTCGGTATCCACACCATGGGTGACGGCGCCGTGGAGATGACGGTCAATGAGCTGAGCAAGATCATGGCCGAGCTGCCGAGCAAGGACCGCCGGCATTATCTCCACCATGTCGCGGTGAAGCCGCCCGAGGCGACGATCGACAAGATGGCGAAGTTCGGCATCGGTGTCGCCAGCCAGCCGGGGTTCCTGCTGTCCCTGGGGTCGTTCGCCGATGAGGCGTTGGAGCCGGCGCGCGAGGAGACACAGAATCCGGTCGCGTCATTGGTGAAGCGCGGCATCCGGGTGTCGTTCGGGTCGGACGAAGGCCCTTATGGGCCGATTGCCGGCATCTATGCGGCGGTGACGCGCAAGAGCTGGAACGGCACGGTGAAGGGTCTGAAGGAAGAGGGAGTGAGCGTTGCCGATGCGTTGCGCGCCCACACCATGGAAGCCGCCTGGATGACCTTCAACGAGAAGGAGATGGGGTCGATCGAGCCGGGCAAGTTCGCCGATCTGGTGGTGCTGAGCGCCGACCTGATGACCGTGGCGCCGGAACGGATCCAGGACATTGTCGTCGAGCGGACGGTCATCGGCGGCAAGGAAGTGTTCAACCGGGCGCAGCAGGTGGCGGCGCGGTGAAGGACCGGATGATTTTGCGGGAGGAACGGGGCGTATAGTCGCCGAAATGGGCAGTTGCTGGTTGGCCTTGGGGGGAAAACAGGTCTGCTGACAGGCAAACAGGGGGAAAATCATGTCGACAAATACGCAAGCGATGAATTGTGGTGCGATCAGCCGGCGGCTGGCCTTCGCGACGGCCAGCGTGCTGGCGCTGTGCGTGGCCGAACAGGCGGTGCTGGCGCAAGTGTCACCCGAGCAGGTGTCGCAGACGCCGTCGGGCCTGGTGGTCGACACCGATGGTTCGGATAGCGGCGCAATTACAGTGACCGGCTCGCGTATTGCGCGCGATGGCTATACGGCGCCGACGCCGGTGAGCGTGCTGGGTGCAGCCGATATCCAGGCGCAGGCGCCACCGAACATTGCTGACTTCGTCAACCAGATCCCTGCGATCTCGGGAAGTGCCTCGCCGGCGAGCAGTACGGCCTCGCTGTCTGCGGGCAACGCCGGTATCTCCGCCATCAACCTGCGCAGCATCGGCACTGGCCGCACGCTGGTTCTGATCGATGGTCAGCGGTCGGTGGGCAGCAATGCGACCGGTCAGGTGGACGTGAACACCATTCCTCAGGCGCTGGTGGAGCGCGTGGAGGTGGTAACCGGCGGTGCGTCGGCGGCCTATGGTTCGGACGCCGTGGGCGGCGTGGTCAACTTCATCCTTCGCAAGGATTTCACCGGTCTGGAATTGAACGGTGATGTCGGTGAAACCACGTATGGCGACAATTTTAACTACAATCTGGTGGCGACGGCGGGTGTCAATCTGCTGAACGATCGCCTGCACATCATGGGCAACGCGCAGTATTTCAAGAGCGAGAGCGTTCCCGGCGGAACCCGCGAATGGGCCAAGCGCGGCACCCTGCTGATGCTGAACCCGGATTACACAGCGACAAATGGCGCGCCTGAATATCTCATTTCGGCAGGGGTTGGCCCGGCTCGTGTGACGCCGGGTGGCCTTGTGCTCAGTGGTCCGCTGCGCGGAACCTTCTTTGGTACGGTCAACCCAGCCACCGGCATCGCGTCGGTCGGCCAGCTGGTGTTTGGGCGTCAGCAAACCACGGCGGCACAGACGATGCTGGGCGGGGACTGGGAATATACAAGCCAGGGCTATGCGGGCTCGTCCTCGCTTGAGCCGGGACAGGAGCGGATTAGCGCCTTCGGTCGCGCGTCGTTCGATCTGACGCCGGACTGGAACATCTATGCCAGCTATAATTACAACAAGCAGACCAACGATAATGATTATCTGCAGCCGGTGAACGGCCTTACGGGTACGAGCACTACCGGTGGTCTGAACAATGCCGTGCGGATCGACAACCCGTATCTGCCGGAGTCGGTCCGGGCCGACATGCAGAGGCTGGGCCTGACCCGGCTGGAAGTCGGCACCTCCAACGCTGGCTTGCCGATTGGCGGCTCGCTCAACGTGCGTGAAGTCTATCGTATCGTGGGCGGCGTCAAGGGCTCGTTCGACCTGTTCAGCAAGAGCTGGAACGTCGATGCCTATTACCAGCGTGGCTTTTCGCGTATTCAGGAGCGGCTGACAAATACCTGGCTGTTGTCACGCGTGGCGCTGGCGTCTGATCCGGTGCGGGCACCGGCGGGCAATGCGCTCGGTGTGGCCGCGGGCACCATCGTCTGCCGCTCGACGCTGACCAACCCGACCAACGGCTGTATTCCGATGAACCGCATCGGGATCGGCGGTCAGTCGCCGGAATCGTACAACTATATTCTCAACGATGGCAACCAGCCCTACCGATTCCAGCGGTTGCAGCAGGATGTGGCGGCGTTGACATTCAGCGGCGAGTTGTTTGATCTGCCGGGCGGCCCGGCGGCGATCGCGCTGGGCGGCGAATGGCGCAAGGAGCAGATCGACGGCCAGGTTGATCCAGTCTTCAACAACGGCTGGCAGTACGGGAATTATCTGGTCAACAAGGGCTCCTACACGGTGAAGGAGGCCTTCACCGAGCTCTCGCTGCCGGTGTTCACGGGTGCGGAATTGAACGGTGCTGCGCGTGTGACGGATTATTCGACGTCCGGCACGGTGGCGACCTGGAAAGTCGGTGCGACCTGGCAGGTGATCGATGACCTGCGGCTGCGCGGCAGCTATTCGAGCGATATTCGGGCGCCCAACCTTGAAGAGCTGTTCGCGGCCGGCACCGGGCGTTCCAACTCGTTCCAGTTGCGTCTCCCGGGCTTGCCGACGCGGACAACCAATTTCCAGGAGCTGCGGACCGGCAATCAGGCCGTGCAGCCGGAAAAGGCGAAGAGCTGGACCATTGGGGCAGTGGCGACACCGACCTTTGCGCCGGGTCTTGCCCTGTCGGTCGACTATTATGAAGTGAAGATCACCGATGCGATCGGCGTGATCAGCGTCGAACAGACGGCCGAGCTTTGCTATCTGGAGAATGTTCAGTCCTTCTGCAACAATATCACGGCGGAACTGGACGCTCAGGGCAATCCCGTCTTCTTCCCGCAGATCATCATCTTCCCGACCAACTTCGCGTCGCAGGTCAACAAGGGCCTCGACATCGAAGCGTCGTTCCGCACGCCGATGGATGCGATCATCCCCGGCGCGCCGGGCAATCTGTCTCTCCGTGGTCTGTTCACCCATTATATCACGAACGCAACCGACGACGGGCGGACGCCGCCGCGGGAATCGGCTGGTGGTAATCTCAATGGCCCCGCGAGCTGGAATTATCGTCTGAGTGCCTTCTGGGATGCTGATCCGTTCACACTGAGCCTTGTGGGCCGTGGCTATAGTGCTGGTGTGACTGATCCGAACTTCTTCGAGTGCCAGACCAACTGCCCGGCGTCGACGGTGGCTTCCCGGACGATCAATGACAACAGCCTTCCGGGCGCGTTCTTCATTGATACGTCTATCGCCTACAAGATCCCGGTGCGGTCCAGCGAGGCTCAGATCCAGCTGACAGTAACGAACATCCTGAACCGTGATCCGGCGCAGGCCTATTATGGTCCGATCGGCGATCCGGCCATCGGTCAGCCGCCGGCGAGCCGGGTGATGGGTGATCGTCTGGGCCGGACCTTCCGCCTGAGCCTGCGTTTCAAATACTGACCTGTCTCCCCGCCACGCACTCGCGGGTGCGTGGCGGGCTGTTACCTCTTGTTTCTGCAGATTTCAGGGGATCAGTAGCCGGCATTATCATGCTGACTGCAACCTGCTGTTCCTGCATGCTAAATTGATGCGTTGCATAAAAGACAACGGATATGCGCCGTTGGCACCTTGTTGGTTTTGTGTCGGGCGGATGACAATAGCTGCAAGGGTCATGGGTGGGTCAAATTGCAATGATGAAATACGCTAAAATCGCTGGTCTGTCGGTTTCGCTGATGGTCGGCACGTCCGCCTGGGCGCAGGTGGCCGATGTGATTTACACCAATGGCAAGGTGGTGACCGTCAACGCCAAGAACGACATTGCCCAGGCAGTGGCCGTTTCCGGCGGCAAGGTGCTGGCCGTGGGCCGGGCGGCCGACATTGGCAAACTGGCGGGGGCATCGACGAAGATTGTCGACCTGGGCGGCAAGACGATGGTGCCGGGCTTCTATGACAATCACATCCACCTCGGCGAGGCGCTGATCCCATGGAAGTATAATTCCATGATCGGCGAGCTGCCCGAGTGGCTGGTCGGCGTGTACACGAAGCCGGCGCTGCTGGAGGCGTTGAAGGCGCAGGCCGCCAAGACGCCCAAGGGTGAGTGGATCGTGGGTGAAGTCTCCCGCGAGGAATGGCCTAATTCCAACCTGCCGACGCGCCAGGATTTCGACCGGGTGGCGCCCGATCACAAGGTGGTGATCGCGCGCGGGCCGCATACGCTGATCGTCAATACCAATGCATTGAGCGCCGCCGGCGTGACCAAGGATACCAAGCCCAAGGGCGGCGAGATCGTTCGCGACGCCAATGGCGACCCGACCGGCAAGGTGACCGAATCCGCGCGGCGGGTGATCTGGGGCGTCATGCCGAAGGAGAAGCTGCGTGGCGTGCTGCCGCCGCAGGAGAAGATGGCGCAGTGGACGAAGCTGCTGCAGCAGCTGGTGTCGCTGGGCATCACCAGCGCCAATGTGGCCGGGCTGCGGCCGGACGACTTTCCGATGCTCGAGGCCGTCTACAACAAGGATGGCGAGGCGCTGCCGCGGCTGACGACACAGTTCCGGGTGTCGCCGGGCACCGACTCATTCAATGACATGGAAGAGGCGGTGAAGGTGACGCTCGCCGAGATCGAGGCGTTCGATCCCAGGGCGGTCTACAAGCACCCGAAGCTGAAGATGGGCGCGATCAAGATGAGTATCGACGGCGGGCTGAGCGCGCCTGTGTTCTGGTCGACGCGGGGCTATGAGAATCATCCCGAGTTCAAGGGCGTGCAGCGGATCCCGGATTCGAACCTGTATCGTGTGTCGAAGCGCGCCATGGAGCTGGGCTGGCAGGTCGGCATTCACACCATGGGGGATGGGGCGGCCGAGATGACGGTCAACGAGCTGGGTCGCATCCTGGAGGTGATGCCGAAGGGAGATTATCGCAATTACCTGCACCATGTTGCGGTGAAGCCGCCCGAGGCGACGATCGACAAGATGGTCAAGTATAATATCGGGCTGGCCAGCCAGCCGGGGTTCCTGCTGTCGCTGGGGTCCTATGCCGATGAGGCGCTGGAGCCGGCGCGCGAGGAAACGCAGAATCCGGCCGGGTCGCTGGTCAGGAAGGGCGTCCGGGTGTCGTTCGGGTCCGACGCCGGGCCTTATGGGCCGATCGCCGGCATTTATGCCGCTGTCACGCGCAAGAGCTGGAACGGCACGGTAAAGGGATTGAAGGAAGAAGGGGTGAGTGTTGCAGATGCGCTACGCATGCACACAATGGAGTCGGCCTACTTCACATTCGATGAAAAGAATGTAGGGTCGATCGAGGTTGGAAAGGCGGCAGATTTTGCAGTCTTGTCGGCCGACCTTCTTACCGTTGACCCTGAACGAATTCAGGATATTGCCGTTGAGAGAACGGTTATTGCAGGGAAAGAAGTTTATAATAGAGCGCAGCAAGTTGCTGCTCGATAGTATGACGTTGTTGCTCGGTCGATATTAAAAATAAATAGATCGAATGCCTGGTTGCCTTGGGGAAAAGTTTTGTTTCGGCGACTATAAAAGGGGGTTTGCAACGATGTATGACGTGAAGTGTTTCGGTGTGTCCGGATCGAGCGGAATTGCCGCAATCAGTCGGCGGTTGGCGTTTGCGACAGCGAGTGTGCTGGCGTTGTGTGTCGCCGAGCAGGCGGCGATGGCCCAGGCGGCGCCGACGCCGGGTGATGCCGTTGCGCAGGCGGAGCCGGTCGAGGAGGCGGGCGCCATCACGGTGACCGGCTCGCGCATCGCGCGCGATGGCTATACGGCGCCGACGCCGGTGAGCGTGCTGAGCTCGGCCGACATCCAGGCGCAGGCGCCGCCCAACATCGCCGACTTCGTCAACCAGCTGCCTGCAATTTCGGGCAGCGGCACGCCGGCTTCCGGCACGGCCGCATTGTCCGCCGGGACAGCCGGCATCAGCTCGATCAATCTCCGGAGCATCGGTGCGAGCCGGACACTGGTGCTGCTCGATGGCCAGCGCTCGGTGGCGAGCTCCTCGACCGGCCTTGTCGATGTCAACACGATCCCGCAGGCACTCGTAGAGCGCGTTGAAGTTGTGACGGGCGGCGCCTCTGCGGCCTATGGCTCCGATGCTGTCGGCGGCGTGGTCAACTTCATTCTGAAGAAGGATTTCACCGGGCTGGAGCTTGTCGGCGATATCGGCGAGACAACCTACGGCGACAACCAGAATTACAATTTCACGGCGACGGCGGGCGCCAATCTGTTTGGCGACCGGCTCCATGTGATGGGCAGTGTTCAATACTTCAAGAGTGAAGGCATCGACTCGGTCGACCGCAAGTGGAACCAGAGCGGCAACTTCCTGATGCTCAACCCCGACTATGTCGCGGGAAATGGCGCGCCGGAATATCTGGTCACGCAGCAGGTCGGCCCGGCGCGGCTGTCGCCGGGTGGTTTGATCGTCGGCGCGACCACCAACACTGGTGCGAACGTGCTGTCGCCGCTGAGGGGCACCTATTTCGGGACGGTCAATCCGAATACCGGGCTGGCATCGTTGGGGCAGCTGACCTTCGGCCGCTCGGTCAGCCCGCAGGCGCAGTCGATGGTCGGCGGCGATTGGGAATATACCAGCCAGGGCTATGTCGGTTCAACGTCGCTGGAGCCGGGGCAGGAGCGGATCGGCGCCTTCGGCCGCGCGACCTTCGACCTGACGGACAATATCAGCGTCTATGGCAGCTTCAGCTACAACAAGCAGACCAACGACAATATCTATCTGCAGCCGGTGAATACCGGAAACCTGACGATTCAACAGGATAACGCTTTCCTGCCGCAATCGATCCGCGACCAGATGGTGGCGAACAATCTCCGGTCACTGACGATCGGGACGTCCAATGCCGGGATGCCGCTGGGCGGCTCGCTGAACGTTCGCGAGGTCTATCGTTATGTCCTCGGCGCGCGCGGCGATTTCAATCTGGGCGGGAAGTCCTGGAACTGGGACGCTTATTATCAGCGCGGCTTCACACGGGCCAATGAGGAGCTGACCGGCACATGGCGGACGGCGCGGATGAATGCGGCAACCGATGCCGTGTTCGCGCCGGCCGGCAATCCGGCTGGCATTCCGGCCGGCACAATTGCTTGCCGCGTCAACGTCGATACCAATCCGAACAACAACCAGCCGGGTTGTATTCCGCTCAACCGTATCGGCATCGGCGGACAGTCGGCGGATGCCATCAACTATGTGTTGAACGACGGGTATCAACCGCTTCGCTTCCAGCGTCTGCAGCAGGACGTGGCGGCGCTGACCTTCAGCGGCGAGCTGTTCGAGCTTCCCGGCGGGCCGGCGGCGATTGCTGTTGGTGGCGAATGGCGCAAGGAGCAGATCGACGGGACCGTCGATCCGGTGTTCAGCACCGGGTGGCAATATGGCAATTATCTGGTCAACAAGGGCCAGTACAACGTCAAGGAAGCCTTTATCGAGCTGGCGTTGCCCGTGTTCACCGGCGCCGAAATCAATGGTGCGGCACGTGTGACCGACTATTCGACCTCGGGCACGGTGGCGACCTGGAAGGTCGGCGCGACCTGGCAGGTGATCGATGATATCCGCTTCCGCGGCAGCGTGTCCCGTGACATCCGGGCGCCCAATCTGGGCGAGCTGTTTGCCGCAGGGACGGGACGGTCGAACACCGTGCAGCTGCGTATTCCGGGCGAAGCCGTGCGTACTGTCACCTTCCAGGAAAAGGCGACCGGCAATCCGCTGGTGCAGCCCGAAGTGGCACGGAGCTGGACGATCGGTGCGGTGGCAACGCCGACCTTTGCACCGGGCGTGGCGCTGGCGGTCGACTATTACCAGGTCAAGATCGTCGATGCGATCGGGACGATTACAGTGCCGCAGACGGTGGACCTCTGCTATTTGCAGAATGTCCAGGCGTTCTGCGACAATATCACGGCGACTGTGGTCAATGGTCAGATTGTCGACTTCCCGGAGATCGTCATCTTCCCGACGAATTTCGCGTTCCAGACCAACCGGGGCATCGATATCGAAGCCTCGTTCCGGACACCGATGGACGCAATCATTCCGGGGGCGAACGGCAATCTGGCGCTTCGGGCGTTGTTTACGCATTATCTGGAGAACAACACCGACGACACGATCAACATCCCGATCGACGCGGCCGGCAACAACTTCTCCGGTCCACCGAAGTGGAACTACCGCCTGAGCATGTTGTATGATGCCGATCCGTTCACGATCAGCCTTGTTGGCCGTGGCTATAGCGCTGGCGTCCTCGACAACAACTACGTCGAATGCCAGACAAATTGCCCGGCATCGACGCAGTTCAATCGTACGATCAACAACAATCAGCTTGATGGTGCGTTCTTCCTCGATACCTCGATCGCTTACAAGATCCCGGTGCGGTCGAGCGAGGCGCAGATCCAGTTGACCATCACCAACCTGCTTAACCGCGATCCGTCGCTGGTGCCGAATGGTCCGACCGGGGACAGCCTTTTCGCTTTCCCGCAGGCGAGCCGGCAGCTGGGCGATAGGCTTGGGCGGACGTTCCGCTTGAGCCTCCGGTTCAAATACTGAGGTGAGCAAAGCCGGCCGCTTTCGGGGAGAAGGCGGCCGGATCTTTGGGGGACAAGATTTGTGCGGATGACCATGGCATGGCTGGCGGTAATCGGGCTGGCAAATGCGAGTGGGGCTTTGGCCCAGGCTCCCGCTGCCGAGGCGATCAAGACGGACGGGTTTGCGCTGGTTGACGCCAATGCGGCTCGGATGGCGAAGATCAACGACGCCATCTATTCCTTTGCCGAAATCGGCTTCCAGGAAGTCAAGACGATCGGGCTGGTGACCGCCGAGCTGACCAGGGCGGGGTTCAAGGTCGAGACCGGGGTGGCCGGGATGCCGACCGCTTACAAGGCGGTCTATGGCAGCGGGTCGCCGGTGGTGGGGCTGATGTCCGACTTCGACGGGGTGCCGGGGACGTCGCAGCGGCCGACCTCGCTGGTGCATGATCCACTGGTGGAAGGCGCGCCCGGGCATGGCGAGGGGCATAATACCCATCAGCCGACGCTGGTTGGTGCGGCGATCGCGATGAAGGCGATGAAGGACAAGTACAAGCTGCCGGGAACGATCATCGTCTATGGCGGGCCGGCGGAGGAGTTGCTGGCGAGCCGCGGCTATATGAGCAACGCCGGGCTGTTCAAGGGCGTCGATGCGATCCTCGACGTGCATATAGGCACCGACATGGGCACCAGCTATGGGATGAACAACCTGGCGATCATCTCGGCGGAGTGGTCGTTCAAGGGGCGGACGGCGCATGGCAATTCGGCCTGGCAGGGGCGCAGCGCGCTCGATGCGGTCGAGATCATGAACGCGTCCACCAACTTCATGCGCGAGCATATCGATCCGCCGGCGCGGATGCATTATGTGATCCCGGTCGGCGGCAAGCAGCCCAATGTGGTGCCGGCCGATGCCAGCGTCTGGTATTATTTCCGCCATGTCTCGGCGGACCGGGCGTGGCAGCTGTTCGTGCGGGCGCGCAAGGCGGCGCAGGCGGCGGCGCTGGCAACCGAGACCAGCGTCCATGAGCGGATTTTGTCCGCATCCTGGCCGTTCGTCGGCAACAAGGAACTCGCGGAGCTGGTCGACGAGAATGTGAAGCTGGTCGGCATGCCGGCGTGGAGCGAGGCGGACCAGGCCTTTGCCCGGGCCTATCAGAAATCCATGGGCGTCGAGGTGACCGGGCTGCCGACGCAGGTGCGGTCGGTGACCGGATCGCGGCAGGGATCGAGCTCTTCCGATGCCGGCGACATGACCTGGCAGGCGCCGACGATGCGGCTGCGCATTCCGGCCAAGCCCGACGGCGAGCTGGCCGGGCACCACTGGTCGGCGGGGATCGCGCCGGCGACGCCGATTGCCCACAAGGGGATTGCGGCGGCGACCAAGGTGCTGGTCGCAACCTATGTCGACCTGGCGACCAAGCCGGAACGGCTGGCGGTGATCAAGCAGGGGTTTGCGACGCAGTTGGCCGGCTATCCGAAGTGGAAGAGCCTGATCCCGCCCTTTGCCGACCCGCCGATCCACCTCAACAAGGACGAGATGGCGCGATATCGGGAGAAGCTCAAGCCGTTCGAATATGACCCGAACTCGAAGCAGAGCTATCTGGAGATGATGAAGATTGCCTACCCGCCGGCGGAAGTGGAAGCCGGCGCCGGTAAGGCCTCCAACGCGCCCGGGGCGGGCGAGAAGAATGGAGGCTGACATGCGGCATCTGAAGCTTGCGCTCTGCCTTGGCGTGTCGTCGCTGGGGGCAGGGCCGGGGGCGGCACAGACCGCGCCGAACCTCGATGCGATGAAGGCCGAGGCCTATGCGGTGGTCGACCGCAATGCCGACCGGATGGGGCGCTACAGCGATGCCATCTACTCTTATGCCGAGATCGGCTTCCAGGAGGTGAAGACCATTGCGCTGGTGACCAAGGCGCTGCGCGATGCCGGGTTCACGGTGACGACGGGCGTTGCCGGGATGCCGACCGCCTATATGGCGACCTATGGCAGCGGCGGGCCGGTGATCGGGCTGATGAGCGACTTCGATGGGGTGCCGGCGACGTCGCAGATGCCGACGACGCTCGAGCATGCCGAGCAGGTGGAAGGGGCGCCCGGGCATGGCGAGGGGCATAATACCCACCAGCCGACGCTGATCGGCGCCGCGCTGGCGATCAAGGCGGTGAAGGACAAGCACAAGCTGCCGGGCACGCTGATCGTCTATGGCGGGCCGGCGGAGGAGTTGCTGGCGAGCCGCGGCTATATGCTGAAGGCCGGGCTGTTCAAGGACCTCGACGCGATGATCGGCGTGCATGTCGGCAGCGAATTCGGCGTTTCCTATGGGCTCAACAATTTCGGCAACGTGTCGGTGCAGTGGAGCTTCAAGGGCGAGCAGGCGCATGGGGCGCGGCCGTGGCAGGGGCGCAGCGCGCTCGATGCCGTGGAGCTGATGAACCTCGGCGCTAACCAGATGCGCGAGCATGGCTATGACCCTGATGACGCGCGCATGCATTATGTGATTTCCGATGGCGGCAAGCAGCCCAATGTGGTGCCGGCCGAGGCGACGGTCTGGTATTATTTCCGCGCCAAGACGCCGGCGATCGTGGAATCGATGCTGGAATGGACGCGCGATATCGCCAAGGGGGCGGCGCTGGGCACCAAGACGCGGGTGACCGAGCGGATATTGGCGGGGTCCTGGCCGTTCAATGGCAACAAGGCGCTCGCCGAGCTGGTCTCGAAGAACATCGAGGCGGTGGGGATGCCGGCGTGGAGCGACGATGATGTGCGCTTTGCCCGCTATTACCAGAAGGCGATGGGGGCGCAGGAAGAGGGGCTGCCGACCAAGGTCAGCCCACTGACCAGCGACCGGCAGAATGCCTCCACCAACGATGCCGGGGATATCACCTGGAACCTGCCCTATGTGCAGTTCTACATCCCGGCGAAGCCGCCGGGCGCGCTGGCCGGGCATCATTGGTCCAGCGGGATCGGGCCGGCGACGCCGGTGGCGCACAAGGGCATTGCGGCGGGATCGAAGGCGATGGCGGCGAGTGTCATCGACCTGATGACCAATCCGCAGGCACTGGCGGCGATCAAGGCCGACTTCAAGACCGAGATGGCGCGCTGGCCGAAGTGGCGGAGCCTGATCCCTGACAGCGCGACGCCGCCGACGCATCTCAATGTCGAGGAGATGGCGCGGTACAGAGAGGCGCTGAAGAAGTTCGAATATGATCCGAATTCGAAGCAGACGTATCTGCAGTTTCTCGGCGCGGCCTATCCGCCGCGCGAGCCGACGACGGCGATCGGGCGGGCCTCGAACCTGCTGGCGCCGGACCAGGGCAAGTCTTCGATCGAATGGGACTGGACCAAGCAATAGCCACGACGACCGTGGACGAGGAGAATGGGCATGACGAAGAAGACCTTGTTCATGGCAGCGGCGGCGCTGGCGATTGCGGCGCCGGGATGGGCGCAGAATTATGACGTGCTGATCACCGGCGGGCGGGTCGTCGATGGGACGGGCAATCCCTGGTACAAGGCCGATGTGGCGGTGTCCGGCGGCAAGATCGTCGAGATCGGCAATCTGAAGGGCAAGACGGCCAAGCGGGTGATCGACGCCACCGGGCATGTGGTGTCGCCGGGGTTCATCGACCTGCATACCCATAGCGACATGCCGTTGCTTGAGGACGGCAATGCCGAGAGCAAGATCCGCCAGGGGGTGACGCTCGACGTGCTGGGCGAAAGCTCGTCGCCGGCGCCGCGCGACGGGCTGCCGATCCGCACCTCGAACGGGGTGACCGACGACTGGCGGACCTTCACCGACTATTGGGCCCGGCTGCGCCAGAAGGGCGTGTCGATGAACGTCATCAGCCACGCGGCGTTCGAGCAGACCCGGCTGGTAGTGATGGGCTATAGCGAGGCGCCGGCCGATATGGCGCAGCTCGACCGGATGAAGAAGCTGATGGCGCGGTCGATGGAGGAAGGCGCCTGGGGGATGGTGCTGCGCTTCGAGAGCGGCGGGCCGAAGTGGCCGGGCGAGGTGATCGAGCTGGCCAAGGTGGTCCGCCAATATGGCGGCAACGTCACCGCGCATATCGGCTCGGAAGGGTTCGAGCAGGACAAGGAGCTGGACTTCGTCGCCGAGATGGCGCGCAAGGCCGAGGTGCCGGTGCACATCTTCCACTACAAGATCCGCGGCAAGCGCAACTGGGACAAGCAGCCCCATTATATCGAGCGGATCAACGCGATGCGCGCCGAGGGTCTGCCGGTCACCGTGGACCAATATCCGTATACGGCGATGAACCATGGCTGGAACGTGTTCTTCCCGGTGTGGGCGCGGGCCAAGGGGCCCGACGAGTTCGCCCGGCTGCTGAAGGACCCGCCGGCGCGCGAGCGGATGAAGGCGGACAAGGATTTCAAGGACTGGGTGCATGAGCACGGCGATGCGGAAGGCATCATGTATGCCCGCTCGAGCGTGCCCGAGCATGCGGCCTATCTGGGCAAGCGGCTGTCCGAGATCGCCAAGATGCGCGGCGATGCCGACCCGATGGAGACCTGCGTCCAGCTGATGTCCGAGGCCGGCGGCAACATCGGCGGCATCTTCTTCGCGATGTCCGACGAGAATGTGAACATGGTCATGCGGCAGCCATGGACGGCGATTTCAAGCGACGCCGGAGCGCTGAACCTGACGGCGGCGGGCTTCCCGCATCCGCGCACCTTCGGCAGCGCCTCGCGGGCGCTCGGCAAATATGTGCGCGAGGACAAGGTGCTGACGCTGGAGGATGCGGTCAGGAAGATGAGCAGCTATCCGGCGGCGATCCTCGGGCTGACCGGGCGCGGGCAGGTGCAGACCGGCTTCATGGCCGATCTGGTGGTGTTCGATCCGGCGACGGTCAAGGACACCGCGACCTATGACAAGCCGAAGTCCTATCCGGTGGGCGTGCCCTATGTGCTGGTCAACGGCGTGCTGGTGGTCGACAAGGGGCAGCATACCGGGGCGCGGCCCGGGCAGGTGCTCTACGGCAAGGGGACGAAGCCTGAGCTGACGTTCAAATACTGATCGTCCGGAACGAGGGAGAAGGGTCGATGCGCGCTATGCAGTCCCGGCGGCAGTTTCTCTCCCGGACAGGGGGGGTGGCGATGGCCGGGGGCTGCATGTTCAGCCCGTTGCTGGCCGCCGAGGCCGGCGAGGCCGACCAGATCATCCATAATGCCCGGATCTACACCGTCGATGACCGGATGCCGACGGCGTCGGCAATGGCCATCAAGGGCGCGATGATCATGGCGGTGGGTGACTATGACACTCTGCGCGGGCTGGCGGGCAAGACGACGCGCATCGTCGATGCGAAGCAGATGACGATCGTGCCCGGGTTCATCGACTGCCACAACCATCCGATCGGCGAGACGCTGGTGTACGAGGTGCTGGTCGGTAATCCCTATCAGGTTGAGTTCGTTACCATCCAGTCGATCATAGACAAGCTGAAGGCGCGGTCGGCGACGACGCCGGCGGGGACCTGGGTGGAGGGGCATTTCTTCGATGACACCAAGGTCAAGGACAAGCGCCAGCTGACGCGGCTCGACCTCGACAAGGTGTCGACCGTGCATCCGGTGGTAGTGCGGCATCGCGGCGGGCACACCAGCTTCTACAACAGCAAGGCGCTGGAGATGGTCGGCTTCAAGGACGGCATGCCCGATCCCTTTGGCGGGACCATCGACAAGGGGCCGGGCGGGGTGCTGACCGGGCGGGTGACCGACCGGGCGCGGACGCCGTTCAACAGCGTCGGCGACCGGCCGAAATATAGCCAGGCGCAGATCGAGGAGCGCAGCCGCCGGGGGATGGCGCACATCTCCAAGCGGCTGGTCGAATATGGGCTGACCGGCGTTCACCACCAGGGCGGCGATCTGGCGGCGATCCAGGCGATCCGGGCGAGCGGCGAGCTGCTGCACCGGGTCAGCTACGAGACCAACAGTGCGATGCTCGATGCGATGATCGCCAATGGCATCCAGACCGGTCTGGGGGACGAGTGGATCAAGTTCGGGGCGACCTCCGAACATGGGGTCGACGGCTCCTTTTCCGAGCGGACGATGGCGATATCGACGCCGTACAAGGGCACCAATCCGCCCTATTATGGCAATATCACCGAGAGCCAGGAGGTGCTCGACGCCTGGGTGGAGAAGGTGCATCGCGCCGGCGTGCAGGTGAACTGCCATGCCAATGGCGATGTGGTGATCGACATGGTGCTCAACGCGGTGGAGCGGGCGCAGAAACTGTATCCGATCGCCGATGCGCGGCCGAAGATCACCCATTGCACATTGATCAACGACGGGCTGGTCAAGCGGATAAAGCAACTCGGGGCGATCCCGGCGCCATTCACCTCCTATGCCTATTATAATTCGGACAAGTTCGCCTTTTACGGCGAGGAGATGATGAAGAACTGCATGGCGTTCCGCAGCTTCCTCGATGCCGGGATTCCGGTGTGTGCGGGCTCGGACTTTTTTCCGGGGCCGTTCTCGCCGCTGATGGGGATGCAGGGGATGGTGACGCGCAAGGGCTGGGATGGCCAGACCTGGGGCGCCAACCAGCGGGTGAGCGTGGCCGAGGCGCTGAAGATCAACAGCTACAACGGCGCCTATGCCTCGAAGGAAGAGCATATCAAGGGCTCGATCACGCCCGGCAAGCTGGCGGATTTCGTGATGCTGGCCGACGATCCGCACCGGGTCGATCCGGAGACGATCAAGGACATCAAGATTGTGCAGACGGTGACCGGGGGTCGGGCGGTCTATCAGGCCTGACATTTTTCAATGGGGATGACATCATGAACAAGGTTTTCGATCGTCGCAGCTTCCTGATGCGCAGCGGGGCAGGGGGCGTGGCCTTTGCCGGGGCGTCCCTGTTCAGCCCTTTGCTGGCCGCCGAGCCGGGCGAGGCGGACCTGATCGTCCATAACGCCAAGATCTACACGGTCGACGACCGGATGCCGACGGCGTCGGCGATGGCGATCAAGGGGTCGCAGATCATGGCGATCGGCAGCTATGACAATCTGCGCGGGCTGGCGGGGAAGACGACGCGGATTCAGGACGCCAAGCAGATGACGATCGTGCCGGGCTTCATCGACTGCCACAACCATGGGCGGGGCGATGTGCTGGTCTATGAGGTGCTGGTCGGCAATCCGTTCGTGGTCGAGTTCGTCACCATCCAGTCGATCATCGACAAGCTGAAGGTGCGCGCCGCGGCGACGCCGCCGGGGACCTGGGTGGAAGGCTTTTTCTACGACGATACCAAGGTGAAGGATGGCCGGCAGGTCAATCGCCAGGACCTCGACAAGGTGTCGACCGTGCATCCGGTGGTGGTGCGCCATCGCGGCGGCCACACCAGCTATTACAACAGCAAGGCGCTGGAGATGGTCGGCTTCACGGACGGCATGCCCGATCCGTTCGGCGGCACCATCGACAAGGGGCCGGGCGGGGTGCTGACCGGGCGGGTGACCGACCGGGCGCGGACGCCGTTCGAGAAGGTCGGCGACCGGCCGAAGTATACCCAGGCGCAGATGGAGGAGCGCGGGCGGGCAGGCTTTGCCCATAGCTCCAAAAAGTTCGTCGAATATGGGCTGACCGGCGTCCATCACCAGGGCGGCGACCTGGCGGCGATGCAGGCGGTGCGGGCCAAGGGCGATTTGCTGCACCGGGTAAGCTACGAGACCAGCGGGCAGGTGCTCGAGGCAATGATCGCCAATGGCATCCAGACCGGGCTGGGGGACGAGTGGATCAAGTTCGGCGCAACCTCCGAGCATACGATCGACGGCAGCTTCTCCGAGCGGACGATGGCGATTTCGACGCCGTACAGTGGCACCAACCCACCCTATTTCGGCAATCTGACCGAGACGCAGGAGGTGCTCGATGCCTGGGTGGAGAAGACCCACCGGGCCGGTGTGCAGGTCAACTGCCATGCCAATGGCGATGTGCCGATCAACATGGTGCTGAACGCCTTCGAGCGGGCGCAGAAACTGTACCCGATCGCTGATGCGCGGCCGAAGATCACCCATTGCACGCTGATCAACCCGGGCATTTTGCAGCGGATGAAGGCGATGGGCGTGATCCCGGCGGTGTTCACCTCCTATGCCTATTATAATTCCGACAAGTTCGGCTTCTACGGCGAGGAGATGATGAAGAACTGCATGGCGTTCCGCAGCTTCCTCGATGCCGGTATCCCGGCCTGCGCAGGGTCGGATTTCTCGCCGGGTCCGTTTGCGCCGCTGATGGGCATCCAGGGGATGGTGACGCGCAAGGGTTGGGACGGCAAGACCTGGGGTGCGAACCAGCGGGTCAGCGTGGCCGAGGCGATCAAGATCAACAGCTTCAACGGCGCCTATGCGAGCCGCGAGGACAAGATCAAGGGCTCGCTGACGCCGGGCAAGCTGGCCGATTATGTCGTGCTGGCCGAAGATCCTCACACGATTGATCCGGAGAAGATCAAGGATATCAAGATCGTCCAGACGGTGACCGGCGGCCGGGCGGTGTACGAGGCCTGAGAGTTCTTGCCGCTGCGGGCGCGGCGCGGTATCGCTGCGCCATGCAGGGTACGGCAGGCATTTGGGGCTATCTGAAACGGGCGATCATCCCGGCGATCTGCATCATGCTGGTGATTTATTTCCTCAGCTTTGCGATCGGCGGGCCGACCGGCGTGCTGTCCTGGCGCGGCTATCAGGCCGAGCGCAAGGCGCTGGCGGCGCAGGTGGCGGCGCGAGCCGAGCAGAAGGCGTCGCTCGAACGGCAGGTCGAGCTGCTCGATCCGGCCGGCGTCGACCCCGATCTGGCCGACGAGCTGGTTCGCCGCAACCTCAATGTGGTGCGGCCGGACGAGGTGATCGTGCCGCTCGACGAGGAAAACTGACCGCTCCCAATTGTGCAACAGGGCTTGTGGGCAGGGGCGAATGGCTTCTATACCAAGGGGACTTGTTGGGAGTCTGAGGCCATGGCTGCAACGTCAGCGTCACGCAAACGTACCGAAACGGTGAAATCGGACGGGTTGCTGCGCAATTGGCCTCGGCCTGACGAACCGCAGCGGTACAAGGCATCGGGCGAGGAGCTGCTCGAATATTATCGGCAGATGCTGCTGGTGCGCCGTTTCGAGGAGCGCGCCGGGCAATTGTACGGCATGGGAATGATCGGCGGCTTCTGCCACCTCTATATCGGCCAGGAGGCCGTGGTGGTGGGGATGCAGGCGGCGCTCCGGGAAACCGATTCGGTTATTACCGGTTACCGCGACCATGGCCATATGCTGGTGGCGGGAATTTCCGCCAAGGCGGTGATGGCCGAGCTGACCGGACGTGCGGCGGGGATTTCCGGCGGCAAGGGCGGCTCGATGCACATGTTCTCTGTGGAGCATGGCTTCTACGGCGGGCACGGGATCGTGGCGGCGCAGGTGCCGCTGGGGACCGGGCTTGCCTTTGCCCACAAGTACAAGGGCGATGGCGGGATTGCGGTAACCTATTTCGGCGACGGCGCGGCCAATCAGGGCCAGGTCTATGAGAGCTTCAACATGGCTGAGCTGTGGAAGTTGCCGGTGGTGTTCGTGATCGAGAACAACCAATATGCGATGGGGACCAGCGTCAATCGCTCCTCGTCCGAGGACCAGTTGTACCGGCGGGGCGAGAGCTTCCGGGTGCCGGGGCTGCAGGTCGATGGGATGGACGTGCTGGCGGTGAAGGGCGCCGCCGATGTCGCGGTCGACTGGGTGCGCAGCGGCAAGGGGCCGATCCTGCTCGAGATGAAGACCTATCGCTACCGCGGCCATTCGATGAGCGATCCGGCGAAATACCGGTCCCGCGAAGAGGTGGCGGCGATCCGTGAGAAATCCGATCCGATCGAAGCGCTGAAGAAGGCGCTGGTCGATGGCGGCCATGCCGATGAGGCGGGGCTGAAGGACATGGACAAGGCGGTGCGCGCCGAGGTGACCGAGGCGGCGGACTTTGCCGAGGAGGCGCCCGAGCCGGGCATGGGCGAGCTTTATACCGATGTGTTGCTGGGGCAATATTGATGGCTGAGATCAAGCTTCCGGCAATGTCCCCGACGATGGAAGAGGGGACGCTGGCCAAATGGCTGGTGAAGGTCGGCGATGTCGTGCAGCCCGGCGCGGTGCTGGCCGAGATTGAAACCGACAAGGCGACGATGGAGCTGGAAACCGATGACGGCGGCACGGTGACGGCGCTGCTGGTCGAGGCCGGCACCGAAGGGGTGGCGGTCGGCACGGTGATCGCGACGCTTGCGGGCGAGGGCGAGGAAGAGGCGCCGGCGAAGGAAGAGCCGCCGGAGGAGACGCCGGCGAAGAAGGAGCCGCCGAAGGAGGAGCCCGCCAAGGAGGCGCCACCGAAGGAGGCCGAGGCGCCCAAGGAGGCGAAGAAGAAGGCTGAGCCGGTGCAGGCGGCGGCAGGGATGCGGCGGCAGACGGTGCGCGAGGCACTGCGCGATGCAATGGCTGAAGAAATGCGCGCCGACGACCGGGTGTTCGTGATGGGCGAGGAAGTCGCCGAGTACCAGGGCGCCTACAAGGTGACGCAGGGGCTACTCGAAGAGTTCGGGGCGATGCGGGTCGTCGATACGCCGATCACGGAATATGGCTTTGCCGGGCTGGGCGCCGGGGCGGCGATGGGCGGGCTGAAGCCGATCGTCGAGTTCATGACCTTCAATTTCGCCATGCAGGCGATCGACCATATCATCAATTCGGCGGCCAAGACGCTCTACATGAGCGGCGGCCAGATGCGCTGCCCGATCGTGTTCCGCGGGCCGAACGGTGCGGCGTCGCGGGTTGGCGCGCAACACAGCCAGAATTACGGCCCCTGGTATGCGAGCGTGCCGGGTCTGGTGGTGATCGCGCCCTGGTCCGCGGCCGATGCCAAGGGGCTGCTGAAGAGCGCCATCCGGTCGCCCGATCCGGTGGTGTTCCTGGAAAACGAGCTGCTCTACGGGCAGAGCTTCGACGTGCCCGAGGGCGACGGCCCGGAGGATGAGCACGTCGTGCCGATCGGCAAGGCCAATGTCGTGCGCGAAGGGGCCGATGTGACGCTGGTCAGCTATTCGATCGGCGTCGGCGTGGCGATGGAGGCGGCGAAGGCGCTGGCCGACGAGGGGATCGACGCCGAGGTAATCGATCTGCGGACGTTGCGGCCGCTCGACACGGCGACCGTGCTGGCGTCGCTGGCGAAGACCCACCGGATGGTGGTGGTGGAGGAAGGCTGGCCAGTTTGCTCGATCTCTTCCGAGATCATCGCGGTGGCGATGGAGCAGGGCTTCGATGACCTCGATGCGCCGGTGCTGCGGGTGACCAATGTCGATGTGCCGCTGCCCTATGCCGCGAACCTGGAAAAGGCGGCGCTGGTGAATGCGGCGGGTGTGATTTCGGCTGTGAAGAAGGTGTGCAACCGATGACCGATGTGACGATGCCGGCGCTGTCTCCGACGATGGAATCGGGGACGCTGTCGAAATGGCTCGTGGCGGTGGGCGACACGGTGAAGTCCGGCGACGTGCTGGCCGAGATCGAGACCGACAAGGCGTCGATGGAATTTGAATCGATCGACGAGGGCGTGGTTACCGAGATCCTTGTCGAGGCGGGGACCGAGGAGGTTGCTGTCGGCACGGTGATCCTGCGGCTGGCGGGCGAGGACGAGGCGCCGGCACCCAAGGCCAAGGCCCCGCCGAAGGCCGAAACGAAGACGGAAGAGAAGGTGACGGAGAAGGCGCCGGAGAAGACCGAGAAGGAACCGGAGAAGCCATCCCCGAAACCGGAGCCGAAGGCGGAAGCGCCGGCCCCGAAGGCGGCGCCGGCGCGCGCCGAGGGCGAGCGCGTGGTGGCGTCGCCGCTGGCGCGGCGCGTGGCGGCGGCGAGCGGGATCGACCTGTCGACGGTGACGGGCTCGGGTCCGGGCGGGCGCGTCGTGCTGGCCGATGTCGAGGCGATGGGCTCGGCGCCGGCGATGGAGGCGGGCAAAGTGGCGCCGGCTGGATCGCCTGCGCCGGCGCCGGCTCCCGCGGCCGAGAAGCCCGCCGTTGCCAAGCCGGCGGCGGTCGAGCCGCTGGCCGATGTGCCGCACCGGGTCGAGAAGCTCGGCAATGTCCGCAAGGTGATCGCGCGGCGGCTGACCGAGGCCAAGCAGTCGATCCCCCACATTTACCTGACTGTCGATGTGCAGCTCGATGCGCTGCTGGCGCTGCGCGGCCAGCTCAATGCGGCGCTGGCACCGCGCAACATCAAGCTGTCGGTCAATGACATGGTGATCAAGGCGCTGGCGCTGGGGCTGCGGCAGGTGCCGACCTGCAATGTCAGCTTCGCCGGCGACAATCTGATCGTCTATGACCGCGCCGATATCTCGGTGGCGGTGGCGGCGCCGTCCGGGCTGATCACGCCGATCATCGTCGGGGCCGATGCCAAGCCGATGTCGGTGATCGCCACCGAGATGAAGGCGCTGGCCGAGAAGGCGCGCGAGGGCAAGCTGCAGCCGCATGAATATCAGGGCGGCACCGCGTCGCTCTCCAACCTCGGCATGTTCGGCATCAAGGCGTTCGATGCGGTGATCAACCCGCCGCAGGCGATGATCCTGGCGGTGGGCGCCGGCGAGAAACGCGCGGTGGTGGTGGACGACGAACTGCGCGTCGCCACGGTGATGAGCATTACCGGCAGCTTCGACCATCGGGCCATCGACGGCGCCGACGGGGCGCAGCTGATGCAGGCGGTCAAGGCCTTGATCGAGGCTCCTTTGGGATTGGTGGCATGAGCGAGAATTTTGACCTGGTGATCCTCGGCTCCGGGCCGGGGGGCTATGTGGCGGCGATCCGCGCGTCGCAACTCGGCATGAAGGTGGCGATCGTCGAGCGCGAGAAGCTCGGCGGCATCTGCCTCAACTGGGGGTGCATCCCGACCAAGGCGCTGCTGCGGTCCTCCGAGATCTACCATTATATCACTCATGCCTCGGCCTATGGGCTGAGCGTGGAGAAGCCATCATTCGATCTCGCCAAGGTCACCGAACGCTCGCGCAAGGTGGCGGGTCAGCTCAATTCGGGCGTCAAGGGCCTGATGAAGAAGAACAAGGTGACCGTCGTCGAGGGCAATGGCGTGCTGACCGGGGCGACGCAGGTGACGGTCGATGGCAGCCGGGTGCTCGAAGCCAAGAACATCATCGTCGCGACCGGCGCGCGGGCGCGCGACCTGCCGGGCGTGGCGGCGGACGGCAAGCGGGTCTGGACCTATCGCCATGCGATGGTGCCGCCGGAGATGCCGACCAAGCTGCTGGTGATCGGCTCGGGCGCCATCGGCATCGAGTTTGCCAGCTTCTATTCGGACATGGGCGCCGAAGTGACGGTCGTCGAGATGCTCGACCGGATCCTGCCGGTCGAGGATGCCGAGGTGTCGGCGTTCATGGAGAAGGCGCTGGTCAAGCAGGGGATGAAGATCCTGACCGGGGCCAAGGTGTCCGACGTCAAGCCGGGCGCCGACGGTGTGTCGGCGACGATCACCGCCAAGGACGGCAAGGC
>NZ_JBIMKZ010000033.1:0-35752 GCF_051860865.1 Polymorphobacter sp. | reverse complement strand
AAAATGGCTGGCTCGGCGTCGGTGTCAGCACCTGGCGCTCGGACTCGAGCAATATCCCCGCGCGACTGTATTCGCCTTCGAGGCTGAACCGGGACCCATTGCCGAGGCGCAGGAAATTGCCCTCGCCTTCCAGCGTCGTCTGTCCGCCGTCGGTGGCCATCCCGCCCTCGAGCTCGACTGTCGTCGCCATGAAATTCTCGCGCAGCACGAAGTTGATGACGCGCTGGTCGGCCCTGTAACCATATTTCAGCGCCACTTCCTCGGGCAGGATGTCGACGCGTTCCAGCGCTTCGGGCGGCAGGTTGCGTATTTCGGCAAAGCCGGACACCCGGCGGCCATTGACCAGCACCACCGGCGCTTCGCCGCCGCGCCCGCGCCCCGACCGCAGCTGCGGGGCCAGTTCTTGCAGCAGATCGGCCAGGTTGGAGGCGCCGAATGCGCGAATGTCGCCGGCGTTGAGCTGAATCTCGGGCTTGATGTCGCCAGGCACGCTGCCGCGCTGGAACGTGCCGGTGACGACGATCTCCTCCTCGCCGTCAATGAACGAGGAAATGCCCGGATCGGCCGTCAGGTCTGCCGTTATCGCCGCGTCCTCGGCGCTCTCCGGCACCGGCGGCGGCATTTCTTGCGCACCAGCGGGAGCGGGAAGCGCCAGTCCTGCAACCAGGGCGAACAGGCTGATGCCGCTGGCCACAAGGCGCGGAGGTGACGAACACATGGGCTGCACGGGAATCCTGAACTGTCGTATCGAGGCTTTTACGTCGGCCTGTCCCATATCCCCCGCCACCACCTCGCACAATCTGGATCGCCCCCGCTGTCCCGATACCCGTTACATGCGACAACTCGGCAACACCGGCGAGAAATTTTGCCATGCGTATGCGAATCATCGCCACCCTCACCGATTTGTTCATTATCTCAATAATTTGGAAAACATCGCCCAACAAGAACTGGGCTGTTGACACGCCGGCGTCTATCCATAACATTTAAAGCATCAAGTATTTGAGCCTCAATCAATGGCTCGGATCAGCGTCAACGGGGTGGCGCATGCGATCGAGGGGGAAAGCATGATCAACATTACTCACAGCCAGAGTTCCGTAGCCACAGCCTCGCGTCTGGTCCGGGCCGGACTTGCCGTCAGCCTCACCTCGGTGCTCGCGCTGTCGGCGGCGATGGCCCAGCAGGCCGATGCCGACGCGCCGGCGGATGCGGAAGCCATTGTCGTCACCGGCTCACGGCTGAGCACCGGCTTCATCGCGCCAACCCCGGTCACAACCGTCGGCACGCTCGAGATCGAGCAGCGCGCCTCGACTAACCTTGGTGAGGTCCTCGCCCAGCTGCCGAGCTTCCGCAATTCGAACAGTTTCAATTCGGCCGGCGTCACCTCGCGCAACGGCAGCCAGATTACCCCCGATCTGCGCGGCCTCGGTTCGTCGCGGACGCTGGTGCTGGTCAACGGCCGTCGGCATGTGCCGTCGGAGACCACAGGCTCGGTCGACATCAAGCTGATCCCGACGCTGATGGTCCAGCAGGTCGAGGTCGTCACGGGCGGCGCCTCGGCGGCCTATGGCTCGGACGCCGTCGCCGGCGTCGTCAACTTCATCCTCAAGGATAACATTGACGGCATCGAGCTGACGGCCCAGTCCGGTATTTCTCAGGTCGGTGACGGCGAGGAGTTCCGCCTCTCCGGCGCCGCCGGCACCTCGTTCGGCGGCGGCCGCGGCAAGATCAACTTCGGCATCGACTGGCTGAAGGTCGGCGAAATCGGCCCGCAGACGACGCGGGACTGGGGCCGCCGCGATGTCGGGCTGATCACCAACCCGAATTTCGCCACCAACGGTCTGCCCAACTATATCATCGCCGACAATGTCCATTCGGCGAACACCACACCGGGCGGCCTGATCGTCTCCGGCCCGCTGCGCGGAATCCAGTTCACCCCGGGCGGCGGCTTCTCCAACTATAATTTCGGCACGGTCTATGGTGCGACGATGATCGGCGGCGACGGTGCCGGCCAGAACGAGAACTTGCTCGCCAATCTCGGCGTCCCCGTCGAATCGGTCAACGCCATGCTCGCCGGCAGCTATGAGCTGACCAATGATCTCGAGATGTTCGCCGAGTTCACCGGCAGCTGGTCGTCGACCGGCGGCGCCAGCCAGGAAAACCGTGATCGCGGTAACCTCGTCATCCGCCGAGACAATGCCTATCTGCCGCAGGGCGTCCGCGATCTGATGATCGCCAACAACCTGCAGACCGTGACCATCGGCCGTGTCTCCAACGACATCGGCAAGATCACCATGGACCGAGTCAACAAGCTGTTCCGCGGTGTCGTCGGTCTCAAGGGCAAGATCGGCGACAATTGGAGCTGGGACGCCTATTATCAATATGGCCGCAACGACTTCAAACTCGATTTCGGCCCCAACATGCGGCGCCAGGCCGAATGGCTGCTCGCCGTCGATGCCGTCCGCGATGGCAGCAATAATGTCGTTTGCCGCTCGACGCTGACCACGCCCGGCAATGGCTGCATTCCCGTCAATGTGTTCGGCGACGGCTCGCTGGTCCGCAACGACTATGTCTTTGGCACCGCCCAGTTCCAGTCGATTAACGACCAGCATGTCGCCGCCGCCAACATCCAGGGCACGCCCTTCTCGACCTGGGCCGGCCCGGTCTCGATCGGCGTGGGCTATGAGTATCGCGCCGACAAGGCGACCGGCACCTCCGATCCGCTGGCCCAGCGGATCAACCCCCAAGGCACGCGCGGCGGCTGGATTCTCGGCAACCAGCTGCCCTTCGACGGTAAAATCACCGTCTCGGAATTCTACGGCGAGGCGCTGGTGCCGCTGGCTACCGACATGGCCTTCGCCCGCGAACTGAACGTCACCGGCGCGGTGCGGCGCACCAAATACAGCACCAGCGGCGCGGTCACCACCTGGAAGGTCGGCGGCACCTGGGTGCCGGTCGAAGGCCTGCGGCTGCGCGCCACCCGGTCGCGCGACATCCGGGCGCCCAACTTCGCCGAGCTGTTCGAAGCCGGTGGCAGCTCCAACACCAATGTCTTCGATCCGGTCCGCGGCTTCGCCGTCCAGGTCCGCGAGCTTAACCAGGGCAACCTCGACCTGCGCCCGGAAAAGGCCGACACGTTGACCATCGGCGGCGTTCTGCAGCCGGGCTTCATGCCAGGCTTCGCGCTATCGGTCGATTACTACAAGATCAAGATCAACGATGTCATCACCACGCTCGGCGCACCGGTGCTCACCCAGGGCTGTTTCGCCGGCAATGCCCTGTTCTGCGAGTCGATCACCTTCGCCGCCGACGGCACCATCGATTTCGTCACCAACACCCGGCTCAACCTGGCTTCGTTCAACACCTCGGGTGTCGATGCCGAGTTCCGCTATAATTTCAAGCCGAGCTTCATGGCCGGTGACATCCGCATGCGCCTGCTGGTCACCTATGTCGACGAGCTGACCCAGGTGCAGCAGACCGGCCCGCAGGTCCGCGTCGGCCAGATGTCCGAGTTCAACCGCGTCAACGGCATGCCGCGCTGGTCGGGCAACGCCGACATTGGCTATGACACGGGGGTCTGGGCAGTCAATTTGCAGGCCCGTTACATCGGCTCGGGCTTCTATTCCACCCTGCTGACCGAAGGCACGGGCGCCGCCAACACGGTGAGCAACAACAAGGTCCCAGCCTATGTCTATCTGACGCTCGGCGGCCACATCAACGTGCCGTTCGGCGATGACGGCAATGTCCAGTTCTTCGGGCTGATCAACAACCTGCTGGACAAGGATCCGGCGATGGTTCCCGCTGGTGCCGCCGGCGGCATCCGCGAGAGTAGCACCAACGCCAGCTTCTACGATGTCATCGGCCGCTACTTCCGTATCGGGGCACGGCTGAAATTCTGAGGCCGGACGGGGATTTCTTGAGAAAGGATAGACCGATGACCGGATGTCGCTTCAATCCCATGGCCCTGATAATCGGCACGGCAGCGCTGCTCGCCGCCCCCGGCTGGTCACAGCAGGCCTATGTCATCCACAATGCCCGGATAGTCACCGTCGACAAGGCCTTCTCCATCGCCGAGGCCGCGGCCATCAAGGACGGCAAGTTCATTGCGGTGGGCAAGACAGCCGACGTCCTCAAGGCCGCCGGGCCGGACGCCCGCAGGATCGATCTCGGCGGCCAGATGGTGCTGCCCGGCTTTAACGACAGCCATGTCCACCTGACTTCGGGCGAGCGGCTCGAGGTCCAGGTCGATCTCACCCGCGTCGCCTCGATCGCTGACATCAAGGCAGCCATCGCCGCCCGGGTGAAGACCTCGAAGCCTGGAGAATGGATCATCGGCACGCGCGGCTGGTGGGAATACAAGCTTTCGGAGGGCCGACTGCCGACCCGCTACGATCTCGACGAGGTCGCCCCCGACAACCCGGTGTCGATCCCGGGGCCGCATTATTCGATCGTCAACAGCCTGGCGCTCAAGCTGGCCGGCGTGACGCGGGACACCAAGGACCCGCAGGGCGGCGAAATCTACCATGACAAGAATGGCGAGCCGACCGGCCTGCTGATGGACAATGCCGGCCGCTTCGTCCGCAAATTCTATCCCGAGCCGACCGAGGCGCAGAAGATGGCCGGGCTCAAGCGCGTGTTAAAGCTGGTCAACAGCAATGGCATCACCAGCGCCGGCGATCCCGGCGGCTCGGTCGAGCAGGCGCGGATGTTCCAGGACCTGCACAAAGCCGGCGATCTGACCGTCCGGCTCGACTTCTCCTACAGCGTCGATCCTGCCGCCCCGCTCGACCAGGTCGAAGCCGAGCTGAAGGCACTGCCAAAGCCCGGCTATGAGAGCGGTGACGGCATGTTCCGTGCCGATCAGCTCGGCGAGGTCGGTCTCGACGGTGCTGAATTGACCGCGCTGCTGTCGGAGGATTATCCCACGCGCCCCGGCTACCGCGGCCTCGAAAAGGTGCCGCAGGATCAGTTCAACAAATTCGCCGCACTGGCCAATCGCTATGGCTGGCGCCTGCGTCCACACGCGGTCGGGGACGGCGCCATCGACGAGGCGCTGCAGGCGTTCGAAGTGGCCGACAAGGAAAAGTCGATCAAGGACCGGCGCTGGATGATCGACCACGCCTTCCTGCTGCTCCCGCGCCATTATCCCAAAGTCAAGGAACTCGGGCTGATCATCAATTCGCAGTACATGCACAATTATCAGCTCGGAAAACTGATCCTCGCCGCCTGGGAAAAGCCGCTCGCCGACAAGAGCGAGATGTACAAGGACTGGATCGCCAACGGCATCATGTTCGCAAACGGCTCGGACGGCCCGATCTCCTATCACGCCGAGCCGCTGCTGCAGATTTACGGCTCAGTCACCCGAAACACCGATTGGGGCGGCCAGCTCGGCCCCGATCAGGGCATAAGCCGCGAGGAGGCCATCCGCTCGGTCACCATCAACGGCGCGTACACCAGCTTCGAGGAAAAGCTGAAAGGCTCGATCGAGCCCGGTAAATACGCCGATTTCGTGCTCGTTTCGGACGATATCCTGACCATCCCGGCCCAGCGAATCAAGGACGTCAAGGTCAAGGCGACGATCCTTGGTGGCAAGCCGGTATTCGGCCAGCTCGGACCGTGGAGCGCCAAATGATCCGGGCCGCCCGCCGCGCCCTGCTCTTGGCCGCAAGCCTCGGGACAAGCGCGGCGCACGCAGCGCCGGACTTCATCCTCCACAATGCCAAGATCGTCACCGTCGATGCCAATTTCAGTATCGCCGAGGCCGTCGCCGTTGAGCAGGGCCGAATCCTTGCGGTCGGTCGTAACGACAATGTGCTGAAGACCGCCGGCCCCGAAACGATTAAAGTCGACATGGCCGGTCAGACCATCCTGCCGGGCATGGCCGATACCCATCAGTCGCTGGTCGGCAAGGGCCGCAACTTCGCCATCGCAATCGATCTCAGCCCGGTCACTTCGATCGCCGATATCCAGAAGTTGGTGCGCGCCCGCGCCGCCACCATCCCGAAGGGAGAGTGGATTGTCGGCACCCGTGGCTGGTGGGAATATCAGCTGTCGGACGGCCGGCTGCCTACCCGCGCCGATCTAGACAAGGCCGCCCCCGATCATCCGGTCTCGATCCCGGGCCCGCATTATTCGATCGCCAACAGCCTCGCCCTCAAGCTTGCCGGCATCGACAAGAACACGCCCAATCCGCCCGGCGGCGAGATCTGGAAGGACCCCAAGACCGGCGAGCCCAACGGCCTGCTGATGGACCGCGCCTACCGTCCAATGTCAGCGCTGCACCCGCGCGCCACCCCGGCCGATGTGCGCAAGGGCGTCGAGATGCTGCTCGCCCGCGCCGCCTCCAACGGCGTCACCAGCATCGGCGAGACCTCGGGCAGTCTTGAGGAGGAGGCGTTGCTCCGCCAGATCCATGACGACGGCAAGCTGACGCTACGCGTCGACTATGGATTCAATGTCGACCTGTCCAAGCCGATGGACGATATCGAGCGCCAGCTGATCGCGCTCGGCCCGCCCGGCCGCGCCTGGGGCAACGGCATGTTCCGCGCCGATACCCTGTCCGAGACCGGCCTCGACGGCGCCGAACTGACCGCCCATCTGCGCCAGGACTATCCCGGGAAGCCCGGCTACCGCGGCCTCGAGCTGGTCCCGGCCGAGCAGTTCCGCGCCTTCGCGCGCCTCGCCAACCTCCATGGCTGGCGGCTGCGCCCGCACGCCGTGGGGGACGCCGCCATCGATAAGGCGCTCGATGCCTTCGAACTCGCCAACCGGGACAAATCGATTATCGGCCGCCGCTGGATGATCGACCATGCCTTCCTGCTGCAGCCCGATCATTATCCGCGCGTCAAGGCGTTGGGAATGATCATCAATTCGCAGTATATGCACAATGCCCAGCTCGGAAAGCTGATCCTCGAGGCCTGGGAGCGGCCACTGGCTGACCGCTCCGAAGCCTATCGAGACTGGGTGGAGAATGACATCCTGTTCGCCAATGGCTCGGATGGCCCGGTCTCCTATCATTCGGAGCCGATCCTGATGATCTGGGGCTCGGTCACCCGCGAGACCCTGTGGGGCGGCAGCCTCGGCCCGGACCAGGGTCTCAGCCGCGAGGCGGCGATCCGCTCGGTCACCATCAACAGCGCGCACACAACGTTCGAGGAGCAGGTGAAGGGCTCTATCGAGCCCGGCAAATATGCCGACATGGTGGTGCTCTCGGACGATATCCTCGCCGTGCCGGCCAGCCGCATCAAGGACATCAAGGTCAAGGCCACGCTGCTCGGCGGCAAACCGGTCTGGGGCCAGCTGCCCGGCCTGCCGGCCCCGGTCTGGGCCACCGCGCTGTCGGCCCGATGAGAGAGACCCGATGATCGACGTCTCCGCCCGCATAGATGCCGCGCCGGTTGGCGCCTTCCAGTGGCGGATCGTCATGCTCTGCGCGCTGGTGGCGCTGTTCGATGGCTTCGATATCCAGGCGATGGCGCTGGTCGCCCCCACGCTGCGCACTGACTGGGGCCTCGATGTCACCGCGCTCGGCCCGGTGCTCTCGGCTTCGCTCGCCGGCATGATGATCGGCATGATCGTCCTCGCCCCTCTCGGGGACCGTCTCGGCCGCCGCACGTTGCTGCTCGCCGGTCTCGGCATTGTCGGCATCGCCGCCATCGCGACCGGCTTCGCTACCGGACTGACCAGCCTGATGATCCTGCGCTTCATCACCGGGCTGGGCATCGGCGCCTGCCTGCCCAACGCCACCTCGCTGACTTCCGAATATGTCCCGGCGCCGCGCCGCGCCTTCTTCGTCACCATGATGTACTCGGCGGTGCCGCTCGGCGCCGTCGTCGGTGGCTGGGTGGCGGGGCCGCTGATCGCCGCCTTCGGCTGGCCGGCGGTGTTCTTCGCCGGCGGCGCGGGGCCGCTGCTGCTCGGTGGCTTCATTGCCATGGCGCTACCGGAATCGGTCCGCTTCCTCGCCAGCCAGCCCGGTAACGATGCGAAGGTCGCTGCCATCCTGACAAAAGTCGACCCCGCCTATGCGCCACCGCCCGGCGCCCGCTTCATCGCCGGCGGCAGCACCGGCAAGGCCTCGGCCCGGCAGCTGTTCACCGAAGGCCGGGCGCTGCTCACCATCATGTTGTGGATCGTATTCTTCTTCTCGCTGTTCGGCATGTACATGCTCGCCTCATGGCTGCCGACGGTGTTCGCCGGCATCGGCTGGGAAATGGCCGACGCCATCCGCACCGTGTCCTGGTTCTGGCTCGGCGGCATCATCGGCGGGCTGGCAGCCGGCGCCTTGATCGATCGCTACGGCGCCTACCGGGTGCTGGTCCCCGGCTTTATCGTCGCCGCCGCCTGCACCGCCGCCATCGGCCTCGCCGTGGACAGCACGGACAATGGCATCATCGTCCTCACCGTCGTTCTTATCGCCGGCTTCGGCGTCGTCGGCGCCCAGCTGGCGATGACCGCGCTCGCCGCCGATCTCTATCCGACCATGCTGCGCTCCACCGGCATCGGCTGGGGCCTCGGCGTCGGCCGCATGGGCGCCGTCATCAGCCCGATCGCCGGCGGCTATGCGCTCGCCGCCGGCTGGACCCAGAGCTTCACCTTCGCCGCCGCCGCCGTGCCGCCCCTGGTCTGCGCGCTCGGCACCTTCATCATGGCCCGCGCCGCCCGCACCCATGCGGCCCGGCCGGTTCCGGCCATCGTTCCTCAGGAGAGCCTGTGATGCTGACCCGCGCCTTCTTCCTCGCGCTCGCGCTGCCGGCCGCCGCGCTGGCCGCCCCCGACGCGATCTACCTCAACGGCAAGGTCTTCACCGCCGAGGACAGCCGCCGCACCGTCTCGGCCTTCGCCGTCGAGGGCAACCGCTTCACCGCCACCGGCTCGGATGCCGAGATCCGCAAGCTCGCCGGCCCCTCAACCCGCATCGTCGATCTCAAGGGCCGCTTCGTCACCCCCGGCCTCACCGACGCGCATTTCCATACCGAAGGCGGCGGCCCTGACGTCGATCTGTCGAAGGCCCAGACGCTGGCCGATGTCTTCGCCGCCATCAAGGCCGCCGCTGACAAGGCCAAACCGGGCGACATCATCCTCACCAATTCGGACTGGCACGAGATGCAGCTGAAGGACCAGCGCCTGCCGCTGGCCACCGAGCTCGACGCCGTCGCCCCCAACAACCCCGTCGTCGTCGTTCGCGGCGGCCACAGCCTGATCCTCAACACCGCGGCGCTGAACAAGTGGAACATCACCACCGCCACCAAGGCGCCGCCCGGTGGCGCCATCACGAAAGATGACAAGGGCAACCTCACCGGCGAACTGCTCGACAGGGCCAAGTCGTTCGTCACGCTGCCGCCGCCGCCCGCTGTCACCACCGCCGACGTGATGACCACCCAGCAGGTGCTCAACAGCTATGGCATCACCAGCGTCCGCGTCATCGGCAGCTACAAGACGGGCAGCGCCGAGGCCTGGAAGCTGTTCCAGCAGGTCAAGGATCAGGGCGCGCTCAGCGTCCGCTACAATGTCTTCCTGCGCACCAACGCCGATCCGTCCGACGCCGAAGCCTATGTCAGAACGCTGGAGGCCCCCGGCCTCAAGCAGGGCCAGGGCGACGAATGGATCCGCATCGGCGGCATCAAGATGGGCGTCGACGGCGGCTTCGAAGGTGGCCACATGACCGACGCCTATCTCGAGCCCTTTGGCCAGAACGGCACCTATTACGGCCTCGAGACCATCACGCCGGCGCATTTCGGCGCCATCGTCGCCAAGCTGCACGATCATGGCTGGACCGTCGCCACCCACGCCTGCGGCGATGCCGCCGTCGAGCAGGTGCTCAAGGCCTATGAAGCCGCCAACCGGACGAGCCCGATCGCCGGCAGGAAATGGGCGATCGAGCACGCCTTCGTCACCAATGCCGACCAGATCAAGCGCTCGAAGGATCTCGACCTGACGCTGTCGGTCCAGAACCACCTCTATGTCGCCGCCCCGGCGTTCAAGCGCTATCTCGGCCTGCCCCGCGCCGTCGCCATCACGCCGCTCAAATCCTATATCGATGGCGGCCTCAAGCTGGCGCTCGGCACCGACGCACCAGTGATCCCGGTCAACCCGTTCTGGAACCTCTATCATTACATCACCCGAGACACCGCCTCGGACGGCGTCTACGGCACCGAGCAGAGCGTCAAGGACCGTGGCGCCCTGCTCCGGTTGATGACCGCCGGCTATGCCGAGCTGACCGGCGAGGAGTCGATCAAGGGCCGCATCGCGCCGGGCCAACTCGCCGATTTCGCCGTGCTGTCCGCCGACTACCTCACCATCCCCGATGCCGGGGTGAAGCAGCTGAAGGCGCTCGGCACCTGGGTTGGCGGCAAGCAGGTTTTCGCCGATCCAATGCTGGCAGACGCCGCAACCACCGGAGCCGGCAAATGAGCGCCCGCCTCATCCTCGCCGCCGCGCTGGCCAGCGCCGCCCCCGCCAATGCCCAGGGCGTGGTCGTCGCCGACACCATCATCCGCAACGCCCGCATCGTCACCCAGGACGCCGCCGACCGCACGGTCCCGGCCATCGCCATCCGCGGCGACCAGGTGCTCGCCGCCGGCACCGACCGCGAGATTGCTGCCCTGAAGGGCGCCAACAGCTGCGTCATCGATGCCGGCGGCCGCACCATCGTCCCAGGCTTCGCCGACGGCCATGTCCACAGCAAGTCCAAGACCATCCGCCCGGAAACCGTCGACCTGACGCCGGTCAAGACCCTCGCCGAACTCGTCGCCCGCATCGAGGCGCAGGTCAAGAAATCCGCCCCCGGCGAGATCATCGTCACCAATGCCGACTGGCACGAGGCCCAGCTCGCCGAGCAGCGCCTGCCCAGCCGCTGGGATCTCGATCCCATCAGCCCCAACAACCCCGTCGTCGTCATCCGCGGCGGCCACCAATATGTCCTCAATTCAAACGCGCTGGCCAAGTGGAACATCACCAAATCCACCGTCTCGCCGCCGGGCGGTGCCATCGTCCGCGCCAAGGATCGTGATGACATAAACGGCGAACTCGTCGACCGCGCCCGCGATCTCGTCATCATGCCCGAGCGCCCGCCGCTGAGCCTCGACGAGCGCGTCGCCATGCTCAAGGCCGAGCAGGCCCGCTACAACAGCCTCGGCCTCACCAGCGTCCGCAACCCCGGCGCCAGCCTCGAGGACATGCGCGACTATCAGGAGCTCGCCAAGCGCGGCGACGCCACTATCCGCACCTCTGTCCTCATCCGCTGGGACCGCAAGACCTCGGCCGCCGATTTCCGCAAGCAGCTCGACACCTGGCCGATGACCTCGGGCTTCGGCGACAAATGGGTCCGGCTCGATGGCATCAAGCTCGGCGTCGACGGCGGCTATGAAGGCGGCTGGATGACCCAGCCCTATGCCGAGCCCTATGGCCAGGGCGGCAAATATTTCGGCCTCAACACCGTCCCCGGCCCGCTGCTCGGCGACGTCGTCAAGATGCTCAACCAGCTCGACCTGCGCCCCTCCACCCACGCCGTCGGCGATGCCGCCGTCGATCTCGTCCTCGATGCCTATGAGGCCGCCGACAAGGAGCGCGCCATCGACGGTCGCCGCTGGGCGATCGAGCACGCCTTCATCACCCGGCCGGACCAGATCGAGCGTATCAAGCGGCTTGGGATCATCATCTCGGCCCAGTCACACCTCTATCTCGCGGGCTCCAGCCTGATCGAATATTGGGGCCGGGACCGCGCCGAGGCCGTCGCCCCGGTCCGTACCTGGCTCGATGCCGGCATCCATGTTGCCGGCGGCACCGACAACAAGCTGCCCTATTATCCCGAGAGCCCGCTGCTCACCTTCATACACTGGGTGACCCGCGATACCGCGTCCGCCGGCGTGCTCGGCAAGGACCAGGCAATCACCCGCAAGGAAGCCCTGCGCCTCGCCACCATCGAAAATGCGTACCTGACCTTCGAGGAAGACATCAAGGGCCGCCTCGCCCCCGGCCAGCTCGCAGATCTCGTCGTCCTCAACCAGGACATCATGACCGTCCCCGACGCCGACCTGCCGAAGACCGAAGTCGTCGCCACCATGGTCGGCGGCAAGCTCGTATTCGGCCAGCACGCCCTGGCCTGCGGCAAATAGGCGGTCAGCTGCTGCGCAGATGGGCGAGCACGGCGGCTGCATAGTCGGCCGCGCGCGTCGGCGTCAGCAGCGGATGGGTGCCGTCGAAGCTGTGGCGGCGCGAACCACGCACCATGTCAGCCGCGCGTGCGAACGACGCCCGCAGGGGCTCGCGCTCGGCTGACAGGAACAGCGTCGGCACCTCCAGACCCTTGAGCGCGGTGGCGAGATCGAACGGCGGCGGCGGCAGTGCGTCCGCCGCTGGTTCGACAAAGGCGCGGATCGGAGCCAGCCCCATTTCCATATAGTCATTCAGAAGGTCATACACCTGCCCCAGCGTAGCCTCGCTCAGAGCGAAATCGGGGTTCCATTCACTGAGCGTCTCGACCGCCATGTCGAAGGGGAAAGCCCTGAAGCCCGGGCCGGAGGCCGGCATCGGCGACTTGCCAGCAAAGCGGGCAAGCAGCGCCGTCCATTCCGCGGGTTCGAGCAACAGCACACCGTCAAGCGTCAACGACCGCACCCGCGCTGGCGCAATAGCTGCCATCCGCGTCGCGACGCTGGCCGACAGATGGCCGCCAAGCAAGTGAAACTGCCGATGTCCCAGCGCCGACAGGCCGGCAACAAGTGCGTCCGCCATATGATCCACGGAAAAGCCGCGTTCCGCCTTGTAGGAGCGCCCATAGCCGGGAAGATCGAAAGCCAGCGGCTGGAAGCCGGCTCCCACGAACAGCGGCATCACCGGCTCATATTGCCGCCCCGAAGCCGGCGCCCAGTGCAGCAGCACCAGCGCTGGTCCTTCGCCCTGATGACGGTAATGGAGTTGCCCGGCCGGTGCATCCACATAGGCCATGCGCAGCACTGTCGATGCGGCGGGCAGGGTGGCACTCGCAACAGCAGGCGGTGCCGCCATCGCCCCGCCCAGCACGGCGAGCCCGGCGGACAGTCCACGGCGCGTCATCTTCAACTCGGTCATAGGGTCGGCCCGGCGCGCACCATGCGCCGTCCCACATTAGCATCTGTCCCCGCTTCCGACATATGCCGATGCAGCCTCACCGTCTGGCGACAAGAACTACATGCCTCTGGGGTCCGAGGCCTGCGGCCCCAGCCGCCGGAGGCACTTTCTCTCACCGCCGGAGGCCATTTTCTTTGGAATGTCGATCCCGCCTAGTCCTTCGGGCGCAATGCAAAGCGCTGGAGCTTGCCGGTCGCGGTCTTCGGCAGTGCATCCACCAGTTCGATCTCGCGCGGATATTTATAGGGCGCGATTATCGCCTTCACATGGTCCTGGATCGCCTTCACCAGCACCGCGTCGCCCTGATAGCCGGGCGCCAGTACAACAAAGGCCTTCACCTTCTGCCCGCGCTCGGGGCAGGGCACGCCGATCACGCCGCATTCGAGCACCGCCGGATGGCCGACCAGTGCCGCCTCCACCTCGATGGCCGCGATATTGTAACCGGACGAGATGATCATGTCGTCTGAACGGCCGATATAGCTGAAATAGCCATCGCTATCGAGCCGATAGCGATCGCCGGTGACGTTCCAGCCGTTTATGACATAATTGGCCTGCCGGTGGTCAGCGAAATAGCGGCAGCCTGTCGGCCCTTTCACCGCCAGCCGCCCTACGCCTTCTGCCAGCGGCTGGTCGTCGTCATCGAGCACACAGGCGACATAGCCAGGCACCGCCTTTCCGGTGCTGCCGGGCCGGATATCATCCCCGGCGGCTGAAATGAAAATGTGCATCATCTCGGTGGCGCCGATCCCCTCGACGATCCTGTGGCCGGTAGCCCCGGTCCAGGCTTCCGACGTTGCCGCCGGCAGGAATTCGCCGGCTGATACACAGGTGCGCAAGCTGGCGAGCTTATGGCCCTCCAGCAGCCCCAGCATCGCCTTGTAGGCAGTGGGGGCGGTGGCGAGGATAGTGATACCGAAGCGGTCGATGGCGTCCAGCAGCGCCTTGGGCCCGGGCGCCTCGATGGTGACGGCAGTGCCGCCGGTCGCCCAGGGAAAGATCAGCAGCTGCCCCAGCCCGAAGGTGAAGGCGATCGGCGCCGAACAGGCCCAGCGGTCGCCGGGGCGCGGGTCGAGCAGGTGCCGCGCGAAACTGTCGGCGCAGGCCATGATGTCGCGGTGATACTGGATGCAGCCCTTGGGCTCGCCGGTGGTGCCGGACGTGAAGGCGATCAGCGCCACATCGTCCCGCCCGCTGTCATGCGCGGCGAAACCTGGTGCTATGCTGGCCAGCCGCGCCTCCAGCGCCCCGCTGCCGCTGTCGCCCGCATAGGTCACCAGTGAGGCCAGCCCATCGAACCCTGCCGCCGCCTGATCGAAGCCCTCAAGGCTGCGGGCATCGACGATCGCATGGCTGATCCGCGCCTTAGCCAAGATCGGCGCCACTTCGCCGCCGCGCAGCAGCGGCATCGTCGTCACCACGATCCCGCCGGCCTTGAGCACCCCCGCCCAGGCCGCGAACAGCATCGCCGAATTGACTCCGCGCAGCAGCACCCGGTTGCCGGGCGCCAGCCCTTCCTCCTCGCGCAGCAGCCGGGCGATCCGGTCGGACAGCGCGTCCATCTCGCCATAGGTCCATTGACCGGCATCATTGATCACCGCCAGCGCGTCCGCTGGCTGCCGCCTCAGCAGCAGCGCCGCCGCATTCATCCGATCGGGATATTGAAGCGTCGGCATCGCGAACAGGAACTCCGGCAGCGCCTCGGCGGGCGGCACGGCGTTGCGGGCAAAATCATCGTAGGCGATGGTCATGGCATGTCCAGGCTGGCCGGCCAGGTCCCCCCATGGCCGATACTTCAAGCCTAAAGCAGCCCGTCGCGGGCCGCAAGACCAGATGGCGTCAGCCCAGTTCGCTGCCGATGAGCGCCTTCAGATCGGCCTCGGGCCGCGCCCCATAATGCCCGATGATCTCGGCCGCCGCGATGCACCCGGCGCGCGCGCAATCGGGCAGGCTGCGTCCCTGCACCATCGCCGCCATGAAGCCGCCGGCAAACAGGTCGCCGGCGCCGGTGGTGTCGACAACGCGGTCGACGCGTGCGGCTGGCACGACATGGCGTTCGCCGCCGGCCAGCACTACCGCGCCCTTTTCCGACCGGGTGATGACACTGATACAGTCCTGAGCCGCCATCGCTTCCATCGCCACGGCAAGATCATCGGTCCGGTAGAGCGCGCAGGCTTCGTTCTCGTTGGCGAACATCAGGTCTACTGGCCCGGCCAGCAGCCGCAGGAAGTCGGCACGGTGCCCCTCCACGCAGAACACGTCGGACAAGGTGAAGGCAATCTTCCGGCCCTGGCCCCGCGCCATGGCAATCGCCTTCTCCATCGCCGCGCGCGGCGTCGGCGGGTCCCAGAGATAGCCCTCAAGGTAAAGGATGCCGCTCGCCGCCACCAGATCCGGGTCGATATCGGCCTCGGACAGCTGCTGGCAGGCGCCGAGATAGGTATTCATCGTCCGGTCGCCATCGGGCGTCACCAGGATCAGGCAGCGACCGGTCGGATCACCGGTCGGGGAGGGGGGCGTGGCATAATGCACCCCGGCCGAAACGATGTCGTGGCGGAACACCTGGCCCAGCTGGTCGTCGGCAACCCGGCCAATGAACGCCGGCTTCGCCCCCAGCGTCGCCATCCCGGCCACGGTGTTGGCGGCCGAGCCGCCGCTCACCTCGCGCCCCGGCCCCATCGCCGCATAGAGCGCCTCGCCCTCGGCGGCCGATATCAGCCGCATGGTCCCCTTGGCGATGCCATGGGTGTCGAGGAAAGCCGGCTCGGCGGCGCTGATCACATCGACAATCGCATTGCCGATGGCGAGAACATCATATTGGCTGGTCATCCCCATCGCTTAGCGCCCCGGTGCCGATCAGGAAAGGCCCCATTGCCGCCGCCGATGCGGTGATCGGTGCCCGGCGCGCGATGCGGCAGGCTTACCCCGAAGCCCGGTTGTCGCCATAGTCCGCGCCATGTTCAAGCGCCTCCTGCCCGCCTTCCTCCCTCTCGCTGTCCTCGCCGGCTGCACCAGCGCGCCAACCGCCCCCCCGGTGGTCACGGCGCCGCCGCCGCCGCCGCTGCCGCCAGGCCTTGCCCGCCTCGTCGGGCTGTACGAGCCACGCGTGCTGGCGCTGCTCGGCCCGGCCTCGATGGCGCGGGACGAAGGTCCCGCCCGCCAGCTGCAATTCATCCGTCCGCCCTGCGTGCTCGATGTCTTCCTCTATCCGGTCGCCAACGCCCGCGCCCCGCAGGTCCGCACCGCCGCCGCCCGCCGCCCGGACGGCAGCCGCATGGAGCCCGGCATCTGCTTCGGCCTGATCGCGCCGCCCGCCGGCTGAAGGGGCGGGGCCCCCAGCCGCCGGAGGCCCTCTAGACCAGCGTCGCCAACGCCCCCCGGTCAAACCCGTTCAGCGCATCCGCCCGTCCCGCCTGCACCTTGTTCGCCCAGTCGGGATCGACGATCAGCCCGCGCCCGACTGCCACAAGGTCGAATTCGTCGCGGCCCAGCCGTTCGAGCAGCGTGTCGAAGCTGGCCGGCTGCGAGGCCTCGCCGCCGAAGCCGGCGAGGAACTCGCCCGACAGGCCGATGCTGCCGACGGTGATCGTCGGCATCCCGGTCAGTTTCTTCGCCCAGCCGGCGAAGTTGAGCCCGCCCTCGCCGTCGAGGCCGGGGAATTCCGCCTCCCAGAACCGCCGCTGCGAGCAATGGAAGATGTCGACGCCGGCATCGACCAGCGGCCCCAGCCAGGCCAGCATCTCGTCGGGGTTGTGCGCCAGCTTGCTCTCGTAATCCTGCTGTTTCCATTGCGAGAGGCGCAGGATCAGCGGGAAGTCGGGACCGATGGCGGCGCGCACGGCACGGACCAGCTCGGTGGCAAAGTGCCCACGTGCCGGCAGGTCGGCGCCACCCCAGCGATCTGAGCGCTGGTTGGTGCCCTCCCAGAAGAACTGGTCGATTAGATAGCCATGCGCCCCGTGCAGTTCCACTCCGTCGAAGCCGAGCCGCTTCGCATCGGCGGCACCGCGGGCGAAGGCGGCGATCGCGTCGGCAATGTCCGCCTCGGTCATCGCATGGCCGAACGGCGTGCCCGGTTTGAACAGGCCGGAGGGCGATTCTGCCATGCTGTCTTCGCTGTTGCCCGGATTGATGGCGCTGCCGACATGCCAGAGCTGCGGCGCGATGCGCCCGCCGCCGGCGTGCACCTCGGAGACGACATGCGCCCAGCCGGCCAGCGCCGCCTCGCCGTGGAAGCGCGGCACGGCTGGATCGTTGGTCGAGCCCGGCCGGTCGACCCCGGTGCCTTCGGTGACGATAAGCCCCACGCCGCCCTCGGCGCGCCGCCGGTAATAGGCCGCCACATCGGCGCCGGGCACCCCGCCGGGCGAGAAGCTGCGCGTCATCGGCGCCATCACGATTCGGTTGGGCAGCGTCAGCCCCTTATACGAGAACGGCTGGAACAGATTATCGACCATCGTCAGATCCTTTTCGCATCTGCGAGAAGGTAGGGACGCCCCCGGGCCTCCGCAAGCGCGGCCCGGTAATGTCTGCTATGCGGGCCAATCGCCGCGGAGGATCACCATGGACCGTCTTTTCACCCGTATCGCCAGCCGCATCGCCGGGCTCGTCGGCCAGCCGGCAACCTTCATCCTCGCCTTTGTCGCCATCCTCGGCTGGGCCGTCACCGGACCGATCTTCGGCTATTCGGATACCTGGCAGCTGGTGGTCAACACCACCACGACGATCGTCACCTTCCTGATCGTCTTCCTGATCCAGAACAGCCAGAACCGCGATGCCGCCGCCATCCAGGCAAAGCTCGACGAGCTGATCCGCGCCATGGACGGCGCGCGCAACCAGTTCATCGGCATCGAGCATCTCGCCGATCACGAGGTCGAAGCGATCCGCACAGCGCTGGAACGCGAGATCGACAGCGAATTCCCCGCTCACCCGGCGATAGAGCGCTTCCTCGACCGCCGCTGAGAGCAGCCCGGCGGAATTTGCCTTTCGCGGCGCGCTCACCCATATCGCGCATCCCCCCATTCCGAGTCCTTTCATGTCATCCGCCGCCCTTCCCGATCCGGCCGTCCCCAAGCTCGGCCCGCTGCTGCGGCTGGCCGGCCCGGTGGTGGTGTCGCGCCTCGGCATCATGGCGATGGGCGTCGTAGATACCGTCGTCGTCGGCCGCTATTCGGCCACCGAGCTCGGCTTCCACGCGCTCGGCTGGGCGCCCACCGGCGTTGTCCTCACCACCGCGCTGGGCCTGCTCTACGGCATTCAGGTGATGACCGCCCAGGCCATCGGCGATGGCCGCATCGGTGATACCGGCGCAATCCTGCGGCGCGGCGTCGTCTATGCCTTCTGGATCGGCATCGCTGCCGGCCTGATTCTTGCTGGCCTCGGCGGGCCCTTGATGCACAATGTCGGCCTCGATGATGCGCTGGCCGATGGCGCCACCCCGGTGCTCCAGCTATTCGCCCTGTCCCTGCTGCCGATCCTGCTGGCGGACGCCGGCATGTTCTGGCTGGAGGCGCACGGCCGACCGGTCCCCGGCATGATCGCCATGTGGCTGGCCAACGGCCTCAACCTCGTCCTTAATCTCTGGCTGGTGCCCGGCACCTCGGGCCTGCCCGTCGATGGCGCCGTCGCCAGCGCCTGTTCCACGGCCGTCTCACGCGTCGCGCTGATGGTCTTCATCTGGCTGATCATCCTGCGCTGGTCGAAGTCGCAGGCCTACGGCGTCTTCACCCCCGCCCCGCACGATCCCAGCGCCTCGGCCGCTCAGCGCCGCATCGGCTATGGCACGGCGTCGAGCTATTTCGTCGAGACACTGGCCTTCGGCGCGATGAGCATCTTCGCCGGCTGGATCGGCGCGCTGGCCGTCGCCACCTGGGCCATCGTCCTCAACATCGCCGCAGTCATCTTCATGATCCCGCTCGGCCTCGCCGCCGCGACGGCGGTGATGGTCGGCCGCGCCCACGGCGCTCGCAGTCCGGAGGGCGTCCGCCGCGCCGGCGCGCTCGGCTTCGGCGTCACCACCACGGTGCTGCTGGTTATCTGCGCGGCCATCGCGCTCGGCAACGAGGTGCTGGCGGCGGCGTACACGCGCGAGTCGCAGGTGCAAGCGATGGCGGCGGCGGCGCTGCTGCTGTCCTGCCTGTTCTTCGTCGCCGATGGCCTGCAGGCTGTCGGCGCACAGGCGCTGCGCGCCCAGTCCGATGTATGGCTGCCCACCGTCACCCATGTTGCCAGCTATGTGCTGGTGATGATGCCCCTGGCCTGGTTCCTCGCCATTCCGATGGGCCTGGCTGTCAACGGTCTGGTCGCCGCCATCATCCTCGCCTCGCTGATGGCGGCGCTGCTGCTATGGGCCCGCTTCTGGTGGCTGACGCGGAATCGCCTCAGCTCCTGAGCGCCTCGATCGGCGACAGTTTCGCCGCCCGCGTCGCCGGCCACCAGCCGAAGAACACCCCGATCGCTGCCGAAACCGCAAAGGCCACCAGCACAGACGCCAGCGAGATCTGCGTCTCGAAGCTCAGGAGCCCGTCCGCCACTACCGCCAGGCTGATCCCGGTTACCACCCCGATCCCGCAGCCGATCAGCGACAGCATCATCGCCTCCATCAAAAACTGCAGCCGCACCGCCGCCCGGCTGGCGCCGATCGCCATCCGAATACCGATTTCGCGCGTCCGCTCGGTCACCGAGACCAGCATGATGTTCATGATGCCGATGCCGCCGACGACCAGCGAGATCGAGCCGATGGCCGCCAGCAGCAGCGACACCGCCGTCGTGGCCACGCTCAGCGTGTCGGTGATCGCGGTCAGGTTCGCCACCTGGAAATCGTCCTGCTCGCCCGGTCGCAGCCGGTGCAGCCGGCGCAGCAGCCGGATGATGTCGTCGGTCGCCGGCTCCAGCGCCTCGGCCGAGGCAATGCTCACCGAGATGTTGCGGATCGTGCCGCGAAATTCATTGGCCTGCAGCAGCCGCGTCGCGCTGGTCAACGGCACGACGATCTGGTCATCGCGGTCCTGCCCTCCAAAGCCCTGGCCGCGCGCGTCGAGCACGCCGATCACTGTGAAGGTCACGCCCTTGATGCGGATCAGCTGGTCGATGGCATCGCGCGCGCCGAACAGCTTCGCCGCCACCGTCTGGCCGATCACCGCCACCCGCGCCCCGGCACGATCCTCGCGCTCGAAGAAGATTCGCCCCTCGCTCGCCTGCCACTCGTTGACCGTGAACCAGGACGGCGTCACCCCGCTGATATTCGTCGCCCAGTTGGTCGGGCCCGCTACCACCTGCGCCGCCACCGAGGTTGAAGGGGAGGCCGCCACCACGTCGGGCAGCGCCGCGATCGCCTCGGCATCGTCGATCCTGAGTGTCGCCCCGGTGCCGGCGCCGCCGAAGATGCCGCCCTGTCGGCCGCTGCCGGCGGTGATGATCAGCAGGTTCGATCCGAGCCCCGAGATCGACGCCGACACCTCGCGCTGCACGCCGCCGCCGATCGCCAGCATCAATATCACCGCCGCCACGCCGATGATCATCCCCAGCATGGTCAGCAGCGAGCGCAGCCGGTTGGCGATCAGCGCGCTCCACGCCTCGGCAAACATCGCGGCGAACAGGGGAGAGGTCATGCGGGCGCCACCTCGCGCGCGCCGAACAGCGCCACATCGTCGGGCGGCCCGTCATGGACGATCCGACCGTCCTGTATCCGCACCACGCGATTGGTCGCCCGCGCCACTTCCGGATCATGGGTGACGATCACCACCGTCACGCCCTGGTCCTCGTTCAGCCGCCGGAACAGCGCCAGCACCTCCACACCCGTTTTTGTGTCAAGCGCGCCGGTCGGCTCGTCGGCGAGCAGCAGCTGCGGGCTGTTGGCCAGCGCCCGGGCAATCGCCACCCGCTGCTGCTGCCCGCCGGAAAGCTGGGTCGGTCGCGAGCTGAGCTTGTCGCCCAGCCCGACACTGGCCAGCAGATCCGCCGCGCGCGCCTTGCGCTGCCCGGCATCGGCGCCGGCATAGACCATCGGCAACCCGACATTGCCCAGCGCCGACAGCCGCGGCAGCAGGTTGAACCCCTGGAAGATGAAGCCGATGCCATGCCCGCGCAGCCGCGCCAGTGCTGCCTCGTCGAGTGTCGCCGTGTCCTCGCCGTTGAAGCGGTAGCGCCCCGCGCTCACTGTATCGAGGCATCCGATAATGTTCATGCAGGTGGACTTGCCCGATCCGGACGGCCCCATGATCGACACCAGCTCGCCTGGCATGATCGTCAGCGAAATATCGTGCAGCGCCCGGAATACCCCTGCTTCTGACGGATAGTCCTTCACCACATTCTCGAGCCAGATGAGAGGCGTCATCGGGGGCGTCAAAGCGAATGCGGCGAACCGCCGGCGCGCGGGCTTGCCGCTTCGCCGCCCGCTTCCCCCTCTTCCTCGCCCTTGCCGCCGCCGGCACTCTCGCGCCGCCCACCTGGTGGCCCGCTGAACATGCCGCCGCCGGTCTCCGGCACCTTGACGGCGGTGATCACCCGTTCGCCCGCCTTCAGATCCCCGCCGACCACTTCGGTTGCCTTCGCATCGTTGATCCCCAGCCTGATCCGGCGCGGCGTGGCCCGCTGCCGCCCGTCTTCGCCCTCGGCCACGAACACCACCGCCTCGTCTGCCGCCAACCCGCGCTCGGGCTTGTACCCCACCGGCCGGAACCCCAGCGCGCCATTGGGCAGAAGCAGCACATTGGTGCGCGTCGCCACCTGGAAGCGCGCATCCACGGTCATCCCCGGAAGCAGCGCCCCGTCGGGGTTGGCGGCATCGACGATCACCGTATAGGTCACCACATTCTGCTGGGTCTCCGGGTTCAGCCGGATCTGGCTGACCGTCCCCGGAAATTCCCGCGTGCCATAGGCATCAACGGTGAACACCACCCGCTGCCCGGGCTGCACCCGCGCCACATCGGCCTCCGCCACCGACGCAGCGATCTGCATCTTCGAAAGATCGCGCGCGATCGTGAAAAGCACGGGCGTCGCAAACGCCGCCGCCACCGTCTGCCCCAGATCGACCTCGCGGCTGATGACCACGCCCGACACCGGCGCCCGGATCACCGAAAACTCCAGGTTCGCCTTGTCCTGCGCCACCTGCGCCGCCGCCTGACGGACCTGCGCCTCGCTGCCCCTGCTGCTGGCCACCAGCGTCTCATATTCCTGTCGGCTGATATAATCCTTGGCCACAAGCTCGCCGGCGCGCCGCACATTCGCGGTCTGAAGCTGCGCCTGCGCCCGTGCATTGGCCAACTGCGCGTCGCTCGCCGCCAGCCTGCTGGCGAACAGCGCCGGGTCGAGCCGCAGCAATATCTGCCCCTCGCGCACCCGATCGTTGAAGTCGGCGTTCAACTCCTGCACCGTCCCTGATACCTGGGTGCCGACATTGATGACGCTGATCGGGTTGATGACGCCGTTGGCGGTGATCGCGTCGGTCAGCGATCCGCGCCGCACCTCGGCGGTCTCGAACGCCTGCACCGGCGTCCGGTCGCGCGTCAGCCACCAGCCGAGCGCCACCGCCGCCACCACCGCGACCAGCAGGATGATCCCGCGCCGGCGTGTCATCGCTCATCTCCCCGAAAGCCGTCTTCCTGAAAGCCGTCCATGTCGCCCACCGCGCGCGCCAGCTCGGCCTGCGCGGTGCGGACGTTGAATTCCGCTTGCACCAGCTGCTGCCGTGCCGTCGCCAGCGCGCTCTGGGCGTTCAGCAGCTCGACGAACGTGCCGACGCCCGCCCGGTACCGTCCCTGCGCCAGCGCCGCCGATTCGTCGGCACTCGCCACGAGCGCCCGCGCCGGCACCAGGCTGGCGACCGCATTCTCAAGGCTGACATATTGCTGGTACACCGCCAGCCCCGCCGCCTGCCGCACCTGCTCCAGCACGGCCGCTTGTTGCGCCCGCTGCGCCCGCGCCTGGGCGATCGAATAGCGGGTATTCCATCCCGAGAACAACGGGATCGACACCGCCAGCCCGACGCTGGACAGATTGCGGTCGATGCTGGTGTCGAGCGCCGACAGGCCGTTCGTCGCCTGCAACGCCAGGCTCGGCCGGCCGGCCGAGCGGGCCACCCGCTCATTGGCCTCCGCCACTCGGACCTGCGCGCGCTGGGCCCGCAGGTCCGGCCGCAGCCGCTCGGCCTCGGCGATCAGCGCGTCCGCCCCGCCGCCCACCACCGGCCGTTCGAGCGGCGGCAGCGGCGCCAGTGCCAGCGCCGTGGCTGGTGGTAGCCCCATCGCCACCGCCAGCCGCGCCGCTGCCGTTGCTACATTGCCGCGCGTCTGCGTCAGCGTCAGCTCGGCCTGCGCCGCCTGAGTCTCGCCCTGCAACCGGTCGGCGCCGGTCGCCACCCCCACGCTGGCCCGCCCCGCCGCCAGGTCGCGGGAGAGCCGGGCAAATTCCAGATTGGCCAGGTTCGCCGCCTCGATCGCCCGGTTGGCGACCAGCAGGTTCCAGGCCTGCACGACTTCCAGCACCACTGCCTGCGTCTCATCGACGAATTGCGCCGACAGTGCCTCTGCATTGGCATCCGCCGCCGCGATCCGTCCGGCCCGCGCCCCGCCATCGAGGATCAGCCAGGACAGCCCGAGCTGCACCGCCGTCGTGGTATTGGTCGTCGTCGAGGCGCCGCCGCCGATGAATTGGCCGTTGCCATCGACAAAGCCGGTGCCCCTGAAGCTTTGCGATCGGTTGAGCGTCGGCCCGATCTGGGCATCGACCTGCGGCAGCAGCGCCCCGCGCGCCGTGCCGGACTGTGCCGCCGCCGCCTGCGCCGCCGCCCAGGCAGCCGCCGTGCGCGGGTGGCGGCACAGCGCCACCGACACCGCCTCGGCCAGCGTCAGAGGCGCCGCCCCCGGCACACAGGCACCGGCGGTGTTCGGCTGCGCGCCCGGAATCAGCCCGCGCGGATCGTCACGCGTACGCTCGCCAGGGCTGGCAAGCGCCGGTGCCGCCAACCCGACCATCAACAGGATCATCAACCGCATCGTTCAGCCTTAGACGTCCCCGCGCCTGCACGCGAGGGGATCGGTCGCCCCCCCTGCACCCGCGACATTGCCGCAGTGCGACAGAACATTGCAACGCTGCGACATAACCGGCCTTTTCAAGCCGCGTGTCCCGCTCCATGGTCCCGCCATGGCCGATTCCAAAGCGTGCACGCATCTCCTTCTGTTCGGCGCCACCGGCGACCTGTCGCGGCGCATGCTGCTGCCGTCGCTCTACAATCTCGATGCCGAGGGCCTGCTCCCTGATTGCCTGCGGATCATCGCCACCGCCCGCTCGGCCCATGACGATGCTGCGTTCCGCAAGATCGCCGCCGAGGCGCTGGCCCAGGCCATCGAACCCGAGCGGTTGACCGACGCCGTCCAGGCCCGCTTCCTTGACCGCATTCACTATGTCCCGCTCGATGCTACCACCATCGCCGGCTTCGATGCGCTCGGCGAGGCGGTGCCGGACAAGTCCAACCTCGCCATCTTCCTGTCCACCGCGCCGGCGCTGTTCAGTCCCACCATCGCCGGCCTGGCCTCGGCCGGCCTCGCCGGCCCGGGCGCCCGGCTGGCACTGGAAAAACCGCTGGGAGACAGTCTCGCCGCCAGTCGCGCCATCAACGATGCCGTCGCCAGCGCCTATCCGGAGGCGCAGACGTTCCGCATCGATCACTATCTCGGCAAGGAGATGGTGCAGAACCTGATCGGCTTCCGCTTCGCCAACACGCTGTTCGAGCCGTTGTGGAACGCCGCCTATATCGAGCATGTCCAGATCACCATCGCCGAGACCGTCGGGCTGGAAGGCCGCACCGACTATTATGACGGCATGGGCGCGCTGCGCGACATGGTGCAGAACCATATGCTCCAGCTCGTCGCGCTGATTGCCATGGAACCCCCGGTCGAGCTCGATCCCGCCTCGGTGCGTGATGAGAAGGTCAAGGTGCTGCGCTCGCTGCGCCCCATCGATGCCGCCAGCGTCGCCACCCACAGCGTGCCCGGCCAATATGCCGCCGGCGCCGTCGCCGGCAAGCCGGTTCCCGCTTATGCCGAGGATCTCGGCCAGGCATCGTCCACCGAGACCTTCGTGGCGCTCAAGGCCCATATCGACAATTGGCGCTGGAAGGGCGTGCCCTTCTACCTGCGCACCGGCAAGCGCCTGCCCGAGCGCAGCTCGACCATCGTCGTCCAGTTCCGCGCAGTGCCGCACAGCATTTTCGGCGCCGCCCCGCTCCAGGCCAACACGCTTGTCATCACCCTCCAGCCCGGAGAGAACATCCGCTTAGAAATGATGGCCAAGAGCCCCGGCCTCGATCGTGATGGCCTCAAGTTGCGCGCCATCCCGCTGGATATCGGCCTCGCCAACGCCTTTGCCGAGAGCCGCCGCCGCATCGCTTATGAGCGGCTGCTGCTCGATCTGATCGAGGCCCGGCAGACGCTGTTCGTCCGCCGCGACGAGGTCGAGGCGCAATGGGCCTGGATCGATGCCATTCGCGCCGGCTGGGCCGCCGCCGGCCATGCCCCGCGCCACTATGCCGCCGGCACCTGGGGGCCGAACGCCGCCATCGCGCTGACCGAACGCGACGGCGTCAGCTGGCACGACTGATGGCGCCCCCCTCCGCTCGCGCCGCCGCCAGCACCTCGGCCCGGACCGTTGCCGTCGCCGATATCGGCGGCACCCATGCCCGTTTCGCGCTGGCCCGCGTCGGCCCCGGCGTTCGCCCGGCGCTCGGCCCGGTCACCACCACCATCACCGCCGCCCATCCCAGCCTGGAGGACGCCGTCAGCCGCTTCGCCGCCAGCCTCGACCAGCCGCTGTCGTCGCTCGCCGCACTCGCCGTCGCCGTTCCCCTCAACGCCTCCGAACCCGGCGCCGAGGTCCGCCTCGCCAACAACCCCTGGACCATCCGCCCCGCGGAGCTGCCCGGCGCGCTTGGCATCCCCAGCGTCCGCCTGCTCAACGATTTCGAAAGCGTCGCTCACGCCGTCGCCATCGCCGGCCCGCGCGATTTCGCCCATATCTGCGGCCCCCGCGCGCCGCTGCCGGCCAATGGCGTCATCAGCGTCATCGGCCCCAATGCAGGTTCGGGCACCGGCCTCGGCGCCGCCATGCTGGTCCGCATCGCCGGTGTCCAGCACGTCATCACCACCGAGGCCGGCCATATCGGCTTCGCGCCCACCGATGGGCTCGAGGACCTGCTGCTCACCGCTATGCGCCGCGGCCTCTCCGGCCGCGTCAGCTCGGAGCGGCTGCTCTCCGGCGCCGGCCTTGCCCCCATCCATCTCGCCATGGGCGGCGCCCCGGCCATCGATCAGCAATCGCTCTGGGCCGAGGTGCTCGAAGGCGAAACCTCGGAATCCGCCGCCACGCTTGAACGCTTCCTCGCGCTGTTCGGCGGCTTTGTCGGCGACGTCGCGCTCGCCCAGGGCGCCTCCGCCGTGGTCATCGCCGGCGGCCTCGGCCAGCGCCTCGGCGAACGCCTCAACCACCCGGTCTTCGTCGATCGCTTCCTGGACAAGGGCCGCTTCGCCAGCCACCTCGCCCGCCTCCCGGTCAGCCGCCTACTGCTCGCCGAGCCCGGGCTGGTCGGCGCAGCGGCGGCGGTCGCATAGGGGCCTCCGGCCGCCGGAGGCTCAGCCCCCGGACCCCAGAAACGGGTTCAGGCCAAAATTGTAGAGGACCGAGCCCCCAAATGGGGTCTGGGGGCCTGGCCCCCAGCCGCCGACGGCCTTTTCAGTCCGTCAGCTCGTTCCAAACCCCACGCAGCTTGTCGAAGAACCCCGACTGTTTGGGCGTATTGCGCCCGCCTTCGGCCGCTTCCAGCGTCTGGAATTCCTCCAGCAGTTCGCGCTGCCGCTTGGTCAGCTTGACCGGCGTCTCGACTTCGATCTGCACGACGAGGTCGCCGAAGCCGCCGCCGGGGTTGCCGCCGTGCAGCGCCGGCATCCCGCGCCCCCGCACCCGGAACTGCTTGCCGGTCTGGGTGCCGTGCGGAATTCGCACCACGGCGACATCGCGGTCCAATCCCGGCACCTCGATCTCGCCGCCCAGGGCGGCGGTGGTGATGGAGATCGGTGCGATCGCGAACAGGGTGGTGCCGTCGCGCTTGAACAGCGAATGCGCCTTCATGTGGACGAAGATATAGAGGTCGCCGCGCGGCCCGCCGCGCATCCCGGCCTCGCCTTCGCCGGCGACGCGGATGCGGGTCCCGTCATCAACCCCGCGCGGAATATTGACGTTGAGCGTCCGGCGCTTCTCGACGCGCCCGGCGCCGTCGCAGCTGTCGCAAGGGTCGGCGATGATCTGGCCTGTACCATGGCACGCCGGGCAGGTGCGCTCGACCATGAACAACCCCTGCCGCATGCCGACCCGGCCCTGGCCGCCGCACGTCGAGCAAGTGCGCGCCGAGGTGCCGGGCTTGGCGCCGGTGCCGCCGCACGGCTCGCAATTGACCGCGGTTTCCACCTCGAGCTGCGCCGCCTTGCCGGCAAACGCCTCCTCAAGGGTCATTTCAAGGTCATACCGCAGGTCGGCACCGCGCGCCGGCCCGTTGCGCCGCTGCCGGCCGCCGCCACCGCCCATGAACTCGCCGAATATGTTCTCGAAGATGTCGGAGAAACCGCCAAAATCCTGGGGCCCGCCGCCGCCGCCGCCCTGCTGGAAGGCGGCATGGCCATAGCGGTCATAGGCGGCGCGCTTCTGCGGGTCCTTCAGCACCTCATAGGCTTCGCTGATCGCCTTGAAGCGTTGTTCGGCGGCGCCGTCGCCGGGGTTCTTGTCTGGATGCCAGCGCATGGCGAGCCGCCGATAGGCGCTCTTCAGCGTCGAATCGTCGGCGCCGCGCTCGCATTCGAGCAACTCGTAATAATCGATTTCGGTGCTCATCGCCGCCCGGGCCCCCGCCAACAGCCGAAGGGGCGGCAGCTCGCGCTACCGCCCCTCGTGTTGAAGATCACTTCTTGTCGTCGCCGTTGGGATCGACGTCGGAGAATTCGGCATCGACGACATTGTCATCGGCCGGGGCTTCGGCGCCCGGGGAAGCTGCCGACGCCTGCTCGGCCTTGTAGATCGCCTCGCCGAGCTTCATCGCCGCCATCGACAGCGCCTGCGCCTTGGCGTTGATCGCCTCGGCATCGCCGCTCTCCAGCACGCCCTTGGCATCGGCCAGCGCGGACTCGATCTCGGCCTTCACGCTGGCATCCACCTTGTCGCCATGCTCGCCGAGCTGGCGCTCGGTCTGGTGGATCATCGCATCGGCTTGGTTGCGGGCCTCGGCGACGGCGCGACGCTTCTTGTCATCCTCGGCAAAGCGCTCGGCATCCTTGACCATCTGGTCGATGTCGGCCGGGGACAGCCCGCCGGACGGCTGGATGCGGATTTGCTGCTCCTTGCCGGTGCCTTTGTCCTTGGCCGAAACCGAGACAAGGCCATTGGCATCAATGTCGAAGGTCACCTCGATCTGCGGGATACCGCGCGGCGCCGGCGGAATGCCGACGAGATCGAACTGGCCGAGCATCTTGTTGTCGGCCGCCATCTCGCGCTCGCCCTGAAAGACCCGGATCGTCACTGCCGACTGGTTGTCGTCGGCCGTCGAATAGGTCTGGCTCTTCTTGGTCGGGATCGTGGTGTTGCGGTCGATCATCCGGGTGAACACCCCGCCCAACGTCTCGATGCCGAGCGAAAGCGGCGTCACGTCGAGCAGCAGCACGTCCTTTACATCGCCCTGCAGCACGCCGGCTTGGATCGCCGCCCCCATGGCGACGACTTCATCCGGGTTGACGCTGGTGTTCGGCTCCTTGCCGAACAGCTCCTTCACGAACTGGCGCACGCGCGGCATACGGGTCATGCCGCCGACGAGGATTACCTCGTCGATGTCGCTGGCCTTCACCCCGGCTTCAGAGATGGCGTCGAGGCACGGCTTGCGCGTCCGCTCGATCAGGTCGAGCACCAGCTTCTCGAGGTCGGTGCGGGTGATCGACTTGACGAGATGCTTCGGCCCGGTAGCGTCAGCAGTAATGAAGGGCAGGTTCACTTCGGTCGAGGCCGAGGACGACAGCTCGATCTTGGCCTTTTCGGCAGCCTCCTTCAGCCGCTGCAGCGCCAGCTTGTCCTTGGTCAGGTCGATCCCCTCGGACTTCTTGAAGTCGGCCGACAGGAATTCAACGAGCTTGGCGTCGAAGTCCTCACCGCCGAGGAAGGTGTCGCCGCTGGTCGACTTCACCTCGAACACGCCGTCGCCCAGCTCGAGCACCGACACGTCGAAGGTGCCGCCGCCAAGGTCATAAACGGCCACGGTCTTGGCATCGCCGCGCTTGTCGAGGCCATAGGCCAGCGCCGCCGCGGTCGGCTCGTTGATGATGCGCAGCACTTCGAGGCCGGCGATCTTGCCGGCGTCCTTTGTCGCCTGGCGCTGGGCGTCGTTGAAATAGGCCGGCACGGTGATCACTGCCTGCGTCACCGTCTCGCCGAGATAGGCCTCGGCGGTTTCCTTCATTTTTTGCAGGATGAAGGCGGAAATCTGCGACGGGCTGTAATCCTGGCCGCCGGCGTTGACCCAGGCATCCCCGGTCGGGCCCTTGGCGATGCGGTACGGCACCAGCCCGGCGTCCTTCTGGGTCAGTGGATCGTCGAAACGACGGCCAATCAGCCGCTTCACGGCAAAGATAGTATTCTCGGGGTTGGTCACCGCCTGGCGCTTTGCCGGCTGGCCGACCAGCCGCTCGCCGTCCTTGGAAAATGCCACCTGGCTTGGCGTCGTGCGCGCGCCCTCGGTGTTCTCCACGACCTTCGGCTGGCTGCCTTCCATCACGGCGACGCAGCTGTTGGTGGTACCCAGATCGATTCCGATAACCTTGGCCATGCTTCTTCCTCTTGTTTCCGGCCCGTGCGGCCACGCCCCACAAGGCAACGCGACCCATCGTCCGACATGCAATGTTCAGGTGAAGCGGATATAGGAAGCTGGTTTTCACCCTGCAAGAACCCCCGACCGGAGTCTGTCTATGTCACGCGCTCCTATCATTGCCGTACCTGCGCTGATGCTCGCCATGCTCATCCTCGCCGCCCCCGCCACGGCCGCCCCGGCCGCCGATGGCATCAAGGACGCCTGGGTGCGGGTCAACCCGGCCCCCGGCCGCCCGGCCGCCGGTTATTTCACGTTCAAGAACGGCGCGCGCCCCGATCGTCTGGTGGAAGCCGTCGCCCAGAACGCCCGCGTCGAGATCCACACCATGTCGATGACCGGCGGCGTCATGCGGATGCAGAAGCTCGATGGCCTCGACGTCGCCGCCAACGAGACCGTCACCTTCGCTCCAAGCGGCAAGCACCTGATGCTCTTCGATCTAAAGGCCCCGCCGGCAACGATCCCGATCACCCTGGTGTTCAGCAGCGGCGCTCGAATCACGACCAACGCCGAAGTCCGCAAGCCGGGCACCGCTCCCAAGCCCGCCGCAAATCCTCACGCTGGCCATTGAGCAGCCAGCGACCGCTCACCCGGGCCGAAACCGCGCTGGTCGCCAGCGTCTTCGGCCCCGCGCTCGATCCGGCGCCGGTTACCATCCGGCGCCGGAAATGGTTCTGGCTGCAACCCCGGCACATCACCATGGCGCCCGATGGCCATATCTGGTGCCACCCCGAGGGCTCGGCCTGGCAGCCCTGTTTCGCCACGCAGGATCTGCTCACCCAGGCCTTTTTTATTCACGAGATGACCCATGTCTGGCAGCACCAGAGCGGCATCAACCTGATCCTTCGCCGCCTGCCGTTCGCGCGCTACCGCTACACCTTGGTGCCGGGTAAGCCACTGCGCGCCTATGGAATCGAGCAACAGGCCTGCATTGTCGCCGATGCCTTCCTCGCCCGCGCCCACATCCGCCGCCAGGCCCCGCTCGCCACCTATGCGGCACTGCTGCCCTTCGAGGGTTGGCGCGGCTGAGCCTGTCCGAACCACATGGCGCGCAGCACATTGTCCCTGCGCCGGTCATGGTGCCAGAACGCCGCGAACACATGCGCCGAGACCAGCGCCAGTAACCCCCAGGCCAGCCCGAAGTGAACCCAATAGGCCGGCCCCACCAGCGGCTTCGTCTTCGGGATGATCGGCGGAATGGTGAACAGCCCGAAGACATTGGTGCCGCTGCCGAATGCCGATGAGGCAATCCAGCCCGAAAGCGGCACGATCAGCATCAGCCCGTACAGCCCGATATGCACCCGGTGCGACCAGCGATGCTCCACCGGCGTCAGCGGCGCCGTCACCGGCACCACATTGTCCCGCCGCCACAGCCACCGCCCAACGAGTAGAAGCAGCGCCAGCAGCCCCAGCGCCTTGTGCCAATGGATATAGGTGATGAAGAACAGCGGCGACGATTTAAACCACGGCATGCTGTCATTCACATGCAGCACGAACAGCGACGTGCCGATGATCAGCACCGCCATCGTCCAGTGGAATAACTTGGCGCCGGTACCCCAGCGCGTCGCTGTATTGCGCAGGGACACCGGCATCCTCCCCTAAAACTGGGTGCCGAGCACGACACCGAACTGCCGCCGCCGCGGCGCCGACACTGCAAAGTCACGGAAGAAGGTTGTCTGGTTCAGCCCGGTCAGCGGATTCACTCGCGTGAGCAGCCGGTTGAAGTCGAGCAGTCGCGTCACCACCAGCGGCGTCTTGTCGTCCAGCAGGTTGCGGGCGAACAGAGTGACGTTCCAGTTCTTGCCTTCCAGCCCGACATTGACGTTAAGGTTGTAGCTGTCCCCGGCCCAGTTGAGATTGTCGACCTGGCTGTAGCGCTTGCTCTCATAGGCCAGGTCGCCACGCAGGAAGCCGGACAGCCCGTCGCTGACAGGCGCCTGGATCTGCCCGGTGAGCACGAACTGGTGCTGCGGCGTCTGTGGCAGCCGGTTGCCGCTGACATCGCCTTCCAGCTTGTCGAGATCAAGCGGGTTCCGTGCGCCGCCGCGCAGCCGCCCCGGCCGCCCATCGGTGTCGTAGATTTCCTCGGTGGTATCGTCATAGAATTCCTTGAAGCGCGCATCGACGAACGTATAGGCCCCGCGCAGGAACAGCCACGGCGTCGGGTTGCCGCTGACATCCACCTCGAAGCCCTTGATCTCGGACTTGCCGGCGTTCTGGATGAACACCACGCTGTTCGGCGTGCCATTGGTCCTCGTATAGGCCTCGCCCCGGCTCAGCTGCTGGTTCGACCAGTCGATGTAGAAGCCGGCCACCGATACGTTGATCGCGCCGACCCGGCCCTTGGCCCCCACCTCATAGCTCCAGGCGCTTTCCTCACGGAACACATCGAAGCCCTGGTCGCGGAAGAATTGATTGTCGGCGGCAATGCCGTCGTTGGGCAATGCGTTGAATCCGCCCGGCTTGTTGCCCTTGGCCGCGGTCGCAAACAGATTCAGCGCCGATGACACCTCATAGGCGATGGTGGCGCGCGGCAGGAATGCCTTAAACTTCGCCTCGCGCAGTCCGGTCGGCACCGGTGCCGGCTGGCCCTCCACGCCAAGCGTCCGCGACGAATCGCGGATCGTCTCCCATTGGTACCGCCCTTCGGCGCTGATCGTCAGCCGCTCGGTCACATCCGCCTCGACCATCCCAAACAGCGCATAGCTGCGCACGCCCTGGTTGCTGTCGAACGGCCGGCGGGTGCGGTTGGTGTTGGTGAACTGGAAGCCGCCCAGATCGTCCTGCTGGAAATAATAGCCGCCAGCCAGCGCCCGCACCTTCCAGTCCTGCGGCGTAGCGACGCGCAGTTCCTGCTGCCAATCGCGGTTCTTACTCTGGTCCACGGCAAAGGCCGGGTTGGCGCTCGGCAGCAGCGTATTGTCCTGCCCGACCACGGACTCATTATGGTTGAACGCCGAAATCGAGGTGAACGCCCAGCCCTCGTCGGTCGTGTAGTTCAACTGGAGCGACGACCTGTAGAATTCCCGGTCGAGCCCGTTGAAGCCGGCCGAGCGGATCTCGTCGATATTATAGGCATAGCTCGGCAGCGTCTGTACCTCGCCGCAGTAGAAGTCGCGCCGCGCCGTGTTGGTGCGCGGGAAGGGCACGCTGCCGACGATCGGCGCCGGGAAGCAGTTGTTCTTCCCCGACCCTTGGAAATTATAGACGTAGCCGCCATCCTCGTCATTATTGTAGCCCAGTCGCAGCACCGCCTCGAAATTGTCGGACGGGGTGAACACCAGCGTCGTCCCGATATTGAAGCTGCGCTGCGCCCCCAGCTCGCGCTTGCCATTGTCGGCGTTCACATAGTCGCCGCCGAAATTATAATAGCGGCCATTGATCTCGGCCTTCAGCACGTCGCGCACCAGCGCGCCGGAGAGATAGCCCGAGACTTCATGGTTCTTGAACTCGCCCAGCGTCACTTGCAGCCGCCCCTGCAGGTCGTTGGTCGGCCGCCGGGTGACAAAGTTGATCGCGCCGGCAAAGGTCTGCCGCCCGAACAGCGCCGATTGCGGCCCCTTGATAACCTCCACCCGCTCCAGATTGTCGAGCTGGTACGAGCCGATATTGTCGGACACAAACACCCCGTCGACGAAGAACGCCGCATTCGGCGCCCCCACCACGCTGGACATGCCGCGCACCGAGGGCCGCACCCCGGCGCCGCCGCCGCCGCCGGTGCGGCCGAAGCCCTGGCGGAACGAGAAGCCCGGTGTCTGGAATGCCAGGTCGTTGATGTTGTCGAGGTTGGCCCGGGTAATCTGCTCCTGGCCGACGACGGTGATGGTCAATGGCACGTCCTGCAGCCGCTCCTCCTTCTTGCGCGCCGTCACGATGATCTCGCCGCTGTCCGCGGCCGCTCCCTCGGCGATGGCCTGAGCCAGTCCCGGCGCTGCCGACGCCGCCAGCAGCGCCGCCAGCATCGAGCGCGATACCCATGTCGTGTCGATCATCTGAATCCCCCCGTTATTCACCGCGTCTTTCTGACGCCATGAATTCGCCGCTAACGCAGGTTGTCCGGACAAATCAACAGATTTTTTGACGGCGCTTCATTCGTCTCCCCCGCCGTGGCCTTCCAGCACCGCCGCCAGCAGCGCGTCCACCGCCGTCACCGCCGCCGGTTCGGACAGGCTCGGCGCATGGCCGACGCCGGGCACCACCGCCGTGCGCAGCCCCGGCAACCGCCCCGCCATCCGCGCCTGCACCTCGCCGCTCAGCACGTCGGACAGCGCCCCGCGCAGGCTCAGCACCGGCAGCCCGCGCAGCGCCTCGAACGCCGCCCAATGGTCGGCCCCGGCATCATGGCCGGGCAGCCGGAACGGCTCGGCGATGCGCGGATCATAATCGAAGACGATCCGCCCGGTCGCCGACACCCGGCACAGCCGCCGGGCAAAGCCCAGCCAGTCGGCCAGCTGCCAGCCCGGGTAGATGCCAGCGTTGCGCGCCGCGAGGTCACGCGCCGCATGCACAAACGTCGGCCAGCTGCCGCCGCGCCCGACATTGGCGCGCAGCCGCGCCATCCCGTCCGCCGCTACCTCGGGGCCGATGTCGTTCAATATCACTCCGGCCAGCGCCGCCCGGTGCGCTGTCGTTAGCTGCATCGCCAGCAGTCCGCCCACCGAGCTGCCGATCACTACGAACCGGTCGAGTCCGGCCACATCGATCAGCCGCCCGATATCGAGCCGATAGGTCAGCGGCACATAGGACAGGGAATCCTTCGGCCAGGCCGATTCGCCACGCCCCCGCAGATCCACCGCCACCACCCGCCAGGCCCCGGCCAGCCGGCGGGCCAGCGCCTCGAAATCGGCCGCGGTACGCGTCAGCCCCGGCAGGCACAGCAGCGCCGGCCGCGCCGCCGGACCTGGCCATTCCCGATAATGCAGCCGCAGGCCATCGCCAGACCAATACCAGCCATCGATCGCGTCGACCGGGCCGCCAGACATCGCGTTCATGCCCGTCGCTCCCTTATTTCATCAATTTTTGACACAATCTCGATTGAAAACGTATAGAACCAGCATCCGGTCGCACAAGGAAAACAGCCAGTGGCAACACGCGCCATCGATACCAGCAGCGGCGATCGACAGGACAGTCGTTCCCGTCGCTATGATCCGGCGGAGACCAAGAGCCGCGTGCTCGCTGCCGCCTACCGACTGTTCTCGACCAAGGGTTTCGCCGCCACGGGCACCGCCGACATCGCCCGTGAGGCCGATGTCTCGGAAGGCTCTATCTTCTATCATTTCGGCTCCAAGCAGAAGCTACTTGCCGAGCTCGGCGTTCGCCACGGCCGGCTGATGATCGAGTACATGCAGGGCGATGACGCGCTGGAGGACCTGAACCCGAACATCACCGTACCCCGCGTCTTCGAATTCTGCCGCACCAATACCATGTGGGAAGGGATGACCGGCGAAGGCTGCGAGCCCAGCCCGCGCAAGAAGCTCGCCACCAACGCCGATGTCGAGCCCTTCTACCATGCCGCCAAGGACACGGTGGTGGAATGGATCGAGCGTCACATGCACGCCGCCTTCGCCAAGCGCGGCGTCACCGGCGTCGAGATCGACCTGGCCGCTGCCTTCACCCACAATTTTGTTGGTGAAGCGATCGACCGGCTGTTCGCCACCAACGACCCGGCCGAGCACCAGCGCATCGAGCGTGAGACCATCCGCTTCATGCGCGGCGCCTGCGGCTACGAGGACTAATCTAGGGATCAGCTCAGGGGGG
>NZ_JBIMKZ010000032.1:0-35911 GCF_051860865.1 Polymorphobacter sp. | reverse complement strand
GCCAGCGCGGTGGCCAGCCCGACGCCGCTGATCTCGAAGATGCCGAACGCCGGCTCGCCGAGGCTGCGGGCCACGCCATCGACCAGCAGGTTGGTCGAGGTGCCGACCAGCGTCAGCGTGCCGCCGAGGATGGCAAGATAGGACAGCGGGATCAGCAGCCGAGTCGCCGCCACCCCCAGCACCCGGCTCAGCCGCTGCACGACCGGGATCAGCACCATCACCACCGGCGTGTTGTTGACGACGCCGGCGGTCAGCAGCGCGCCGCCGAACACCTCGGCCAGCACCCGCTTCGGCCGCTGGTCGGCACGCCGCACCAGCACGCCCATCACCGCCTCGATGACCCCGGTGCGGACCAGCGCGCCCGACAGTACGAACAGCGCCGCAATGGCGACCGGTGCCGCATTGGAGAACACCGCGCGCACATCGGCCACCGATGCGAAGCCCAGCGCCATCACCACGGCGACCCCGGTCACGCCCACAACAACGGGCGGAAAACGCTCGCTGATGAAGGCGGCGAACAGCAGCACCAGCACCAGCAGGCCGATGCCGGCACTATGCGCCTCGACAAAGGCCGCGAGGGTCTCGATCATGCCGGTCCCGCCGGCCCGGCAAAATTGTCTGGCCGACAACCCCTCATATCGAATAACTCTTTGATATCTATGAAATGGCTATCACCTTCGCACAGCCGTGCGCCACAATCAAACCGCCCGTGACAAGCTGGTGGCACGAGCAGCGCCTGGATGCGGCAATGGCGGCGATCGAGGCGTGCGGCGCCACATCGGTGGCCGATCTCGGTTGCGGGGACGGGGACCTGCTGTGCCGGCTCGCCGTCTCCCCGCGGATCGAGCGGCTGGCGGGCGTCGATGTCTCGGCCGAGGCACTGGCCCGGCTGCGGCTGCGTCTCGGCCGTCTGGGATCGAACACGCCGGTCGAGATACTGCACGGCTCGATGACCGATGGCACCGGCCTCGACGGCTATGACTGCGCGGCGCTGATCGAGACCATCGAGCATCTGGAGCCCGCTGAACTGTCGGCGCTCGAGCGGGCGCTGTTCACCCGGATGCGCCCGCCAACGATCGTGATCACCACGCCCAATGCCGAATTCAACGGCCTGCTTGGCGTGCCGCCGCACCGCTTTCGCCATCCCGGCCACCGTTTCGAATGGGACCGGGCGCGGTTCCGGCGCTGGGCCGAGGCGGTGGCGGCGCGCCATGGCTATGCCATTGCCTGCACCGATATCGCCGGCCAGCACCCCCGCCTCGGCGGCTCCAGCCAGATGGCGCTGTTCACGACCTAGAGGAACTGGTCGCCGCCGTTTGGGCTCAGGCACTGGCCCTGGAAATGCCGGCCGCCGTCAGACGCCAGGAACACATAGGCCGGCACGATGTCGGCAACCTCGGCGATCCGCCCGGTCGGGATCGCGGCGCGGACGGCCTCGAGCACTTCGGCGTCGACGCTGTCGAGGATCGCCGTCCGGGTCGCGCCCGGTGCCACGCAATTGGCCCGGACGCCGCGCGTGCCGATCTCCAGCGCCAGTGAGCGGGTGAAGGACAGCATGGCGCCCTTGGCCGCGGTATAGGCCGACAGGCCGGGCGCGCCCTTGTAGGCCAGCTGCGACGCGGTGTTGATGATCCGCCCGGCGTCGCGCGCATACATGCCGGGCAGCACCAGCCGGGTCATCAGGAAGGTGCTGCGCAGATGCACGGCAAGCACCCGGTCCCAGATATCGACCGGCATGGCTTCCACCGGGGCCGTATGAGCGATCCCGGCATTGTTGACGAGAATGTCGATGCGGCCGAACCGGTCCTCGGCCGCCGCCACCAGCGCCGTCGCGCCGTCTTCCGCCGCCACATCGGCCTGGACGGCGATGGCGGCGCCGCCCTCGGCCTCGACCGCCGCCACCACGGCGCCGGCCTGCCCGGCCTCGGATTCGGTCGGATAGTTGATGACGATGCCGCCGGCGCCGTGGCGCGCAAAGGCCACCGCCACCCCGGCGCCAATTCCCGACGAACTGCCGGTGATCACGGCGATCCCGCCCTTCAACATGTCAGTCTCCCCCATGGCCTGCGCCGATGCCTCGATATTCCGGCAAACGCCGCCGATGTCCAGCCGGCCGGGACATCCTGGCTCGTTGACAGGCCGGGCGCGGCCATGGCTGATAATGGCAGGCGCAGGGGGATGGAACGCGGACATGGCAGATACGGACGACCGGCAGTTGCTGGCGATCGAGGCGCTGGTCGCGGTCGTCGGACGTGATGGCGTGATCGAGGACGCCGGGGAGGTCGAATATTTCTCCCAGGATTATTTCCGCGCCGGCCTGCCGACGCTCGCCGTCGTCCGTCCGCAGACCACGGACCAGCTCGCCCGCGTCATCGGCGCGGCGACCGGGCAGGGGCTGGCGATCTTCCCGCGCGGCGGCGGCTATTCCTATACCGACGGCTATCTGCCGACCCGGCCCGGCATCACCCTTGATCTGCGCGGGCTGGACCGGATCGTCGAGATCAACGCCACCGACATGTACGTCACCGTCGAGCCCGGCTGCACCTGGGCGGCGCTCGATATCGCACTCGCGCCGCTGGGCCTGCGCACCGCCTTCTGGGGACCGTTCTCGGGGCGCAACGCAACGGTCGGCGGGTCGATCTCGCAGGGCTCGATCAGCTGGGGCTCGGCCCGCTACGGCGTGTCCTCGGAAACCGTCCTCGATCTGGAGATTATCGTCGCCGATGGCACGCGCGTGCGGACCGGCGCCTCCGGCCAGCCCGGCCACCCGCCCTTCTTCCGCAACTATGGGCCGGACCTGACCGGGATCTTCTGCAGCGACTGCGGCGCGCTCGGCGTCAAAACTGCTGTCACCCTGCGCCTGATCAGCCGGCCGGCACACGCGCTCGGCCTGTCGTTCGGCTTCGCGTCGCTAGAGGCCGGGATCGAGGCCGCCTCGGCGGTGGCGCGGCTGGGCGTGGTGTCCGAGGCGCTGGGCATGTTCGCGGCGCGCGCCGCGGCCGCCTCCGGCCCGCCCTCGCTGCTCGCCGACCTTAAGGCGCTGGGCAAGATCGGTCGCGCCGCGCCGGGGATCGTCACCGGGCTGAAGCGGATGGCGCAGGCGGCGATGGCCGGCCGGCGCTTTTTGGAGGCGGCCGATTTCACCTTCCACTATATCGTCGAGGGGCTGAACGAGGCGATGGTCGCCGGCCAGGCGGAGGCGGTGCGGCAGGCGGTCGGCGGGCACGGCATCGAGATCGCCAACACCGTGCCCACTATGCTGCGGGCCGACCCCTTCCTCGCCTATGACATGCTGTCGCCGAGCGGCCAGCGCCAGCTGCCGCCAAGCACCGTGCTGCCGCACTCGCAGGTGATGGCCTTCCACCGGGCGTTCGAGGCGGCGGTGGCGCCGCATCGCGCCGCAATGGCGGCCAGCAACATGACCGTAACGCCGGTGTTCTCCACCATCGGCACCACCGGCTTTCTCTATGAACCGGTGATCGCCTGGGATGATGCCGCCGATGCATTCCATCGCCGCCACAGCGCGGCAGCGGTGCTGGCGCCGGCGCAGCACCGGCCCGCCGATCCGGCGGCGCGGGCGCTGGCGGTAACGCTGCGCCAGTTGATGATCGACATCGCCTTCGACCATGGCGGCGTCCACCTCCAGATCGGCAAGCTCTATCCCTGGCTGCGGGAGCGCGATGCGGCGGCCGAGCAGATGCTGCGGGATATCAAGGCGCGGGTCGATCCCGCCGGGCTGATGAACCCCGGCGCGCTCGGCTTATAGGGTTCCGTCGCCGACGTCCTTGCGGGGCTTGCCGCCGGTGGTGCGCTGCTCGGTGGCGGTGGCACCGCTGAGCACCGGCCCGCAGGCAGCAGCCTTGGCATCGCCGATATCGACGAAGGACAGCACGGCCGCCAGCGGCGTCGCCACCACCGCCAGCCCGACGGCCACCCCGGCGCGGCCCAGCAGCTCCGGCGTGATCACCACCAGACCGGGGGCGACGAAATTACCCTTCAGCGCCACCGGCGACTGACCGGAGAACAGGCTGAACTTCTTGGCATCCGCCTTGAAGGCAAGGTCCAGCTGCTCGCTGTCGAAGCTGAAGCCGCCGCGGCCGAGGATGACATTCTTGTTGGTATCGATGAGGATCGGATCGGTCGCCGCCACGCCCTTGCGCACCGTAAAGGCGACCAGCCCGCAATTGATCTGCACCGGCTCTTTCAGCTGGTCCTGGAACATCTTCTGGACGAAGGTGCCGATATCCAGCTCGGACAGCTCGATGTTGCGCGTCCAGAAGGTGCCCTTGGGGATGATGAAGGCAATGCGGCCGCGCGAGGTGCCGAGCGAGGCGTGCAGCGTGTCGCCGTCGCCGACCAGCTCCATCCGCCCCCGGACGACGCCGCTGGTGCCGGCCTCGACGGCGCCGAAGCCGGCCAGCAGCTGCGCCATCGGCGTCGTGCCAAGGCGTATGTCATAGCGGGTCCGCGCCGGCATGCGGCGCCAGTCGATGGCAATGTCGGCCTCCACCTTGCCGCGCGCCATGGTGAAGGCGAACGGCGACAGCGTCAGCAGCCCGTCATCGAGCGCGACGGTGACAGCGACATCGGACACCGGAATGCTGTCCGAGCGGACCTTGGCGACCTTGTAACGGACATCGGCATCGAAGATCCGCAGGCCCTCGGCGCGCAGCGTGGCGTCAGGCAGCAGCCGCTTCGGCCCGGCGCCGGTCTGGGCGGCTGCGGCCTCGAAACCGCTTGTCGCCACCAGATCGGGATTATAGCCGATGAACGGCGCCACATCGACGATATCGAGCGTCGTAGTGGCCAGATCGGCATCGATATGGACGCGGGGCCGGCCGGTCTCGATGGTGAAGCGGCCGCGGATGTCGCTGTCGCCGAAGCGGCCCTTCATCCCGGTGAAGCCCCAGGCCATGCCCCGCTTGATCAGCTGGGCAGTGAGCGCATAGCGGCGCGTATCCGGGATGACGATGCCGATGATGCCGAGCAGCTCGGCGGCGTTGCGACCCTTGGCGGCGACGGCCAGCGGCACATTCTCGACATCGGCCAGGCTGGGCAGCGTGCCGGTGATGTCGATCCGGTCGCGGCCGGCATCGGCCTGGACGACGAGCCGGTTCTCGCCGCGCGCCACCGTCTCGTTGGGGCTGAGCAGCGCGCCGCGCAGGGTGAAATCGGTCTGGCGCAGCCGCCCGTTGCCGGTGAAGCGCAGCTCGTCCTCGATCCGCGCCTGCTGCGATTCGACCGTAGCGAAGGTCAGGTCGGCGAGGAATTCCAGCTGCGGATCGCGGTAGCGCACCTGGGTACCGCGCAGCCGGGCGCGGTCGATGACCGGCAGTTCGAACGGTTCGCCCTCGCCGCCGAACGTCCAGCTGTTGGCGACATGGGCAGCGTCCCATTCGAGATCGAGCTGTCCGCCCTCCAGCGTCAGGCTGTAGAATCGCTGGCGGCCGAACAGCAGCGACAGCGGGGCGATGGTCGCGTCGACACGCTCGGCGGCGAACAGATTGGGCTGCGTCGTCCATTCGGGGTTCGAGATCGTCAGCCCTTCGGCGACGAACTTGATCGAAAAAGGCGCGAAATAGAGCTGGAAATCGCCGGTTACGGTCACGTTCCGGTCCGAAATAGACCCGGAAATGCTCTCGAACGGCCCCTTGAGGAAGCGCCCCTTGGTGATGAACAGGATCAGCCAGACGGCAAAGACGGCCAGCAGCAGGCCCAGCATGGCATTGCGGACGATGCGCAACCGGCGCTTGCCGCGCGGCGTCTGCGGCGTGAACATCGCCCCCATCCGGGGCAGCTTTGCTGAACGCGACGCGACCATGTGCGGCCGTGATAGCATGGGGTTTCTAGACCGTCACCTCGTGCAGCACATCGTCATCGCGGCCCAGCCATTCGGCGCCATCCTTGTTGATGACGATCAGGCTTTCGAAGTGCATCGAGCCCCAGCCGGGCTCGAGGGTCGGCATGTCGATGGTGATGACCATGCCCGGCTCCATCGTCACATCGAGCCGCGCCTTGAAGGGCAGGTCGTCGCGCCAGGGATCGTCGCTGTGCGTGAGGCCGACGCTGTGCGGGCCAACGCCGATCACGCAGTCGGCGCCCATGGCCTTGGCAATCGCCTGGCCGCGCGCCGAAATGTCCGAATATCGCATGCCGGGGCGAAGCTCGGCGGTCAGCGCCCGGGCGATGGCGCTCAGCCGCTTCGAGCGGTTGATGAGCAACGTGGGCGGCGTGCCGAGGACAATGGTGCGGGCATAGTCGCCGCTATAGCCGTCAAAATTGCCGCAGCAATCGACCATGAACGGCTCATGCGCCACCAGCCGCTCGCTGCGGAGCCCGGCGGTCATCCCGGCGACGACGAACTCCGGCCGGCCGCCGCGCCGCACCACCTCGGCGAAGAACAGCGCCTCAATATCGGCATGGGTCATGCCCGGCCGTAGCTGGGCGATCATCGCCATCGCGGCCCCGTCGTTGAGCCGGGCAACGGCGCGCATCCGGTCGATCTCGACGGCGGATTTGATCTGGCGGAGGCGGAGGAAGAAGTTGTCGCCGGGCCGAAGCTTGACGGCTCCCATCCCGACATGCGGCAGCATCGCGGCAAGGCCGGGCTCATCGATGGCGACGGTCCCGCCCGCCAGCCCCAGCTCGCTCAGCGCCCGCGCGACGCCCAGCTCGACGCTGCCGGCCACGGCCAGCGGGCGGGCCTTCTCGGTCTGGTCCCACAGGGCTTCGCGCGGCGTCAGCGCACCGTTGGCGGGCCAGCCGGGCATGACCCGGGGCTGGGCATCGGCATAGTCGGCGGCGGTGGCGTAGCGGTCGGCGTCCCTGATCGCGGTATAGGCAATCAGCGCCGGCCATTCCCGCGAAGAGGCGGCGGCGCGGCGGATGTCGAGGCTGGGCAGCACGGCGAAAACCGGCTTGACCGGATCGGCCGGGATGATGCCGGCAACCGCCATCGGCAGCCCCATCTCGGCCAGCAGGCTGCGGAAATTGGTGGCGTAAAAGCTGTTGGCCGGGCTGACACCGACCAGCGCATCGATGCCCGCCTCGCGCATCAGCCTCGTGGCGCGCTCCCGGTTGACCGGCAGCCGCCCGTCCGGAACCAGGGGCGCAAAGGCCGGCGGCGGGGCCGAAGCCGCCGCCGCCGGCATCGCAAAGGCCAGGCCCATGCCGCCAAGGAATTGTCTCCTGTCTGGCTGCATGGGCCTGCTCCCGTCAGTGCATCAGAACCGCGCGGCCGCGGTCACGCCGATCCGGCGACGCTCGCCCTGGATCGCTTCCGGCACGCGGATCAGGAACGGCAAATTGGCACGCGGCTGCACGATCGCGTTCTGGACATAGATCTTGTCGAACACGTTCGTGGCGAACACCGCGATGCTGTACTTGTCGTTGTTGAATCCGAACCGCAGGTTGGTCAGCGTCCGCGACGGGATGAAGCTGGAGTTGACCAGATCGACAAACGCATCGCCGGTGTAGTTCACATCGACCCGGCCGGTTGCTTGCCAATCATTGCCGAGCGGGATGTTGGCCGTGGCATGCAGGTTCCACGATGTCCGCACCGAACGCGGTGTCCGCTTGCCGGTAAGGTCAGGGACAACCGCAGTGCCGCCGGGAACCTGGATGGTCGCGGCGACGCAGGGCGGCAGCGCCACACCGGCGACGATGCACGCGGTCCGCCGGGTCGTATCATAGGATCCGGCCAGGAAGCGCGGGTTGGAGAAGTTGAACGAGCCGCCGAACCCGAACATGTCGGTCGGCCGGACTTCGATATTGCCTTCGACACCCTCGACCCGATAGCGGCCAGCATTGTCGATGATCACGACAGCCGGTGGCGGTGCCAGCGGATTGGCGGTGAACACGCTGATCTGCATGTCCGACCAGTCGACCCGGAAGGCCGAAAGATTGACCTGCAAGCGATTGTCGAGCCAATTCGATTTCAGGCCGACCTCGTACGTCCAGTTCTTCTCTTCATCATAGGCCAGCTCTTCCGGCAGCACGGCATTAGCCGCCGTCTGGTTGTTGAACCCGCCCGAACGGACGCCCTTGGCAGCGGTGGCATAGAGGAAGATCTCATTGGTCGGACGATAGTCGATCGAGAAGCGCGGCGTGAAGCTCTTGAACTTGTTCGCCCCCCGGTTGCCGAGCACCGGAAACAGGGTCTTGGCATTGGCAAGCTCGATATTCTGCGCCACGCCCCCGACCGGCAGGAAGGCCTGGCTTACCTTGTCGTCGATATTGTAGCGCGCTTCGGCAGACACGCGGACCTGGCCGAAGTCATAGCCGAGCGAGCCGAAGATCGAACTCGTCCGGGTGCGCGCCTCGACGCGGCTGGTTGCCAGATAGACGTTGGGCGCCGTGATCGGGAAACCGGCGATCGTGCCGTCGATCGGACCGGTGCCCGGCGGAGTAAGGCCCTGATAAATCTGGACGATCCGCTCATTGCTGTTCAGCAGCTGGCCACCGATGATATGCGAATCGACACCCGGGTTATAGCTGTCCAGAATACGGGAATTGAAATAGAAGCCGCCCAGCATCCACTGGAACTTGCTGCTTTCCGGTGACTGGATGCGCAGCTCCTGGCTGAAGGTCTGCACCTGTTCGCGAGCCGAGGTGTGGATGTTGACGCGGACGGTTCGATTATAGGGCTGGTTTCCGGTGCCGCAGGTGACACTGCCGGCAATCGTGCACACGCCCATGAGTTCGCCGTCGCCGGTGCCATCATAGTCGTTGTAGGTGCGGTTCTTGGCCCAGGTCAGGCCGGACACGCTGACCAGCGTGAAGGCATCGGCCTCATAGTTCAGATCGAGCGAGACCTGCTGGCTGCTGAAAGTGGTGTCGGGAATATCCGGGCTGACGTTGATCACCCGGTCGGTCTGCAGCGGGCCGCAACGCAGCACCTTGAACTGTGTCACGGATTCCGTGGCACCGCAGTTGTTTTCGGAGGGCTTGACCAACCGGATGCCGCCGACTTCGCTTTCCGAATGGGTGGCAAAGGCGTTGAGGCGGGCGGTCAGCCTGTCGGTGAGAAAGGCTTCCAGCGAGCCGCTGATGGCGTATTTCTTGTAGCCGCCAGTATTCTCGCCGAGCTTGTTCTCGGCCGTCCCGCCGAAATGCAGATAGCCGGCGCTCAGCCGCGCGTTCAATTTGTCCTTGATCAGCGGGCCGGAAATGCTGCCGCGTACCCGGTAATCCTCATTGGTGCCGACCGTGCCTTCGATGCGACCGGAAAGCTCGCCGGACGGCGCCGGCGTGAAAATGCCGAGCGCACCGGCGAAGGTGGAGCGGCCATAGAGCGCCGACTGCGGGCCCTTGACGACATCGAGCTGGCCGACATCGAGCACCGAGATGATGTCGACGGTGTTGCGGCTGGTCTGGTAGATGCCGTCGATGAACACGCCGACATTGGCCTCGGTGTTGAGGTCGTTGTTGGTGTTCGCCGGCGCTTGGCCGCGGATGTAGATCGTCACCAGCGCGCCGCCAGCGATGCTGTTGATGGCCAGGCCCGGGGTGTTGTTGCTGAGATCGGCCAAGGTGTTGATGTTGCGCTCGGTCAGTGCCTGGGCGGTGTAGCTTTCGATGGCGATCGGCACGGTCTGAATGTCTTCGGCGCGCTTTCTGGCCGTCACGATGATCATGTCATCGCTGGCGGCGCCGGCCGCCGTCGCCGTTTGGGCAAAGGCCGGCATCGCCATGACGATGGCCAGCGATGCCGCCCCATATTTCCAAGGATAGTTTGTCATTTTTCTAACCCCTCTGTTGTTGTTGAAAGATCCCGTCAAGAACGAGATGCGGCCCCGACGGCAGTTTTTCTATCGTCGATTTGGTATCGACTTATGGCGAAAATGCTAAGCAACAGGAAAAACGCAGGAACAACAGTATTGGTGGCGTATAGTGAAATAATTGCATTGGCCGGCTGGTCGGTGAGCCGGCCGCCGGTGGTGGGGACATAGCCGGCGAGGCTGAGCGCCCAGCCGACCAGCAGCGCGCCGATGGCAAAGGCGCCCTTTTCGACGATCGCATAGACGCTGGAGAACAGGCCCTCGCGGCGCAGGCCGGTGCGGGCCCGGTCATAGGCCATGGTGTCCGATAGCATGGCGAGGCCGAGCAGGATCATGCCGCCCGAAAAGGCGCCCATTGCCGCGCCGATCGCCCACAGGGTCGGATTCGATATGCCCGAGCCGGTGAACAGCCACACCAGCGTCGAACAGGCATAGAGGAAGGTGGCGGCCATGTAGCAGCGCTTCTTGCCGTAGTGGCGGGCCAGCCGCAGCCAGACCGGCATCGACAGCGCGGTGAAGACGTTGGAAACCACGCTGAACTGCGCCTGCCCGGAATAGCCGATCTGCAGCACGTTGAGCTTGAACAGCAGATTGGTGCTGATGCCGCTGGCCAGCGACAGATATTGCAGGATCTTGGCCGAGATCAACCAGACCAGCGGCTTGGTTTCCCACAGCATCCGCACGGTCTGGCGGAAGGGCACGCGAGCCTGGTCCCGCGGCCGGGGCGGCGCCCAGCGCGCCGATGCGGTGCCGAAGAAGCAGCCGAGCATCGCCGCCAGGATCGCCGCCGCCAGCACCATGCCCATCGTCCGGTAGCCGCCGGCATCGCCGCCGCCCTGGGCGATCAGCGCGGCGGCGCCGCCGAGTGCGATCAGCTGGCCGACCGCCACAAAGGCGGTGCGGAAGGAGAACAGCCCGGCGCGGACATGCGGGTCGTCGCTGATGTCGGCGGGAATCGCCAGATAGGGGACGTTGAACAGCGAATAGCCGGTCGAATACAGGATCAGCGCCACCGCCATATAGGCGATCAGCGCCGTGTCGCCGAGCACCGGCGGCATGAAGATCATCATGAACGACGCCGCCGAGACGATGCCGCCGATGGCCAGGAACGGCCGGCGGCGGCCGAGCTTCGATTGCGAGCGGTCGCTCAGGGTGCCGATCAATATGTCGGCAAGGATGTCGTAGAGCTTGGACAGCGTCAGCAGCACGCCGGCGATGGCCGTCGACTGGCCGAGCACCGTCGACATCATCGCCGGGAAATAGGTGGTGACGGTGTTGAGCATGATCGACACGCCGATGGTGCCGACGCCGAAGCCGAGGCTGAGGCCGAGCGACAGCGGCTTGTCCCCGGCCGGAAGCCGGGAGCCGCTTTCAGGAAGTGCCGTGCTTGCCATCCGCTTTTCGCTCGCCCCCGCTATGCCAACAATATCTCGACGGCGACGCGCTCCGCCGACTCGAGCGCGCCTTCCATGCCCCGCGCCGACAGGGCGCTATGCTCGCCGCAGAAATGCACACGGCCGTGGACGGCGCCGACCGAGCGCGGCAGCCGGCTGGCCTGGCCGGGCTTCCACACCGCCCAGGCGCCGCCCTGCCAGGGGCCGGTCTTCCAGCTATGGGTGGCGGCAACGCGCAGCCGGCCGCGCGACGCCGGCCAGGCCCGGGCGATGCCGTCGAGGATCTGGCGGGAGGCATCTTCGCCGGGCATGGCATCGAGCGTCTCGGCCAGCGCACCGCGCGACCAGGCGGTGAAGCTGGTGATCTCGGCGTCGGTGGCGCCGCCGCGATTGGCGGCCAACGTGCCGACCGGCTGGTCGGTCCACAGACTGGCGGGAGGGGCGTCGGCGGTCCAGAACGGCGTATCGGCGACGATATGCGCCTGGCGGATCGCCATATAGGGCACGCTGCGCGCGGCCTCGGCATGGAGCGGCGGCAGCGGCGGATCGAAGGCGATGCGGCCGAGCGGGCCGAGCGGCACGGCGCAGACGACACGGGCGGCGCGCAGGCGCTCGCCACCAGCGGTGCGAACCTCGACGCCGGCGCTGTCCTGCGTCACCGCGGCGACCGGCGTGTCGAGGCGCAGCTCGGCCTTCATGGTCCGGGCGATGGCCTCGGGCAGCCGCTGGTTGCCGCCGGTGACGACATGGTCCTTGCCGCCGGACGCGGTCTGGGTAGCGAAGAAGCTCGAGACGAACAGCAGGTTGAGCAGGCTGACCTCGGAGGCGTCGCGGCCATAGCCAGGGTTGGTGTTGTAGGCGAGGTCGATCGCCGCCGGGGACAGGCCGGCCCGCTGCAGGGCCTTGTCCATGCCGATGTCGAGCGGGGCGTTGGCCGGGTCGCACCAGTCCTCGCCTTCGAGCGTCGCGGTCTTGCCGGCGATGGTCAGCGGCACGGCGGCGGGGGGCAGCGCGCGCCACGCCTCGGGCAGGGGATTGCGCGGCGAGGTCTTCCAGTCCGCCATGGTGATGCGCTCGCCGCCGATGACGAGGTCGGTGCGGGCCAGCTTGGCGCGGGGGCTGACGTCGATCAGCGGCAGGCCGAGGGTGGCGCAGAGATCGAGCGCGCGGCCATAGCCGGAGAGCAAGCTATTGGCGCCGGCCTCGGGGTGGCCGGGCAGGGCGTCGAGGGTAAAGATGCGGCCGCCGATGCGGCGGCTGGCCTCGAGGATCAGGACGCGCTGGCCTTCCTCGGCGAGCATCATCGCCGTGCGCAGCCCGCTCAGCCCGGCGCCGATGACGATGGTGTCATAGGCGCGGGCGGCCTGGGCTCGGGCGCCGGTGGCGGCGGCGAGCGCGAGGCCGGCGAGGACCGAGCGGCGGGCGAGGATCATGCGCTGGCCGATCCGGGCATCTTGGCCATTTCGGCGGCGGCGCGGTGGATGGCGCGGCGGATACGCGGGTAGGTGCCGCAGCGGCAGACATTGGTGATCTGCTCGTTGATGTCGGTGTCGGACGGGCGGGGGGTCTCGGCGATCAGCGCGGCTGCGGCCATGATCATGCCGGGCTGGCAATAGCCGCACTGGGGCACCTGTTCGGCGATCCAGGCCTTTTGCAGCGGATGGTCGCCGTCCCCGGCCAGGCCCTCGATGGTGACGATCCGGGCGGTGCCGACATCGCCGACCGATACCGAGCAGCTGCGGATGGCGACGCCGTCCACCAGCACCGTGCAGGCGCCGCAGACGCCGACGCCGCAGCCGAACTTGGTGCCCTTCAGACCGGCGTCGTCGCGCAGCGCCCAGAGCAGCGGCATGTCGGCCTCGGCCTCGATCGACCGCTTGCGGCCGTTGATGGTCAGCGAGACGGTCATGGCAGGTCGCGGGCCAGTCGCACGCCGAACAGCTGGCTGATGCGGTCGACGGGATCGCGGCCGCGGAAGGTGGTGCGCGCCCATTTGGCGGTGGTCGCCCAGGCGGCGCCGCGCACGCCGCGCCGGTCGCAGCCGTGCTTCTCCTGGGCGCTGCCGTCGGTCGGCATGTCGGCGGGATAGGGCATGGCATAGCAGTCCTGCACCCATGTCCAGGCGTTGCCGACGATGTCCTTGATGCCATAGGCGTTGGCCGGGAAGCGGCCGACCGGGGCGACGCCGGGGAAGCCGTCGTTGCAGGCCAGCGGCCCGCCAGTGACGCCCGAGGCGCGGTTGGCCGAGGCATCGAGGATGTTGGTGACCTTGCAGGCGCCCTCGGCGTCGTCGCCCCAGGGATAGAGAGTGTTGCCGCCGGCGCGGGCGACATATTCGAACTCGGCCTCGGTCATCAGCCGGTAGGGCTTGCCGGTCTTCGCCTTCATCCACTCCGCATAGGCGACGGCATCGTGCCAGCCGATGCAGACGACGGGCTCGTCATCGCGGGCCGGGCGGCCGTAGCCGGGGTTCTGCCAGTCGGCGTCGGGCACCGCCTTGTAGGTGCCGTCCATCGCCAAAATGCAGTTTTTGGGCGTCTTGTGGCCGGTCTCGGCGACGAAGCGGGCGAACTGGGCGTTGGTGACCGGCAGCTCGGCGACGGCGAAAGGTGAGGCGAAAGTTATGCTGCGGACGGGGCCTTCGTAGCGGTCTGCCACCGTGCCGTGGAAGCCCATCTTGAAGCTGCCGGGGGGGATGGTCACCATCGTGCCGCAGCCGTCGCAGTCGGTGAACGTCGCCGGCGCGGCCAGGGCGGGACCGGCCAGCAGGCCGGCGAGGAACAGCAGGGCCCAGCGCATCAGATCACCTCGAAGTTGTTGGCCGCTATCGGCAGCCGGCGGATGCGCTCGCCGGTGGCGGCGTGGATGGCTGTGCACAGCGCCGGGGCGACGCCGGGGACGCCCGCCTCGCCGACGCCGCCGGGCCGGGCGGTGCTGGGGACGAGGAAGACATCGAGTGGCGGCGTGCCGGCCATCAGCACGACCGGATAGTCGGCGAAGCTCGATTGCTCGATGGCGCCGTCCTTGAGGGTGATCTCGCCGGCCAGCGCGGCGGAGAGGCCGAACAACAGGCCGCCCTCGATCTGGGCGATGACATTGTCCGGATCGATGGCCAGCCCGGGATCGACGGCGCAGGTGATGCGCTCGACCCGCAGCCGGCGGCCGGTGACGCTGACCTCCGTGACGAGCGCGCACCGAGTGCCCCATTCGGCGCTGTACGCGACACCGCGCCCGCGTCCCCTGGCTAGCGGCGTGCCCCATTTGGCGCGCTTGCCGACCGCCTCCAGCACCGCCGTGCCGCGCGGATCGTCGCGCAATATCTCCAGCCGATAGGCGAGGGGATCGCGGCCGAGCTTCAGCGCGATCTCGTCGATCATCGATTCCGAGAAGAAGCCGTTCTGCGAGCCCGACACCGAGCGCCAGAAGCCGGCCTTGACCGGGGCCTCGATCTCCACCGCCTCGATCCGCCGCCGGTCGATCCGGTAGGTGCGCGGCACCAGCCCGCCGGCGACCGAGCCATCGGCCATGCCCTTGACGCGGAAGGCCGCGCCCGAGGTCATCGGCTGGCCGGCGATACGGCTGGACATGGCGAGGATGCGGCCATCGGCGGCGACGCCGGCACGGGTGCGGGCGATGAAGGCCGGGCGATAATAGTCGTTCCGCATGTCCTCATCACGTGGCCATATCAGCATCACCGGGCGGCCCGGCACGGCCTTGGCCAGAATCGCCACCTGACGGGTAAAATCCCGCTCGTTCTTGCGGCCGAAGCCGCCGCCGAGATGGGTGCGGTTGATCTTGATCGCCGTCGCCGGCAGGCCGACGATGCCGGCAATGAGCGGCGGGATGACATCGGCCGCCTGGCTCGGCAGCCACATCTCGCAGGCGTCCGCGGTCAGCAGCGCCGTGCCGCACAGCGGCTCCAGCGCGGCATGGGCGAGGAACGGCACTTCATAGTCGACCTCGAAGCGATGGGCGGCGCCGGCGATGGCGGCGTCGATCTCGGCCGGGGTCGCCCCCATGTCGAAGCTGCTGGGCGGGGTATAGTCGACCGGGAAGGGCAGCACGCCGTCGCTGGCATCGAGCGCGCCGCGCAGCCGCTGGCGGATGTCGTCGCTGCCCAGCCGCGGCCCGGGCGCGGCTTCGAGCACCAGCGCCTCGGCGCCTCTGGTCGCCGCCCAATAGCTGCGGGCGATGACGCCGATCGCCTCGTCGTCGATCGGCACCACGGCGACGACGCCGGGGACCGCCATGGCCGGCGCCGGATCGACGGGCAGCAATTTGGCGCCCGCAACCGGCGAATGGCGCACCGTGGCGCGCAGCATTCCCGGCAGGTCGACATCCATGCCGAACAGCGCGGTGCCGCGCACCTTGGCGGGAATGTCCTTGCGCGGGAGATCCTTGCCGATCAGCCGGAAGCTGGCCGGGTCCTTCAGGGCAACAGCGGACGGGGCCGGCAGCGCGGCGGCGGCCTCGGCGACCTCGCCGAAGGCCAGGGTGCGGCCGGTCGGCCGGTGCGTCAGCCGGCTGTCCCGCGCCTCGACCGTCGCCGGGTCGACGCCCCAGCGCGCGGCGGCGGCGGCGACCAGCAGGGCGCGGGTCGTGGCGCCGACGGTGCGCATCGCCTCGTAATAGCTGGTGATGCCGTCCGAATTGGCGCTGCGCTGGCGCTTGTTGACCGGGCTCTGGAAGGCCGGATCGGCGCCGGACAGCCGCACCTCGACGCGCGACCAGTCGGCATCCATCTCCTCGGCGATGATCTTGGGCAGGCTGTTGGCGATGCCCTGGCCCATTTCGGCGCCGGGGGTGACGATGATGATCCGGCCGTCCGGCAGCAGCTGGACATAGGCGCCCAGGGCGCCGGGCGTGCCGGCGGCCCAGGCGGCTTGGCCGCCGGCCACGGCCGCGACGGCGAGCCCGGCGCTGCCGATGAGGAACCGCCGCCGGTCGAGCCTGACAACGTCGAAAGGCGCCTCGGTGCCCATCAGCGCGTGGCCTCCATCAGATAGGCGAGCAGGTCCCGCCGCTTGGCCGGGTCGGCGATGCCGCCGAAGGCCATCCTGGTGCCCGGAACCGTCCTGGCCGGGCTGGCGATGAAGGCATCGAGCCGCTGCTCGGTCCATGGCAGCCCGGTGCCGGCCAGCGCCGCCGAATAGCGGAAGCCGAGGCGCTCGCCGGGCGGCGCGCCGACGATGCCATGCAAATTGGGGCCGATCTTGTGCGGCGCCCCCTTGGCGACGCTGTGACAGGCCGCGCATTGCAGGAACAGCAGCTTGCCGCGCGCCTTGTCGGGGGCCGGCTGCGCAAGCGCCGGAGTAGCGGCGACCGCCAGCGCCGGAGTGGCGACGACCGCCAGCAGGGCGGCGGCCAGAGGCATGATCAGCCGAATGCCCATCGTCATTGCCCCGCGAAACGGGCGGCGGGCCAGCCGCCCAGGAAGAAGGTGCGCGCTGCGCGGGCGGTGGCCGGCCCGCCTTCCAGCGGCGCGGCATGGCCGATGTTGCGGGCGATGCTGAAGCGCTTCTGGCTGGAGCCGATCGCGGCGAAGGCGGCGCGGCCATCCTCGACCGGCAGCGTGCGGTTGTTCTCCGACCAGATCACCAGCACCGGCATCTTCAGCCGCCCGAGCATCTGCGCCCGCTCGGCTTCGCCGAACTGGGCGGCGGCGGCAAAGGCGCCGCGCGCCTTGCCCTCGGGGTCTTCGCGATTGGCGAAGTCGGTCATTCGCTGGACAAGCTCGGGGGTGATGTGGCGATGGTCGACAAGGGCGTCCTGCAGTTGCAGTTCGGCAAAACGTGGCGACTGCCAGCCGCGCGCGCTGTTCTCGCGCGACATGGCGCGGAGTTCCTCGCTGCCGGTGATGCGTGCATGGCCGAGCGGGAAGTTGAGCAGGACGAGCCGGCGGACCTGGTCGGGATGGCGGTCGGCATATTGGGCGGCGACGATGCCGCCGCTCGAGGCGCCGGCCAGCCCGAACTGCTTGAGCCCCAGCGCCTTGACGAACCCCTCCACCAGCGCCTGTTCGCGGGCATAGCCGACCTCGCCATCGGGAAAGCCCTGGGTCAACCCGAAGCGCAGCCGGTCCATGCGGATGACGCGGAAATCGCGGCTGAGCGCCTTCGACCAGTCCCCCCATTCGCGCAGCGAATAATAGGAGCCGTGCAGCAGCAGCACGACGGGACCCTGGCCCTCCTCGACATAATGGACGCGGGCGCCGTCGACATCGACGAACCGCGATTCCGGCAGGCTGTATTGCTTGACCAGATCCGCCAGCGTCCGTTGCCCTGCTGCCGCCACAGGCGGCTGGGGGCCCTCGGCCCGCGCCGGCGAGGCCAGCGCCAGGGCGCAGAAGCCGAGCAGCAGCGCCAGCGGCTTCAGCATCAGGCGCGGCCCGAGGCGATGAACCAGGACCGGAACGGGCCCTTGGAGGTGGTGGAAAAGCTGCTCACTCCGGGGCGCGTGTCCTTGCGGGCATCGGCAACGGCATCCTGATAGCCGATCAGCGGTGTCTCGAAGCCGGCGGCGCGCATCAGCGCCGCATAGTCGGCGGTGAGCGCGCCCTGCCAGTTCGGCTCATTGTTGTAGTCGGCCTCCAGCTCGGCCTGCATCGCCGACCAGAGATCGTCCTCGCCATAGAGCAGCGGCACTTCGAGATGGACGGCAACGCCGCCCGGCCGCAGCAGCCGGCGGCTTTCGGCGAGGATATTGACCACCGCCTCCTGCGAGGTCTCGTGCAGCGTCACGCAGCTGTAGACGAGATCGAAATGACCGTCCGGAAAGCGTGTGCGCTCGGCATTCTGCTGGGAGAAATGCACGCGGGCGCCGAGATGCTCGGCGCGGGCATGGGCGTAGCGGAGCATCGAGGCGCCAACATCGATGCCATGAACCTCGGCCTCCGGGAACGCCCAGGCGGCCGGCACGGTACTGGCGCCGATGCCGCAGCCGAGCTCCAGAATGCGGCGCACCTCCAGATCGGGATAGCAGGCGAGGATGTGCGACATGGCGGTCTGGCCGCGTCGGTCGTTGAGCAGGCCGCCGTTCAGGCCGCGCATGAAGACGGCGCCGCCGAGATCGATGACCGCGCCCTGCAGCACGCCGTCCTCTCCACGGTCCCCGGTATAGCCGCCGGGCATCAGGTGGACGTCCTCGTTGGCGAGATAGGCCGGGGCCTCGAACGCCGGATCGACGGTGACCGAGCCCTGGGGGTCGGGAATGGCGGCCAGCGCGTTCAGCCGCTGGCGCTGGCGGTCGGCGGTCTGGCCGACCGACTGCCACATATGGTGCTGGGCCTCGCGGCGCAGCGACACCCAGGTCTGGAAGCCGGAGCGATCGAACAGCGCGTCGCGCACCGCCGCATAGGTGTCGTTCTGGCCCCTGGCGGCGGCGGCATCGCGGATGGCGAAGGCGGCGCGCTGATGGGTCGCCTCGAGCTCGCCGCCGAGGAACATCTTGAGGTCGCGGACATACATCTGCTCGGCGAGTTCGTCATGGGACAGTTCGGGCAGCATGGCATGGCCGCCGGCCGCATCGCGGAAGCTGTTGAGACCGTCGTTGGTGATCACAGGCTTTCTCCTTCGGCTTCGGCGCGGACGCGCGCGGCGCGAAACACATTGGCGATGACCCGCTGGCGTTCGGCGGCGCGGGCCGCGGAGGCCGGGTCATCGGGGGTGAAGCTGTCGACGGCGTCGGCGGCGAGAACGCCGGCTTTGTGCAGCAGCCGCTCCATCGCATCCTGTCGCGCCCGCACCACGGTCAGTTCGGAGGTGACCGCGACGAGCATGGCCAGCAGGTCGTCATCGAACGGACGCCGTCCCGGCACCGGTACCGAAGGCGCAGCCGTCCTGGTGGCGCGTTGATCTGCCATGTGTTCCCGTCTCCCTGCGGCCGATGTTGCGTATTTCGGCAGGGGCGCGGAAGTCTCGTTCTGACTATCGGGCCATAACCAATGCGTATGTCAGGCGGCGTCCCGGCGCGGTTTGGCGGACAGCGCTTTCATCGCCGAAATCGCTGTTCTAACAACATTATCCTTCATTTTGCCAGGCAGCGTCAGTACGCAGACATCATAATCAAATGCGAGTTCCGGCACATCGAGACCGATGACGAGGCCGGCGGCGATATCCTCTGCCAGCTGTTCGGGGGGCAGGATCGTCAGCAGCTGCCAGCGCTGCATCGCCTTGCGGATGAAGCCGATCGAGGCGGTGTTGACCGTTTGCACCGGCATCGGCAGCCCGGCGCGCGAAAAGACATTCTGGAAGCGATAGGTCAGCGACATTTTGAGCGGGATGCACCAGCGCGCCTCGCCCAGCCGCTTGAGGGTGATCGGGCCGGATAGGATGGCGTGGCCGGCCGGGGCGTAGGGCGAGCAGACGACGCTCGCCAATGTGTCCACCGCGAGATCGCGGTTGCGGACGTCGGTGCCGCTCTTGGACAGGGTCAGTTCGAGCGCGATATCGATGTCGCCGCTGGTCAGGCCGGCTTCGAGCCACTCCATGGTGCCGGTGACGATCGTGACGTTGATATCCGGATGCGCACTGACCAGCGCATCGAGCGTTTCCGGCAGCATGTCCCAGAGCAGGCTCGGCGATACGCCGATCCGCAGCGTCGGGCCGGGATCGGTGGCGTCGCCGACGACGATCTCGGCCCGCCTCGCCTCGCTGACGATCGAGCGCGCCAGCGGCAGCAGGCGCTGGCCGGCGGGGGTCAGCGTGACGCCGCTGCTGCTGCGGGTGAACAGTCGGGCGCCGAGCGCGTGTTCGAGCGCCTGCATGTTGCGGGTGATCGCGGGCTGGCTGAGGCCGAAGCTGCGGCTGGCGGCGCCGAGGCTGCCTTTTTCGGCCACGGCAAGAAACTGTTCGAGATGTCTGATGTGCACGGTCCGGCGCCTCCCATGGCCGAGTGTCGTCGGAATGACGGGCGGCGTAAATCCCTATGTGTTGGCGTTCGGGGCGCGTGGGGAGAGTGTATCGGGGGCATGGGTTTCGATGGCGCGCGCGTATTCCCCGATTACCGACCGCTTTCATCGTGCACGGACCGGCACGGGCTGCTGCCGACGCTCATTGCGCCCGCTGGTCCGTCCGTATGGCTTTAGAGGATAACGAATGCCGGCGTGCCCGTTTGCGTATAGCTGGCCAGCCGTCTGACGGCGTTATAGCTGGCCCTCCCGCCCATTCTATCGCAGGCTTCGGCGGCAATGCCATGGTCGTTTCAAGTGAAACTGCGGCTGGCCGTATTGCTCTGCCCGGCAATCGATAGTCTCCACCGTCCGATTTCTGCGGATCGTTAGCGCAACTAAAAGCGTCGTTACATACTGTCACCAAAAATTTTGGCAATATCATTTTCTAACGAATGTAGCCAAGTAGATAAGATTCCAAAAATTCTTGTTCGTTCGACCAAATTTTTTGACCAGATTTTTTTAGCGCTTTGTATACATTAAATCGCCAATGTTGATCCGGTTTCGTAAATACAGTGTAAATGCATCGTTCATTATGGAGGCCTACAAAAAAAATATCTTTAATAATTTTACCTTCTTGGACGTAACGAAGAAAATCTTGACCTGAAAACTCGTCAATATTTTCCGATACGGCTCGGCAGAAAGCGGACATGGGCTTTCCATGATGCAACATTTGATCCAATTCATTACCTACATAGCTAAAATCATATTCCATAAATCACCCTAAAGGTCTCGGATTCTCACCTTTAACCGGATTACCGTTTTTACGTTTCGTGTCGCACTCTTTGCATTCGGTTGTACCAGTAACTCCGCCGTGTGGCGTCCCACAGCTAGAGCAAGGAATAGAGGGTCCCCGTTTGCTGCGCTTCCGCTTAGGTGCCAGCTCAAGAACGGAGATTTGGTTTTGCGCTGTTCCCCCGTCAATGCATGCTTGAACTAGTTTTCCTCCTTCATAGGCTATGCCAGCAATTATGGTCGCACAAGCAGCAGGAGCAACCTCACAGGCAAGAATTGCCGCCGAAACAGGGTTAAGACCATTTGGATCCACAAATTTGACAGGATTTCCCCCTACGTAGCCATAGACATTATCCCCACCATCAAGCCCGATGGGATCGGCTTGGAGATAGCGTCCTAATGTTGGGTCATAGTCGCGGTAGAGATTATAGTGCCGGTCGGCGATGTCGATAATCTGGCCGGGGAAAGCGAGGCCGGTGCGCGGCGCGGAAGTGCTGGCGGTGTAGAAGCGTCGGCCGAACGGTTCGGCCTGCATGGCGTTGACAGTGTTGCCACTGGCATCGGTGATCAATACCGGCACGCCCAGATGATCGCCGTGGACATAGCTCAATGTCGATGGCTCGAGCAGCGCCAGTGGCTCCCAGCCGCCTTCGTCGGTATCCGGCATTAGCCAGATATGCTCAGCGTGGATGGTTCCGGTGGCGCCATATTGGCCGATCAGCCGGCCACTTTCGTCATAAACATAGCGGCGCGGGGTTGCATCCGTCGTCACTTCCACCCGCTCGTCGCTGCCGCTGTAGAGCATTGATTGGGGAGAGGTGCCGGCGCGGGCGTAACTGGTCAGCCGGCCATAGGCATCATAGCTGGTGGTCACCGCCACGCTGTCGCGCAGCTCGGAAGCGATATCGCCGCGGCCATTATAGGTCAGCGTCCGGACAAGGCTGCTGCCGCCCTGCATGGCAATCGTGCTGGCCAGCCGGTTGGTGCCCGCCGTGATCGCCGAGGTCACCACCGTTGTCGGTGTTGTCGACAGAGCCACATCGCGCTGCTCCAGGCTCAGGCGGTTGTCGTTGTCGTCATAGCCATAGTCCTCCTGCTGCACCGGGCCAAAATCACCGGTCGCGCGGGTCAATCGGCTCTTCGGGTCATAGATATAGCTGATCGTCGCCGTTGGCGCGCCCGGTGTCGTGATGCTGAGGATGTTGTCATCATTGTCAAAGGTGTAGGTGCGTGCCCAGATATTGCTGGTATCGGCGCGCTTGATGAACTTTCCGTACAGCCGACGGTCATCGCCCCAGTCCTGCGTGAAGACGAGCGTGTTGCCATAGTTGAACGCCTTCGGCGGGCCAAACGGCTCATAGGCCAAGCTGGAGGCCAGCATCACCGGCGTGGCGCCGATGGTGTCGCGAAGCGAGACCTGAGACACGCGGCCAAGACTGTCCCTCGCATAATCGATGATCTTGCCTGAAGGATAGGTCATCTGCACCACACGGTCTGCAAGGTCATAGGCATATTGAACCGTGCCGGAAAAGCCTCCGCCGATCGTCAGAGCTTTTGCCGTGATATTGCCACGGTGGTCATAGCTGTAGGCGGTAGTGCCCGAACTATCGGCTATGCTGGCCAGTCGGCCAACATAGCTGCTGTCCCACACATATGTTACGTCCTGTGCAGAGAGACCGACCGGACGCTTTGCAACCAGCCGGCCAGGCATGTCCCGATCAAAATTCACGATTTGACCGCGGCCATCGCTCGATTGAATCACATCGCCTGCCGCATCATACCAATAGATGGACACACCGCGGTCCGAGCTGGTTTCTTGGATGACTTCGCCAAAGCCGTTGCGCACAAAGGTGGTTTCAACGCCGTTGCGATCGGTTCGGCTGATGGGGTCGTCTTGATCATCGAAGCCCGTTTGTGCGGCATTGTTCAAAGGGTCCGTGTCCGTCGTCAGACGATCAAGCGCATCAAAAGCGAACTGGGTGGCGTTGTTTCGTGCGTCAATAATGCGGGTCGGATTGTTGTTGACGTCATATTCCCAGAGATAAGTCCGATTGGGCCCAAGAACTTCCGTCACCAGCCTGCCAAGATCATCATAGGTGCGGCTTATGGTCTGGCGAATGGTCGAATCCGATGCAGAGGTTTCCTCCTCAACAATCTGGCCCATGTTGTTGTAGCTGTAATCAATCCTTGATCCGCTGCCATCAACAACCGCGATCAACCGGCCGATATCGGAATAGAGGAAATTGATTGCGGCGGTGTAAGGCAAGGTGACCGAGGTCAACTGGCCGGCGAGATCATAGGCAAACAGGGTGACAGCATCCAGCGCAGGGTCCGTAGGATGCTTCACCGTGCGGCTCGTAAGCCGGCCGATGCTGTCATAGCTGAAGTCTGTGATAAGGCCGGCTGGCGAGACCATCCGCCCAGGGCGGCCATTGGCATCGTAATTGCTGTAGCTTGTCACCTGAGCCAATGCATTTGTTTCAGAAATCAGATTGTTCTGCGTATCGTAAGCATAGCTGGTGATATCATCCTGCCCGCTTCCATTGGGCGCTTTGGGCCCGTTCACGCTGTGCAGCTTGCCAAGCGCAGTCCAGGCATATGTCCAGGTGCGAGCCTGGCCCGCCGTCGTGTAGGGCACGGTGTGCGATGTGGTATCCGTCTCTGAGCGTGTCAGCAGACGGCCCTGAGTGTCATAGGTGTAGCTGGTGGTTAGCCCAGGTCTCACTTCTTGCGCAGGCTTATCGAAAAATGTCTCCCAGGTTGCGGATTCCGCACGCTGGATCGGCGTCCCTACCGCTCTGGTTGTCGCCACGCGGCGGCCCAGCGTGTCATAGCCATAGCTTTCAACGACATTTCGTGGGTTGGTGTTGCTGGCCACAGACAACCCCGAATATGTATTTGTTGATGATGAAGCGGGCGTCTGCGTCGTTGCCGCGAGCGAGACACTCGACAAACGTGCGCCCGATACGGTCAGCTGTGCAGGAACCATGGTCGTCGCGAACACGTAGGATGCAGGCTTTCCGGCTGCATTCGTGACAGTGCGCGCTATCGATGTGGCCCCGGAAACTACCGCCCCATAGTCAATGAGCGTCGTCTCGCTTCCATCAGCTTTGCCGGTGGCTGTAACCTGCCCCAAGACATTGTAACTATATGTAGTTATACGGTTCCCCAGCGCGTCGACGATGCCCGTCAGCGCAAGCGGCTTGCTGCTAATCTCATAGAGATACGATTCTGACCACGCGACAGCACTGGTTGCCGTGATTCGTTCTACCTTGGATAAACTGCGTTGCTGGGCCGAGCTGCCGGTCGTCGAATTATAATAATATTTTAAATGTGATCCATCAGGCAAATCAATGCGCTCAATAAAATCATCGACAGACCAGGTGAATGTAAGAACTCGTCCATCGCTGCCGGTGGCGCTGTTGAGTTTGGGATTTCCATTCACATCTGATGCGCCATAGGAATAATTGATAACATATCCGTTCGGAAGCGTTTCAGACGAAACTACTACTGGCATCCGCGTGGAAGTTGCATGATCCGGAACAGTAGACATAACCAGGACTCGACCATCCCGGTACCTTATTAGCCAAGACCGTGGCACTTGTTCAAAAAAAGTTGTCCATGCAGCGTTGGTTGCAGGAGTAATAAACTGCGGCTCTGCAACAACCCGAGAAAATATGGGATAGCTTGATACAGTCGGCCATATTGTAGTGCCAAGCGAAAATTCAATTTCAAAACGATCACTTGTCATTATTCTTAGAGGAGAACGACTTGAAGGATTAATATATCCAAACGATCTCCGAGCTCCACTCCATGACAAACCAAAATCAGACGAAAAAAGAAAGCTCGTTTTACCATCATGATAATATCTTGTTACGCTTAAATTATCGTCAGCTGAAGCATAGTCTTCAACCTCATGAATTTTTGCGCCGGAAGCCAGTTCCACCGGATTGCCGACCAGTGGCATATACGGTTGCGACAAATTTCCCGGTATAGCATCAAACGTTCTACCAATAGGACATTGAGAGGCCATCGTCACAGGCGGCGTAGGCGCATTTTTTATATCCTTACATAAAAAGCTAGTTATGGGTCTGATTACATTATTTGAGTCAATGCAAACCTGTCGAACTAGTTGATAGGAAAAAAATCCAAACATTACGTTACGATTTTTGCATTCCCAAGTTCCAGTGTTATTAAATGGACGCACTGACCCCGTGTATTCTAATAAAAAACGTGGAGATGCAGACTGATTAAACCATGCAGTTCGCGCTTCACATGCAGAGTCGATATCATCAAGAAACATTGAGGGCGTTGGCCCCGTGAAGGTCCAGCCAATTGCTCCAATTGTTTGTGCGCGAGCCGGGGATAAGGCCGGTATGATTGAAATCATAAGAATTAGAATCGAGATAAGAATACGAGATAGCAACAAATTACCAGATAGACGACTCATCACCCCAGCCCTCTGCTAGTATGAATTTATCTTATAACTATAACATTATTAACAATTTTAGCGTAACGTCTTCAAAAATAGATAAAATAAAATCATTTACTGTAATTTCATCAATATCATATTTTCTATTTTATAGTGCCAAGTAAAGAACTAATTCCTTGTTTAAGTCAATGATTTTTATAATCAAGCGCTTAACATGGTTTCTCGTAGAAGGGCGCTATAAGGTTCAGAAGAGTCGGTCGTAGTGCCCATAGGGTGTGACCTGCTGCCCGCTTTCCGGACCGTTTTGAGCTGAAAAGTTCCAGTCTAGGATTGTTGGGTCAGTGGACGGAGGAAGCGATAAAGAGATCGAATTTTAGCAAGGCGCAGATCGCGTTCGTGCTCAAGCAGGCCACGAAGGCATGACGATCGGCGAAGTGTGCCGGAAGGCCGGGATCAGCGAGGTGACATTCTATGCCTGGTGCAAGAAGTATGCGGGATTGATGCCATCGGAGATGCGACGCCTGCGGCGGCTCGAGGATGAGAACGCCAAGCTCAAGCGCCTGATCGCGGCGCACCCGCACCCAACATCTCGCCCGACCTGGTGCGGCTAGGTCTGCCCTACCGGCTCCAGGAGCAGCGCCACGGCGGCGTGAGCCGCACTTCTAAGACACTGATGAGGCGCGCTGCGGCTCTCGCCGACCAGCCCGCCGAGCCAGCGACTATGCTCCGCAAGCTCACGCCTGGCACACGATTGGTCCGCGACTAGCATGGTGTCGGGCATAAGCCTGTTCGGCACCCACCCCGATCCGGGCCCCGCCAAAGTTTTCGCTGTCGGCTACGCTCGCCAGGATATTTTCGAAGTCGACATAGGTCGCTGAGATCCGGCCATTAGCATAGCCGGCAAGGCCGTAAAGCAAGTCGTCACCAGCCTTGAACCCGAGACGGGCCAACACTTCAAGATCACGACCTGCCTTCAGGCAGGCCTCATCAAGACCAAAAACCTCGCTGCAGACGTTCGTCGTGGAGCCATACTGCCGTCGACGATGCCTTGTGATGTCTAGTCGACCGTTGTCGCCAACCCGAATGCGCCAACCTATTCAATGGAGCCGCATATCAATGTTGAAACTGAAAATGCTCGATTATCCAATCTGATCAAAAGCCACTTCAGAAGCGCACATCGAGCGAAACGCCAAGGGTACGGAAGGAGGTCAAGCCAAATGCTTGGCCGTAGTCGCCAACGATACCGCCCGGATTGCTTTCGATGAAAGTGACGAAGCGCCGATCAAAGCAGTTGCGGCAGAACAGGCTGGCGCGCCAGGATTCGTCTTCCGCACCAAGGCCCAGGCTGCCGTTCGCGATGGCATAACCGCCCTGCGCGGTGAAGGGATCGGCATTGGCATTGAAGTTGATGGCGGTGCGGCCATAGACGTCGGCGTGGACATAGCCCTTGAGGGCGTTGCCCAGCATCGGCTCATAGTCGATGGCGATGTTGCCCGCCCACTTCGGGGCATTTTGCAGACGGTTGCCGGTCGCGTCGGTGAAGCTGTTGCCGGGGCTCTGCGGATCACTGACGCAGCCCTGTGCCAAGGTCTGGCCCGGATAGCATTGCGCGCGGGCGAAGCTGGTGAAGCGGGCGTCGTTGAAGGAGACGTTGCTGGAGAGGTTGAGATCCTGGCCGGCATTCCACTTCAGCTCGGCCTCCACGCCACGGGCGCGCAGGCTGCCCGCGTTGGACACCAGATAGGCCGGGATGTCCGGCCTGAAGGCCTGGACCTGCAGGTCGCTGACCGTCTCCCAATAGGCGGAGATGTTGAACAGGAGCGACCGTCCGATGCGGCTTTTGAGGCCGACCTCATAGGCTTCCGACGTCTCCGGTCCGATCGGCAGGCCGCCGCCATAGACCTGGTTGAAGCCGGGGCCCTTGTAGCCGGTGGAGACGGTGACATAGCCCATCACTGCGGAGGCGAAATCATATTGGGCGCTGACGCGCCACGAGAAGTCGTTGGCGCGGTTTGTCTGCGTATAGCTGGCGGCGGGGGCGAAGCCGAAGGCGAAATCGTCGATCACGTTCGAGGCGACGTCGGTCAGCCGGTCCCAGGTGTAGCGGCCGCCGGCGGTGAGGCGGAAGGCCTCGGTGAGGTTGTAGGTCGCCTGGCCATAGACGGCGTAGCTGCGCGAGCGGAGATTGTCATAGGCATCGAAGCCGGCCCAGTTGACGAGGCCCGCGGGCGGGGGGCCTAGATTGAGGTTGGCGCTGGCGAAGTCGGCGCGGTTGGTCTGGCCGGCATAGAAGAAGAAGCCGAGCTGATATTCGAAAGCGCCGCCGGAGTTGGAACTGAGCCGCAGCTCCTCGGTGACCTGCTCGAAGTCGAAGCGGGCGGCGACCAGATCGAGCTGCGGGATCTGGTGATAGTCGGCATCGAAGCTGTGGTTGGCCTTGTACTTGCGCCAGGCGAGGATGTTGGAGATCGTCAGCCCGCTGTTCAGAGTATAGCTGATCTCGCTGGTGATGCCGCCGACATCGAAGGTGACGTTGGTAGCGCCGTTGGCGGAGCGCAGCAGGTTGCGCGGGGACGGCACGATGCCGGCTGCCGCCTGGAAGGGAATGAGCGGGGAGCCGGGCGCCACGGTGCGCGGGGTGACGGCGCCGGTGCCGACGCCGGTGCCGCGCGCATAATCGGCGGCGATATAGACGGAGAGCTGGTCGTTGGGCTCCCAGAGCAGCTTCGGCTTGAAGCCATATTCCTGGTGCCCATAGTTGCTGCCGGGGTTGGGAATGGTGTCGCGGACGAGCTGGTTGTGATCCGAATAATAGCTGTTGATGCGGATGGCGGCGGTCGATCCGAGCGGCGCGTTGACCGTGGCTTGGAACAGCATCGCGCAGCAGTCGGTCGCGGCGTTGACAAGGCCGACTTCGGCATGGCCGACGAATTCGGTGACGCCGAGCTTGGGCCGGGTGGTGACGATGTTTATGAGACCGGCCGACGCATTCTTGCCGAATAGCATGCCCTGCGGGCCGGCGAGGATCTCAACGCGTTCCAGATCGGAGAATTGCATGACGCCCATTTCCGGGCGGCCGAGGACGACGCCGTCGATGACGGTGGCGACGCTGGGTTCGATCAGGTGCGAGAAGCTGGAGGTGCCGATTCCGCGTACCGAGAAGTTGGTGGCGCCGGGCGCCAGCGCGAAGCTGGTGAACTGGAGGTTGGGGGCGATGAACTGCAGCTGGGCGGGATCGCTGAAATGCCGGTCCCGCAGCACGTCGGCGGTCACGGCGGTGACGGAAAGGGGCACCTTCTGCAAGCTTTCCTCGCGCCGCTGGGCGGTGACGACGATTTCGGCGATGCCGTCTTCGGCCCCAGGGGCGGCGGCCTGTTGGGCGAGGCCGGCGGCGGGCAGCAGCAGCAATGCCAACGCTGTCGAGGTCTTCAGGTGCGACATGTCATTCCCTCCTGCTGCGGCACGACGGGTGCCCGGTAATGTTCGTGGCGATGGTCAAGATGCGGCCATGGGATAGGCGACGAAGGCGAAGCGGCGGCCGTCCGCCGCCCAGCTGTTGACGTTGATCGTGCCCTGGCCGCCGTTGAAGGCGGCGACCGTCTCGGCCTCGGTCCAGCGGCCGGCGCGCACGAGGCGGATTTCCACCGGGCGGTCGGCGGGGTGGCCGGTGGTGCCGGGGGGGTAGGACAGGTAGCAGGCGAGGTCGCCTATGGGCGCGAGGTGCGGGAACCAGTTGACCCGTTCGTCGTCGGTGAGCCGCTCGGGGGTGCCGCCGGTGCGTGGCAGCCGGGCGATCTGGGCGCGGCCGGTGAGGGCCGCGGTGTTGAAGTAGATCCAGCGGTCGTCGGGCGAATATTCGCAGCCGTCGGCGGGCGCGTCTCCGAAGGTCAGCTGCTGCACCGGGCCGCCGGTGCTGTTCATGGTGTAGATGTTGGCGGGGCCCCAGGGATCGTCGCCGCGCGGGGCGATGCCGACAAAGGCGAGCTCGGTGCCGTCGAAGCTGACGCCGTGCAGGAAGTGGCGCAGCGGCTGATCGGGATGGTCCTGGGTGACCTGTTCGTGGCGGCCGTCCGGCAGCGACAGGCGGTGGATGTGCCAGTCGTAGCCGGAGACGAACATGGCGCCGCCGCCGGGGGCGGGGACATGATCGTTGTTGAGATAGGGGAGGCCGGGGACGTCGATGGCGGTGAGGGCGCCAGAGGTGAGGTCGAGCCGCCAGAGGAGGCCGTCGCCGTTAAGGATCAGTTCGTCCGGCGCGGTCCAGTTGGGCGCCTCGACCAGCATGTCTTCGGTGCGCCAGACCTCGCGGAGCGTGGCGGCATCGGCATCGTACAGCATCACCGCGCTGGCCTGGCCGGGGCGCAGCACGCGGCGATAGGGGTGGAGGCGCTTGTCCGTCGTCATGCGGCCACCGGGGGCATGGCGAAGCTGGTGGTGAGGGTTACGGCGCTGCCGTTGCGGGCCGATTCACGCGCGGCGAGCATGATCTCAAGCACATGGCGGGCATGCTCGGCGCTCAGAACCGGGCGGCTGCCGGTTGCGAGGCAGTCGGCGAGATGGGCGACGAGCAGGCCGCGCTGGAGCGTGGCGACGGGATCGGGCGGCGGCGGGAAGCCGACCGGCGCCGGGGTGATCCAGCCTGGCAGGCCGGGGGCGGCATCGAGCCGGAACAGTTCGAGCGCCGGGGCGGCGGCATGGACCAGCAGCGTGCCTTCGCTGCCATAGACTTCCACAAGCGGGCTGCGGGTGGCGACGACATTGTAGGTGGCGTCCACCGAGGCGAAGACGGCGTTGCCGAAGTCCAGCAGCATCAGCGTGTTGTCGGTCTCTTCGACCGGGATGTCCTTGCCGTGGAACGGGCCGCCGCGCGCATGGCGGAGCGGCGCGGTGATGCCGGAGAAGGCGGAGACGCGGCGGGCCGGGCCGAGCAGGCCTGTGATGCGGTGGAGGCCGTAGACCCCGAGGTCCAGCAGCGGGCCGGCGCCTTTGGCATAGAAGCAGGATGGGTCGCTCGGCCAGGCCAGCAGCGCAGGCCCGCCGTGCGAGGACTGGACGCGGGCGAAGGCGGGGCGGCCGATGGCGCCGGTCGCGATCAGCCGGCGGGCCTGCTGCCAATCATGGCCGAGCATGTCGACGGGGGCGCTGACAATGAGCAGGTCGGACGCGTCCGCCATGGCGCAGAGCTCGTCCGCTTCGGCCAGCGTGCCGGCGAGCGGCTTTTCGGTGACGAGGTGCTTGCCGGCGGCGAGGATAGTCCGCGACGTCTGATAATGGAGGGGTATCGGCGTAAGGTTGACGACGGCATCGAGGGTGGCGCCGTCCAGCATCGCTTCCAGGCTGGCGAAGACAGAAGGGATGCCGAAGGCGGCGGCAACGGCTACGGCGCGTTCGCCGGGGGCGGCGATGGCCACTACCTGGACCCGGTCGGCGAGTGCGGCGAGGTTGGGCAGCACGCCATAGGGGGCGGTCGCGATCATCCCGGCGCCGAGAATGCCGATTTTTAGCCGATCCGGACTCATGGTCGCCGTCCGCTCCTCCCCTTGGCTTCGTCTTTGACGCATTGTTATGAAAGAGCTTACATCATGCATTTTGTGGAATGTAAAGGCTTACAAGCGACGATTTTCGTAGTAGTCAGGCGAAACAGCGGGCTTTGGCCCGGGATGCGTGGGAGGACAGGCGACATGCAGTTCGCGAAATCGGAGTGGGAGCCGCGGATCGGAACCGCGGACTTCGAGGAGATGATGAAGCGGGCGCTGCGCTCGGACGGTTTCCTAATCCTGGAGGCGGTGATGAGCCCGTCGCTGCTCGCCCGACTGCAGGCCGGCTTTGGCAAGGTGCTGGATGAGTTCGTGGCTGCCAATGCCTCGAATCGTGGCGCCAACCGCTTCAATACGCATCTGTACCTTGATGGGGTGTTTGCCGATGAGGAGCTGGTGGCGAACCCGATCGCGCTGCGGCTGATCCATGGGCTGTTGGGCATCGATGCGGCGTGCAGCTGGGCGGCGGCGGACACGCCTCTGCCGGGCTCCGACTATCAGGTGGCGCATGCTGACGGGCGGCCGCTGTTCCGCAGCCATGACCTATCCCTGCCGGTCTATGCGTTGGCGGTGAACTTTCCGCTGGTGGACTTCACCGAGGAAAACGGCCCGCTGGAAATCTGGGGCAATGGCACGCATCTGCTATCAGACGTGGCGCCGCACCTCGGCGCCGCCGACCGTCCGCCGCAGCGCGTCACCATGCCGGCGGGCTCGCTGATGATCCGCGATACGCGGATGTGGCACCGGGGCAGCCCCAACCGCAGCGACCATGCCCGGCCGAACCTGGCGTTCGTCTATCATCGCAGCTGGTACCGGTTCGAGGGCGAGGCCGGGCATACGCCGCCGGCGGTGAGCGCGGAGGCCTATGCCGGCTGGTCGCTGGCAACGCGCCGGCTGTTCCGCTTCGCTGCCACCGATCCGGCGCTTACCGAGTCGCACCGGATCGAGATGGTGTATCGGCTGGAAGCGCTGGAGGAAGAGGCCGGGCTGGCCAGGAGCCGTGCGCCGATGGCGGCGGTGGCCGCACTTGCCTGATCCGCGTGTTTTCGGATGAGCGATAGCCTGACGGCACGGATGGCGCCGGCGACGGTCTATGAGATCGCGGCGCGGGCAGGGGTGTCGATCGCCACCGTCTCCCGTGTGATCAACGACGCGGCGGGCATCCGGCCGGCGACGCGCGCCCGGGTGCTGCAGGCGATCGAAGATCTGGCCTATGTGCCGAACGGATCCGCGCAGGGCATGGCGCGGCGATCGACAGGGGTTCTCGGCCTGATCTATAGGCGTCGCCGGCTCGACCGAGAGTCCCTCGGCTCGGACGATGACGATGCCCTCGCCCGGCTGACCGAGCGCACCGCCCAGTCTTTGGTCTATTATGACGAGCTGATCCGCGGCGTCGAGGAGGCTGCCTTCCAGTGCGCACACATGGTGTTGCTGCGCGGCGCGCGGACCGATGCCGAGACGCCGGCACTGCTTTCCATGACCGGCAAGTGCGACGGGCTGGTGCTGGTCGACCGGGTGATCCCCGATGCCGACATGGGGCGCATCACCCGACAAGTGCCGGTTGCCAGCATCGCGCATTTCGTCGATGCGCCGGGTATCACCAATGTATCGGTGGACAACCAGGCGGCGATGCACGCGCTCGTCGACCATATGGTCGAGCGGCACGGGGCGCGGCGCTTCGCCTTTCTTGGCGGGCCGGCGGACAATACCGACTCGAACCTGCGTGCCGCCGCGATGGCGGCGCGGGTGGCGATGCACGGCGGCACGCTGGAGCCGCTTGCCGACTGGCAGGGCGATTATACGCCGACGCTGGCCTATGACATCGTGGTGCGCCGCTGCGCGGACCGGACCGTCCTGCCCGATGTGATCATGAGCGCCAACGACAGCTCGGCGATGGGCGCCATTGCCGGGCTGGCGGCGCTGGGGCTGAGCGTGCCGGGCGATGTGGCGGTGACCGGCTTTGACGACATGGAGCTGGCCAGCCTTTCGATTCCGCCGCTGACCACGGTGCGTCAGCCGATCAACCGGATGGCGCAGCTGGCGGTGGAGGCGCTGGCCGGCGGCAAGGACGGCCAGTCCAAGCCGCCGGCCAATCATCTGGTGCCCGCCGACATGGTCGTTCGCCGCAGCTGCGGCTGCCGCTGAGATGGCCTTGGAAGAACCCTCGCTGCCGCGCCCGCTGACCGACGGCGATCGGGCGGAGATCGCCGCGACGGTGGCGCGGCTGTCCATCGAGCAGAAGGCATCACTGACGGCCGGGCGCGACATGTGGTCGACGATGCCGGTGGCCGAGGCCGGCATTCCCGGCTGGCGGATGAGCGACGGGCCCAACGGCGTGCGCGGCACGCGGCTCGGGCCGGCGGGGGTGCGGGCGCTGTGTATGCCCTGCGGTGCGGCGCTGGCGGCGACCTGGAACGGGCCGCTGGTGCAGGCGGTGGGCGCGGCGCTGGGCCGGGAGGCCCGGGCGCGCGGTGCGCGCGTGCTTCTCGGCCCGACGGTCAACATCCAGCGGTCCCCGCTCAATGGCCGGACGTTCGAGTGTTTTTCCGAGGATCCGTGGCTCGCCGGGCAGATGGCGGTGGCCTATGTGCGCGGCGTGCAGGGCGAGGGGGTGGTTACCACGGTCAAGCATTTTGCCGGCAACGAGGCGGAGTTCGAGCGTAATTCAATCAACTCGCTGATCGACGAGCGTAGCTTGCGCGAGCTTTACCTGGTGCCGTTCGAGATGGCAGTGAAGGAGGGCGGGACGCTTGGCATTATGACCGCCTACAACCGGCTGAACGGCCGCTTCTGCGCCGACCATCGCTGGCTGCTGACCGACATATTGCGGGGCGAATGGGGCTTTCAGGGGATCACCGTCTCCGACTGGTGGGCGCTCGCCGACTCCGTCGCTGCCGCCGAGGCCGGGCTGGATATCGAGATGCCCGGCCCGGCGCGCGCCTTCGGCCCGGCGCTGGCGACGGCGGTGGCGGACGGGCGGGTTGCGGAGGCGGCGGTCGATGCCGTCGCCACGCGGCTGCTTGAGGTGATGACGCGCATCGAGGCACGCGGCGATGCGACCGACCCTCCCGAGCGCCCCTTCGACAGCCCCGCAGACGCGGCGCTGGCGCGGCGGGCAGCAGCGGAGGCGATGGTACTGATCCGCAATGAGGGCGAGCTGCTGCCGCTCTCCTCCGGAGCGTTGCGCAGGGTGGCGCTGATCGGCCCCAATGCCGGGCGGACGCGGATCATGGGCGGCGGCTCCGCCATGCTGCGCGCGGCGCATCTGAGCACGGTGCGGGAAGTGCTCGGCGCCGTACTGGCCGGCCATGGTATCGCCATGGACCATGCCGAAGGCTGCGCGCCGACCGACGACTTCGCGTTGCTCGAAGCCTCCGAACTGCGCACCGGGGAAGGGGCGCCGGGGCTCGATGTCGCGTTCTTTGCCGGGGACGAGGCGGGCGGGGCGCCAATCGTGGTGCACCGGGCCGACCTGTCCGAACTCACCTTCATGGGCGAGCCGGCGGAAGGCGTTCCGGCCGAAGGCTTCAGTGTACGGGCAAGCGGCTGGTTCGTGCCGTCGATCAGCGGCGTCCACCGGTTTCGCTTCGTCAGCAACGGTGCGGCGCGGCTCGCGATCGGCGGCACGCGCTGCGCGAGCCTCGTCTGGGACGCGGCCGACGCCGCCCGGGTGATGCGGACGGTGGACTGCGAGACTCTGCTGGAGGCGGGCGTGCCGGTGCCGCTGCTGATCGAGTTCCGGGGGGAATCAGTGCTAAACTTCTGCCATGTGGCGCTGAAGATGCTGCCGCCGCCGGCGCCCGACTCGATCGATGGGGCCGTGGCGCTGGCGGCGGCGGCGGACGTGGCGGTAGTGGTGGTCGGCACCGGACCGACGATCGAATCGGAGGGCTTCGACCGCACCGCCTATCATTTGCCGGGGCGGCAGGACGAGCTGGTGCGGCGGGTGGCTGCCGCCAATCCGCGTACCGTAGTTATCGTCAACAGCGGCAGCCCGGTCGCGATGCCCTGGCTGGAGGCAGTGCCGGCGGTGCTGCAGATCTGGTTCGGCGGGCAGGAGATGGCGGCGGTGCTGGCCGATGTGCTGTTGGGAGTCGAGGAGCCGGGCGGCCGGATGCCGATCACCGTGCCGCTGCGGATCGAGCACAGTCCGGCGTTCGGCAATTTTCCAGGCGGCGCCGGTGAGGTGCGATACGGGGAGGGGGTGCTGGTTGGCTACCGCTGGTATGAGACGCGCCATCTGCCGGTGGCGGTGCCGTTCGGCCATGGCCGGGGCTATACGCGGTTTGCATGGACGGCACGGCTTTCCGTCGGGCGGGTCCTGGCGGGAGACGCCGTTTGCGTCGTTGTGGAGGTGACTAATATCGGCAGCCGGGCCGGGTCTGATGTCGTGCAGGTCTATGTAGCGGCGCCGCACGGCCCGTTGACCCGCGCCGCCAAGGAGCTGCGCGGCTTCGCCAAGCTGCACCTGGGGCCGGGCGAGAGCCGGACGGTCGAGATCGAGCTGAGGGCGCGGGCCTTCTCCTACTGGCATCCGGGCGATGACGAATCGGCGGCGATCCAGGAGCGGCTGCACGCGACGCCATTTGCCGCCGATATGAAGACGGTGCACCGCGCGCGCGGCTGGATGATCGAGCCGGGGGCGCATGTCGTGCATGTCGGTCGTTCGTCCGCGGACATCATCGTCTCGCTGCCGCTGATGATCGACGCGGCATGAACCTCAGCGCCGAACAGCAGCGCAACGCCGACACCGTGCGGAGACTTTACGCCTGCGAGCGGCGGGGCGACCTCGAGGGCTGGATCGCGCTCTGGCACCGGGACGCGCGCCAGATCTTCCCTTGGGGCGACGGCCGCAACGACGTGAGGGGTATCGACGCGCTGCGCGCCTCGACAGCGCACAAGTTCAAGACGCGCCGCGACGTGGTGATCGACGACCGGGTAATGCCGATGGCCGATCCGCGATGGGTGTTCGCCATCGCCGGCGTGTCCATCCACTTCACGGAGATCGGCCGCACGCTGGAGGCGGAGCTGTGGTGCCGCTTCCACTTCGATGCCGAGGGGCTGATCCTCGAGCAGCAGGAAGTGCT
>NZ_JBIMKZ010000031.1:20807-35927 GCF_051860865.1 Polymorphobacter sp. | reverse complement strand
CGACTGTTGCCGGGACTAGCCGCTTCAAGGTCGACTATTCGGTGCTGAAAAATGACGGGTCGACGCTCGGCTGGCTTCCCGTCCAGGATGCCCATGGCCTCAGCTATGAGACGGCGCCTTTTGTCGACGATGTCGAGATCACCGGACATCCGGTGGTCAAGCTTCGGGTCGCGTCTACCGCGACGGATGGCGATTTTTTCGCTTATCTCGAAGAGGTCGGCATTGATGGCAAAGCCGTCGTGCGGTCGCATGGCCGGCTTCGGGCGTCGCACCGGAAATTGGGCACCGCGCCGTTCGATACCCTCGGCCTGCCCTGGCATCGCAGCTTTCGCGAGGATTATACCCCGCTGGAGCCCGGCCAGCCGGTCAGCCTCGAGTTCGACATGCTGCCGACATCGACCATCGTCAAAAAGGGCATGAAGCTTCGTCTGGTGATCGCCGGCGCCGATCCGCGCCAGCGGATGGATCCACCCAGTGGCCCTGCACCCATTGTCACGATCATGTCCGGCGGTGTGCAGGCATCGACCTTGTTGCTGCCCGTCGTTGAGGCGCCATAATGTCCTAGGGGGCTTCGTCGCCATGCAATGGCGGTGTGAACGGCTCGGGATAGACCGGATGAAGGCGCGTCGGCGGCTCGTCCGCCGGCAGCTCGGGGCGGGGGCCCGGCAGAGGCCGCGCGCCCCTGGTCCAGCCGCCGGCATAATCGGCGAGAAAGGTCCGGTAGAAGCGCAGCGCGCTGACCTTCCAGACGCCGTCGCGCTTGACGAAGCGGTTCTCGTAGACGCCCTCGCCGATCTGCGCCTCGCGCTGGTAGACTCCGCGCATGTCCAACGCACGAAAGCGCGCCTTTGCCGAGCGGCCGTCCTTGGCAATGGCAATCACAGGCTGCATCATCAGTGATTGGAACAGGTGTCCATAGTGCGGCGCCTCCCCATTGAGGCGCAGCCGCGCGGCAATGCGCGCCTGACCCAGATAGCGCCCTTCGCCATCGACCTCGAACGTCGCGTCCTTGTCGAACAGGCTCGCAGCCGCTCGCCAGTCGGCGTTGTCCATGTAATAGCCCAGCATATAGTGGAGTCGCTCGATTTCCTGGCGGTCCAGCACGCGGGCGACCGACGATGCGGTAGCGGTGCGCGCCGCCGCTGGCAGACTGCACAGCAGCATCGAAGCGACCAAAGCTGTGAGCATTTTCATTCCGCTGCCTTCGGGATGACGATCGGCTTGCCGGTGACGGGGTGGGCATAGTGGAACGGGGCAACGAAATACGCCGGAAAAACCGGAATGCGGGCTTGAGCTGGCGCGTCCGCCCCCGCTGCGGGGCCGAAGCCGCCGGGCGGTTCGCTGGTTGCCCGCCAATCTTCGGCATCGAGCCGCGCATAGGCCGCCGGATAATAGCGGAGCCGGCTGATCCGCCACACGCCCCGGCGCTTCACATAGTCGTTTTCGTAGACGCCCTCGCCCCACATCGCGTCCTCGCCGGCGGTGGCGAGCTGGGCCAGCACCCGCCATCGCCCCCTGGCCGTTTGGCCGTCCGGCGCAACCGATATCACCGGCATCATCTGCATATGGGTGAACAGGTCACCCTGGCGCAGGCCCGGCCCCCCTTCCAGCGCGAGCGCCCGCCTGACGCCGGCCTTGCCCTTGAAGACCCCGCGCATCGCGAACTCGTAGCGGGCATCGTCCGAAAACAGCGGGACGATCTTGTCCCAGCGCTTCTTGTCGAAATAATAGCCGAACCGGTTCTGCAGCGCCTCGATCTGGTCCCGGTCTTCCAGTCGCGCCACGCGGCGCGCCAGTTCGGCCCTAGAGGCGGGCAGGGCAGGGGGTAGGATAGTCGCACGGTCATTGGCCCCATAGTGATAGGTGGGCACATAGGCGTCCGGATAGGGGCGAGTTGCCGTGGTGGCGGGAAAGGTCGGCGGAAATTTGTCGACCGCCATCTCGCCGCTGCCGGCCGGCCGGCGTAGCGCGGCATCGTCCATCCAGCCGGTTCGATAGGTGCCGAACACCCGGGCGAAATAATGGATTTTCTGAATGCGCCAGAGGCCGTCGACTTTCGCATAGCCAAATTCATAGACGCCTTCGAGCCAATGGAAGGGCTGCCCGTCGGCGGCATTCTGGATCAGGCTGCGCCAGCGGCCTTTGGCGGTCAGGCCGTCGGACGAAAGGCTGGTGACACCCTGCATGATGATGTGGTTGGCCAGCCGCCCGTCAGGGAGGCCCGGTTTGCCGCCGCCGAAGCGATGGAAGAAATACTGCCGCAGCCCTTGCTTTCCGGCATAGCCGCCGCCGGTATATTCGATGGTCGCGGTGTCGGTGAACAGGTCGATCAGGTCATCCCACTGACCTTTTTCGAGAAAATAGCCATAGCTGTGGGTCAGCGTGCGTAACGCCTCCCGATCTTCTGCAGCCTGCACCATCGAAGCCTGCGCGGCATCGGGCTGCTGGCCGGTGCTGGCGGCTGCCGTGTTGAGCGACCAGAGCAGCATGGCGTTGCCGATGACCAGGAGGGTTCGGACGTTCATGCTGATGCTCGGCGCGGGGAAGGGCTAGGCACTGTCCCGTCCTTCGGAAACGCCGTCCAGCTCCTCCCATCCGTCGCGGTCCCGGTGGGAAATGGCCTCGAGGCCGGCGCGCCGGCCGCTGTCCTCCAGATAGGCGATGACCGACTGGCGGAGTGCTCCGCCGGGCAGGATCGGCCGTCCCGGCGGCTCGAACCACAGTGGCGCGAAGCCGGCGCGCAAGCTGCCATCGGCTTCCCACCTTAGCCAGGCGGCAAGGCCGTTGATCGCCTCCGGATGAAAGGGTGCCAGTGAATAGGCCGGATCGGGGGTGAACTCGAACAGCTGTTGGCGGCGCCGGGCCCAGTCGGCCCGCGTCGGATGGTCCTGGTCGGGCGAGAGGGCGCGGGTGACCACGCAGCCATTGCCGAGGCCATGAAAGATCGGCCGGCCGCGATGTAGCTCGATGCCCTGCGCCACATGGGCATGATGACCGATAACGGCATCGGCGCCGGCGTCGATGGCCGCCTGCGCTAGCGGACGCTCATAGGGGGCGAGCGTGCCGGGGCGGTGGGTCAGCCCTTTGTGGAGGGCGACGATCGTCAGCGCGCCGGTAGCCCGTGCGGCGGCGATGTCTGCCTGCAATGCGGCAAGCGATGCTGGATCGATGGCATGGAGCTGTGCCTGTGGGGAGATGGGTGTGCCATCGGCGGTGTCTATACGGACGGCGGCGCAGCCGGCGCGGTCGGGCGTGGCCCAGCCGGCTTCCGGACCGACGCAATTGTAGCTGAGCAGCGCTACTGTGCGGCCCTGCCGGACGATGCGGGCCGGGCGGCGGGCCTCGGCGAGGGTCGCCCCGGCGCCGCAATGGGCGATGCCAAGCGCATCGAGTTCAGCGATGGTGTCGGCAATGCCGATGGCGCCACAGTCTGCCATATGGTTGCCGGCCATGGTGACGGCGCCGAACCCGGCGTCGGCGAGCGCGGCCAGATGGGCGGGGTCGGCGCCGGGGGCGGGGATGTCACCGGCAAGCTCGGTGCCGCGGCGGGTATGCGGGACTTCGAGATGGCCGATCGCGAGATCGGCGGCGCGGGCGAGCGGCGCGATCCCGGAAAGATAGTGGTCCGGCTGATCGACATCGAGGATGATGTCGCCGAACAGCACGATGTCGAGCGGCCTTTGACCGGTTCGGGGCGTCAATCCCTGTCTCCCCGCACAGCCTCGAAGCTGAAGCTGACTTTGACCACGGGATCGATCGGCAGGCCGATATCCTTGAGGCCGACGCCATAATCCTCGCGCGCGATGCGGGCGGTGCCGCTGACCTTGCGGCTGGCGCCGCTGCCGGCGAGGGTGAAGTCGATGGACTGTGGACGGCTGGCGCCGTTGAGGCTGAGCGTGCCGCGCGCCTGGAAAGCGTTTTTGCCGAGCGCGCGGACATCATCGGCGCGGAAGCTGGCGCGGGGCTGGCGCTGGACGCTGAGGAAGCCATCGCTGAGCGTCGTCTCGCGCTGGGCTTCGTCACCCATGGTCAGGCTTTCGAGCTCGATGTCGATCGCGATGCTGGCGCCGGCCGGGTCTTCCGGGTTCATCCGGATGGTGCCGCCCCATTGGCCGAACTCGCCGGTCATGGTGCCGCCACCCGCCACCACGGCGAAGCCGAGTGCGCCGCCCGGCTGGATGCGCCAGGCTGGCGGTGCTGCCGGTGGCGCCGCGGTCGCGGCCGCTGCCTCCGGGACGGGCTCCGGCAGGGTTGTCGCGGGTTCGGGTGCGGCTGCCAGGCCGGGTTCGGTGTCGGGGGCTTCCGGGGGCGTGGTCCCGATCTCCTCGGTAGCAGGACCCGCGACACCGGGCGTCGATGCACCGATGGCGCGCGCGGGGGTGACCGCCATCGTTTCGGGCAGGCGCGTGCCAGCGATGACGGCGCCGGCCAGCAGCAGAGCAATGATCCCGAACAGCGCCGGCGAGCGGCTCGGTACCATGCGCCATAGCAGGCCATCGCGCAGCAGCAGCTGGTGGCGGAGGGCACCGGCGACATGGGCCAGAATCAGCGCAACGCCGACCCAGGCCAACAGCTGGTGCGCGGCTTCGACCGACGGGTGGGCGGAGGCCGGTACCGGCAGGTGCGGGAGCGGCAGGACACCGAACAGCCGCGTCGGCACGCGCACCGGGGCGGTGGAGACGACCAGCCAGCCGGTGAACGGCGCCAGCAGCATGAAGCCATAGAGACCCGCATGGGCGAAGGCCGCGAGCCGGCCCTGCCAGCCCTGCTCAGCCGGCATTGGCCGCGGCGCCACCAGCCGCTGCGCCACCCGCGCCAGCGTGAGGACGAGGATCAGGATCCCGATCGACTTGTGAAGCTGCCAGGCATTGAAGAAGCGCAGGCCGTCTTCGGTCATCGTCCAGCCAAGCGCCAGCTGCAGGGCGATCAGCAAGGCAATCACCCAGTGCAGCAGCATGGCGACACGGCTGTAGCGTTGGGTGGCCGGAGAGATGGCCACGGTCGGCTGGCCTAGCGCTTGAAGCCCTGGAACTGAGCCTGGATGGCTTCCTCGCCGCCCTTCAGCCCTTCCACGGCGATGCGGATGACCATCCGGTCACCGACGAGCGGGGTAAAGAAGCCCATGTCGAAGTCGGTCCGGTTGAGGACGAGCATCGCGTCGGCCGCACAGACCGGGTATTTGAGGGTCGGGTTGCGCTCCTCACGGCATGAAGCGCGCTCGACCTGCAGCGTCACCGGTCGGGTGATGCCCTTGATGGTCAGCTTGCCGGTTACCGACTTCAGCGCGGCGCCGTCAAACGCCAGATTGTCCGAGGTGAAGGTGATGGTGGGGAATTTCTCGACGTTGAAGAAGGCGGGCTCCTTGAGCCGCTTGTCGAGCAGGTCAACGCCGGTATCGACCGAGGCAACGTCGATGACGACATTGATCTTGGCGGTGCGGGCATCGGGGGCGACCTCGATGGTCCCTTCGGTTTTGTTGAAGCGTCCCCGACCCGTCGACAGGTTGAAGTGGTTCCATTCGAAGGTGGTGAAGCTGTGATACGGATCGATGGTGAAGGTGCCGCTGAGCCAGGCCGGGACGGCGCCGGAGGGGATGCCCTGGACGCTGCCTTGAGCCGTGTTCTGGGCGGAATTCTGGGCGCTGGCCGGCGCCGCAAGGGCGAGGCAGCTGGCCAACATCAGACCTGCAATGTGCGAAGCGCGGCCGATCATATCAATCCTCTCCCGTGATTCTTGTCGTTGATGCTAGGCATAACAATATCGTTGAGTTTGTCTACATTCTTTGTTTGGATAGTATAAAATGCCGTGCTAGATTGCCGGCAGCGTCAATCACAGGGCCGAACCACGGCCCGATCGCGCGTAATGGGAGGATGCATGACATATCGTTCGGAATTGAAGCGGATTGGCCAGCTGTTGTCGATGGCGGCGTTGCTGGCCGTGCCGGCGGGCGCGCAACAGGCAGCCGGAACGGCGACAACCGTCAAGCGGCCGCAGGTCCAGTCATCGGGCATGGCCTGCGACCCGGTCGGTACGCTGAGCTTTCTCTGCGGCATGGGCAATGCGGAGGATCTGGTGACACTGCCGGGGACGCGCTGGATCGTCGCCGGGGGAATCGGCGACCGGCGTGGCGTCCCCGCCCGGCCCGGCCTGCGGCTGATCGATTCGAAGACGCTCGACTGGCATCACTGGATCCCCGAGGGCCCGATGGCGGTGGCGCATGACGCCACGGCCTTTCCCGGCTGCGCGACGCCGCCCGATGTGAAGAAATTCATGGCCCATGGGATCGCGGCACGCGCGACCGGGCCGCAGCGCGCCAGGCTTTATGCGATCAATCACGCCGATCGTGAAAGCATTGAGGTGTTCGATGTCGACACCGGCGCCGACATGCCGCGCGCCACCTGGGTCGGATGCCTGATGCCGAAGGCGCCGCTCAACACCAACAGCGTCACGGCGGCACCGGACGGTACAGTCTATGCCACGGTGTTCATCGGGCCAGGCCACAACATCGACGAAGTTTTTGCCGGCAAGCCAACCGGAGAGGTCATTACGTGGCGGCCGGGGCAGGCTGAGTCGGTGTCTGTGCCCGGAACCTCGCTGTCAGGTCCCAACGGGATCGAGATTTCGCCGGATGGCAACCTCATCTATGTGGCGGCGTTCGGCAGCAAACAGGTCCATGTCTTTGATCGCAAAGGCAAGAATCGCGGCATTGCGCAGCTCGGCAACTATTGGCCGGACAATATCCGCTGGGATGATCAGGGTCGTCTCGTCGCTGCCGGCATGAACAACAATGACGCCAAGTGCGTCGAGCCGGCGCGACTGGAAGACGCCGATCCGAAATCGGCCTGCTACAAGGAATATGTCGTCGAGGCGGTCGATCCGGCGACGCTCAAGGTGACCCCGATCGACAAGGCGCCGACAACGCTGACCTTCAGCCATGCCACAGTCGCCCTCATCCGGGACAAGGTGATGCTGATGGGCACCGTGGGCGCCGATCGGCTCGCGTATCGCAAGCTCGACTAGCCGCCGCAAGGCTAAAACCGGTCCGGCGTTGCCGGGCCGGGCTAGCGGAAACAGTCGGTGTAGATCCTGTCCAGCAGGCTGGCCAGCTGGTGCCGTTCTTCCGGGCTCAATGTCTCGAGGACATCATGTTCGACCAGTTCAAGTTTGGCAAACATGTCGTCCAGCGCCGCCTCTCCGGTCGGCGTGATGAACAGCGCGTGGCGGCGACGGTCCGTCTGCGAGCGCTCCCGACGTGCCCATTTCCGCCGCTCAAGGTCGTCGATGATGATGACGGCGAGGGACTTGTCCAGGCCGATTTCGCGCGCCACGGCGATCTGCGACAGACCGGGGTTGGCGGAAATGATGGCAAGCGCGGAGAAGAGACCGTGCCGGAGGTCATGGTCCGCCAGCACCGCGGCGAAATTGCGCGACAGCTGGTTCTGGATACGGCGGAGCCGGAACCCGACGAAATTGCCGAGCCTGCCCAGTTCCAGATCGCCTTGGTCGGTGTCCAATTCTGCAGGTACGTTTCTCATGGGGTCGACCACTACTGAAATGCCGCTCCAGTGCAAGCGTGCAGATAATACGAATACAAGATGGTTGACATTAAAAACCTTTTTTGATGTACAGTTGAGGCAATATGACAAAGGGGGAGGGCGTCATGCGTTGTGCTGAGACGTCGGTTGTTCGGATGGCTCGTCAGTGAGCCTGCCGTCGGATAATCGCAAGGCGGGAGATGACCCGGTCAAGGCGTCGAAAGCCGAGCGTATTCCCATGATTGTCGGCGCCGTCGCCCTGACGGGCGCGCTCGGCGTGGATGCGGTCGCCGTCGCGGGGCGCCATATCGGTATCAACCTGCTAGGCTCCATCGAAGTGGTGCAGATGTGCATGGTTGTCGCGGCCACTAGCGCCATCGTGCTGGCCACGATCAGCGCCAGCCACGCGCGCGTTCAGATTCTTCTGGAGCGGCTGAGCCGAACCGCCGCCCGGCGGTTCGACAGGCTGGCCGATTTTGCCAGCGCACTGGCCTTTTTGTGGCTCGTCATCGGCTCGGCATGGCTGCTCGTTGAAACCTGGACAGGCAGCGAGATGACCGAACTGCTGAACATTCCCCTGCGCTGGATCCGGCTTGTCTGGATCGGCGGTGCGGCTTTGACGGCCGTGCTGTTCCTGCGCATGGCCCTGCGCAAAGTGGATGGCTGATGACGCCCGAGCTTGTCGGTCTGGCGGGCGTCATCCTGCTGCTGGTGGTCCTTGCCATGGGGTTGCCGATCGGCATCGCCCTGATCACCGTCGGCGGGCTGGGCCTCGGCGTCATGCTGTCGGTCGAGGCGGCGACCATCAAGGCGGCGATCACGGCCTTTGAAACGCTGTCGCGCTATGAACTGGGCGTATTGCCGCTGTTCGTGCTGATGGCGCATTTGTGCTTCGCGGCAGGGGCCAGCCGGGACTTCTTCGATGTCGCCGCGCGGTTTGTCGGACATCGCCCCGGGGGGCTGGCGATTTCCTCGATTGCTGGCTGTGCCGGCTTCGGCGCGATCAGTGGCTCCAGCCTGGCCACCGTGGCCACCATCACATCGGTGGCGCTGCCCGAAATGCGCAAGGCCGGCTATTCCCCGGCCTTCGCGACCGGCGCACTGGCGGCGGGCGGCACGCTGGGGGCGCTGATTCCGCCGTCCGGCGCGCTGATCGTGTTTGGCATCATCGCGGAAGTGTCGATCGGTCAGCTGTTTGCGGCGGCGGTGATTCCCGGCCTTACCCAGGCGTTGTTCTACATTCTGGCTATCGTGCTGATGTGTCGCCTCAAGCCATCGCTCGGCCCGCCGTCGGCGCGTGTCGGATGGCCGGAGAGATTGGCGTTCCTGGTCAATATCATCGACATCGGATTGCTGATCCTCTTCGTTATCGGCGGTCTGTTCGTCGGCTGGTTCACGCCGACCGAGGCTGCGTCGGTCGGGTCGGTCGGTGCGCTGCTGCTTTGCTGGCGCCGCGGCCGGCTGAACCGTGACAGCTTTGCCACGGCGATGACCGCAACCCTGCGCACCACCGGCATGATCTATGTCGTTATCATCGGCGCCATCCTGTTCGCCACCTTCATCACCGTCACCGGACTGGCCGACTGGCTGTCCGGCTCCGTCACGTCGATGGATCTCGGACCGATCCTCACAATCGTTCTGATTGCTGCGGTGCTGCTGGTTCTCGGCTCGTTTCTTGACGGGCTGGCGTTGATGCTGCTGGCAACGCCGATCTTCCTGCCGATCGCAATGGAGCTTGGCATGAGCCCGATATGGTTCGGCATATTCCTGGTGCGCACCATGGAGATCGGCTTCGTCCATCCCCCATTGGGGCTGAACGTTTATGTCATCCAGAATATTGCGCAGGACATCCCGCTCCAGACCATCTTCCGGGGCATCATCCCGTTCCTGCTGACCGACCTGCTACATCTCGGGCTGCTCATCGCCGTGCCGGCGCTCACCCTGTGGCTGCCTTCGGTGGTCCGCTGATGAAATGGGGTCCTGTCCTTACACTGGTGTGGTTGCTGTTGCTGGCGGGGTGCAATGCGCCGGCGCCGCGCGTGGAGGACAGTGTCACGCTGACCTATGCGAGCCCCTATCCCCCGAGCCATCCGTTCTCCCGGGCTGATGCGGCGTGGATCCGGCATGTCGAGGCTGAGTCCGATGGGCGTCTTTCGATACGGCCCTTCTGGTCCGGCTCACTGCTGTCCTCGCAGGAAAGCATGGACGAACTGCGGCACGGCGTTGCCGATATCGGCGTGATCTCGCCGATCTATGCGCGGGGCGGCGCGCATGTGCAGCGGGCCCAGGCCGGCTTTTACGCTGGCGTTCGCAGCATTGAGGACCAGGTCAGCGTCTACAAATGCCTTGCCGATACGTTTCCGGCGCTGAATCGGGAGCTTCATGGCCTGCATGTGCTGGCGGTACAGGGCGGCAACCTCCCCGGCGTGCTGACGCGGGGAACGCCGGTGCGCAGCCTCGACGACCTGCGCGGTCTCAGGCTGCGCGCGCCGACCGAGAACCTCGAGGTCCTGCGCGAATTGGGGGCCGATCCGGTCAACATGCCGATGGGCGAAGTCTATTCGGCGCTGGCCAAGAACGTCATCGACGGGGTGATTGCGCCCGCCGACACCATGCGCAGCCTGCATTTCGCCGAAGTCGCGCGCTATTTCACGACCTTGCAAGTCAGCCGCGGGGCCTATCCGGCGCGCGCGATCGGGCTGCGGCGGTGGAATGCGCTGCCGCAGGATCTGCGCGATATCCTCACAGCAGCGCAGCCCGTTTGGGAAGCGGCGCTGGCCGAGGGGATATCGGCTTCCGATGCGTCCGGCATCGCCTATGGTCGTCAGGAAGGCATTGCCATTCTGGCCGTGTCCCCCGAAGACCAGCAGCGTTTCGACGCGCTCTATAATCGCAACGCCGCCCGCATCGCGGACGGCCTGACGCGCTACGACACCGATGGGCGGGCCATGCTGCAAACTGCCCAGAGACTGATCTCGCAGTCGCCGGAACAGCACGGCCCGGACTGCATGCAACAGACAAGGTACAGGGAAGACTTGCCATGAATACAACTGCCTCGGCCCTCGACAGGCCGCTGGAAGGTCTGCGCGTCATCGATCTCACCCGTGCGCTGGCCGGGCCCTATGCCACGCTGCTGCTGGCCGGGCTGGGCGCCGAGGTGATCAAGGTGGAAGATCCGCGCGGCGGCGATCTGGCGCGCGAGAACAGCCCCTATGTCGGGCGGGAAGGCGTGGTCGTCGAGCGTGAGCATGACGACGATGTTTCCATTTCCCATCTGACCCGCGCGCGCGGCAAGCATGGCGTGACCCTCAACCTCAAATCACCCGAGGCCGGCGCGGTGTTCGCCGACCTGTGCCGCAATGCCGATATCGTCGTCGAGAATTTCAGTGCCGGCACGGCAGACCGGCTCGGCGTGGGCTATGAGGCGGCAAAGGCGGCCCGGCCCGATATCCTCTATTGCTCGCTGTCGGGCTTCGGCGCGGACCATGCCGAGGGCGGAAAGGCCATGGATGTGATCATCCAGGCCCTGTCCGGGGCGATGTACACGTCCGGCGAGCCGAACGCCCCACCGGTGCGGATCGGCATTCCCATTGCCGACATGCTGGCGCCGGTGTTCGCGGTGATCGGCATATTGTCGGCGCTCGAGCAGCGTCATCGCACTGGCGTGGGGCAGCGGATTGACGTGTCGATGCTGGGTGCGCTGACATCGTTCGTGGCGATCGAGAACTGGTCGGCGATGGCGGCTGCCGGCATGCCGGCGCGGACCGGGCTGACCGTGCAACGCCTGTCGCCGTTCGGCGTCTTCGAGTGCGCCGACGGCTATGTGGCGGTGGTTGCGGTGCATGAAAAGCTGGCGCGCGGCCTGTTTCGGGCGATGGGCCAGCCGGAACTGGGCGACGATGCGCGCTTCAACAGCCGCGATGTCCGGGTGGCCAATGCCGAGGAAATCGAGGCGCGCATCACGGCCTGGAGCCGCACCTTGCCGACCGCGACAGTGGTCGAAAGGCTCAGCGCCGAGGGCGTGCCGGTCGCGCCGGTGCGTCATCCCGAGGATGCGCTGCTCGATCCCCGGGTGGTGGCCCGCGGCGAGACCATGTCCATCGCCCATCCGAGCTACCAGTCTACGCTGAAGCTGCGGACCGCCGGAATCCCCATTCGCTTTTCGGACGCGCAGGTCGCCTTTGACGATGTCATCCCCATCTCCATCGGCGAGCACAACCAGCGGATCTATGGTGACCTGCTTGGCTATAGCGCCGAGCGCCTCACCGAGCTGGCACGATCAGGAACGATCTGATGGCGCGGGCGGCCCTGCAGGCCATCGCCGCCGCTGTCGGTGACGAAGACGCCTTTGCCGCGCAGCTTGCCGCATCCGGGGCCAGGGCCATTCGCACGCTTGGCGTCGATGCGCCGTTGACGTTGCTGCGCGCGGCCGGTTTTTTGCCCGTTCGATTGACGCCGACCCTGTCGGAGGCCACGCCGCGCGCCGATGCGCTGCTCGGCAAGTCGCCGATCGGCCCGCGAGCCCGGCGGCTGCTCGAGCGGCTGCTGCAGCCATCTCTCGCTGACGCACCGATCCTCATTACCCATGCCGACGAGGAGCAGGTGCAGGTGTTCAACGCGCTGCGGGCACTGGCGCGGATGGGCGATCCCGGCCCGCGCCATGTGCATATGTTGGATCTTCTGCATCAGCCCCGGGATGCGACGCGTCAGTATAATGAGAAGCGCATCGCCCGGCTGCTGCCCTGGCTGGTGGAGAGGGGCGGGACCATCGTAGATGACGAGGCGCTGGCCGGGCAGGCGCAGCGCGAAGAGCCATTGCGTGCTTCATTGGCGAAGCTCGATGGCATGCGCGCGGCGTCGGCTTCGCCGATCACGGGTGTCGAGGCGCTGCAGGTCGCGGCGGCAACGGCGATCCTGCCGCCGGAGGATCTCGTCGGCCTTGTCGAGGCGATCATCGCTGAACAGGCGCCATCGTCGTCGGCCAATGGTGCCGAGCGCCTGTTCGTGACCGGCAGCGACATCGAGGATGATCGCGTCTTCGCGGCGCTGGAGGCCGACGGCGCGGTGATTGTCGGAGACGATCTCGGCTGGGGATTGACTTCGAGGTCTGCGCCAGCGCCCTGCACGCTTGCCGAGGCGGCCGATCCCTCCCGTGCCCGTCCACCGGGACAGATCGCGCCGCGCGCCCGGGCAGAGGCTGCCATCGCCATGGCCGATGGTCGAGCCGTTGATCGCCTTGTGCATGTGATGCGCGAGGGCGATGAAGCGGCGGCCTGGGGCTTTGCGCCGCTTGCCCGGACTGCCGGGCATCGGCCGGTTCGACGGATTACCCCTGGTTTGCAGCCTCGGCCGGACGCTCGTCCGTCCTCTGACACGGGCCGCCCGGCCCCGGTGCGGGCTCGCAAGCTGCTTGCCGCCGGCAAGGCATTCGGAACGTTTCAGCGCGACTGGTTTGCGGAGATCGTGGCGACGACAGCCGCCGGCGCGCCGCTGGCCGTGGTCAATGCCAATGCCCCGCAGGAAATCCTGCGCGCCCTGGGGGTGCCCTTCGTGATCAACCAGTGGTGGGCGTCGATTGTTGCCGCCAAGCAGCAATCCCGTCGTTTTGCGGCGCTTCTGGGATCCGCTGGCTATCCCGCCGATGCCGAAGCGTATAGCGCGCAGGGCGTGGCTTCGGCGCTGGACAGTGATCAGGCGCTGGCACCCTGGGGCGGGCTGCCGCGGCCGCGCTATGTTCAGGCGGTCACCTCCACCGATGCCACCCTCGGTATCTACGACGCCTGGGCCCATGAGACGGGCGCGACCCCCTATCTCTATGAACGCAGCGTCGATCCGCGCTGGCAGGTCGATTGCCGCTGGTGGGACGATCTGCCGGACAAATGGGACGAGGTCATCGAGCCCGAGCGTCTGGACCTGATGGTGGCGGAGCTGCGCGAGATGGCCGCCATGGTCACGTCGGAAACCGGCCGGCCGCTGGACGACGACCGGCTTCGCGAGGTCATGACCCTGGTCAATGAGCAGGAGCGGTCCTATCTCGACACAAGGGACCGGATCGCCGAGGCGCCGAGCGCGCCCATTACCATCGTCGACAGCATGCCGGCCACCATGATCCCGCAATGGCATCGTGGCACGGCCTGGGCACGAGACGCGGCGCGGGAATTCCATGACGAGGTCGCGGCGCGGGTCGATCGCGGTGATGCGGCCGTCGCCGATGAGCGCGTGCGGCTGATGTGGGTCGGGCGCGGGCTGTGGAGCAATATTTCCTTTTACCAGACATGGGAGGAGAGCCATGGCGCGGTGTTCGTCTGGTCGATGTATCTGGCGCTGGCCGCAGACGGATATATCCGCGCGTTCGATCGCGGTCGCGATCCGCTGCGGGCGCTGGCGGCGCGATTCGTGACGATGGGGGACGAACTGCGGACTCCCTGCTGGGCCGGGCCGTGGCATGTCCATGAGGCTGAAACGCACCGTGTTGATGGGGTGGTGGCCTTGTCGGATGCGGACCCGTTCGTGCTGCGTGCGCTCACCGATGCCGGCATTCCTGTTCTGGCTCTCGATCTGGACAACTATACTTCGGATGCGATCGATCATCGTCTGGTCGCGAGGGTGACTGCGTTCATCGAAGGTCCGGCAGCCAAGCAAGCGCAGCAACGCAGGCGCACCGTTTCTCGATAAATATGAGCGATAACAAATATTTGTAATTTTTTAGCGGCAGAATATCGCATGTTGGTGTGATTTATAAAAACAACTGTTGACTTTATATACTATCAAAAGAAAAATGCGATCATCGTCTCGCAAAGGATCGGACTAGACCGGCCATCGGACGTGGGGGAGGTAGATATGATCAACGATACTCGTACGCATGTTCGCCATGGGATCAGCGCCATGGCGATTGCCGTGATGTTCATATCCGCGCCGGCAATGTCCCAGTCAGTGGGAAATGTGGAGGCGCCGCAGGGTGATGACAGCGACCAGATCGTCGTCACCGGCAGCCGTATTCGCGGCGCCGCGCCTGTCGGTTCCGCCGTGATCGCCCTCGACAATGCCGATCTGGTCCAGTCGGGCGCCGTCACCACGGCGCAGGCCCTGCAGGAACTGCCGCAGGTCTTCAATCTTGGTATTTCCGAAAATGCACGTGGCCAGGCCGGTGGTTCCGGCAACGTTACCTATGGTACGGCGATCAACCTGCGCGGCATCGGCCCGTTCGCGACCCTGACGCTCGTCAATGGTCACCGGCTGCCCAATAGCGGTACGCTCGGCCAGGCGGTCGATCCCTCCGTGATACCGACGGTGGCGTTGCGGACGGTTGAGGTCGTGGCAGACGGCGCGTCGGCCATCTATGGGTCCGATGCGGTCGCCGGCGTCGTTAACCTGATCATGCGCAACGATTTCGAAGGGCTGGAGGTCCGCGGTCGCTACGGCTTTGCCGATGCGTACGACGAGCGGCAGATCAGCGTGCTCGCTGGGCACAAGTGGGACACCGGCAGTGTCACCATCGCCTATGAGCACGCCTACCAGAGCGGGCTCAACGGTCAGGACCGGGATTTCTTCCGTTCCGATCTCACGCGCTTCGGCGGCCGGGATT
>NZ_JBIMKZ010000031.1:0-20797 GCF_051860865.1 Polymorphobacter sp. | reverse complement strand
CCGCGTCAACCAGTGCAATCCCGGCACTATCGTAGCCGGCGGCACCACCTATGCCATTCCGGCGGGCGGCGTCACCCCGGCCAATGCATCTGCCCTCGTCCCCGGCACCAGCAACCGGTGCGAGCATCTGAGGGACCAGGATCTTATTCCTGTGCAAATCCGTCACAGCGGCTCGCTGGCCTTCCGGCAGGAGCTTGGCGGGGTCACGCTCTCGGGCGACGCCTATTTCTCCGAGCGTCGCTTCCGCTTCAACTCGGCCCAGACCGTCACCTCGATCTTCGTGCCGACCAGCAACCCCTATTTCGTCACCCCGCCGGGCGCGGCCGCCGCCGTTGCCCAGGCCGGCGGTCTGACCGTCAACTACGGCCTGTCCAACGATCTCGGGCCCAATATCACCACCACGGGTTCGGCGCGGAGCTTCGGCGGCAACCTTAAGGCCGATTTTAGCCTAGGCGGCGAATGGCGCGGCGAAGTCCAGGGCTTCTATGGGCGTGACAACAGCGAAGCCCTGCAAAACCGTTTCGATGGTACCCGGCTCAACGCCGCGGTGCGCAGCACGAACCTGCAGACCGCCTTCAATCCGTTCGGTGGACCCGGCACGCCCCAGAGCGTGCTCGACGGGATCAATACCAACCTGTTCTATCCCCAGGGCATCAACGAGCTGAAGCAGTTCCAGGCCAAGATCGATGGCCCGCTGATGACGCTGCCCGGCGGCCAGCTGCGGGTGGCTGTTGGCGCAGAATATATGCATGCCTTCAGCATCTTCGATTTTGACAGCGGGCCGGTCGGCAATGTCGTCAACCGATACGCCCGCAAGAGCCGCAACATCAAGGCCGCCTTCGCCGAAGCCTTCATCCCGCTGGTCGGCTCGAACAATGCCGTATCCGGCATCGAGCGGCTGGAAATCGACATCGCCGGGCGTATCGAGGACTATAGCGACTTCGGCTCGACGGCGAATCCCAAGATCGGCATCAATTATGCGCCGGTTCGCGGCATGACCTTCCGCGGCAGCTACGGCACCTCGTTCCGCGCCCCGCTGCTCAGTGACCTTCAGACGGCAACCGCCGGGCTGTTTGTCCAGAACTATTCGGACCCGACATCGCCCACCGGAAACACGATCGGCCTCGCTCGCTCGGGCGGCAACCCGGACCTGGGACCTGAAAGGGCAACCACCTACAGCTTCGGTCTCGATATCGCGCCGGTTGGCGTGCCTGACCTGACGCTCAGCGCCGGCTTCTTCCACGTCAGCTACAGCAACCAGATTGCCCAGTTCGTGGGCGACCTCAGCATCCTGCAGCGGGAAGCCGTGTTCTCGTCGATCATCACCCGCAACCCCGATCCGGCGTTCATCGCCGGGGAGGTGGCGCGGCTGCCGCTGACCGGCGTGGTCCCCAATCCGCTTCCCCTGTTCATCGATGGCGCCCTGCGCAACCTCGGCAGTTCCATCTCACAGGGCATCGATTTCTCGGGCGACTATACCTTCGATGTCGGACCCGGCCGGCTGCGGCTGCGCGCGGCCGGCACCGTGTTTACGCGCTACGACACGCGCCTCACGCCGCCCGCGCCGACTGTCGATGCGCTGAACACCATCTTCAATCCGCTGAGCTTCCGGGCGCGGACATCGGCGCTGTACAGCACCGACACATTGAACGCTTTCATCGCGCTTAACCATGTCGGCGGCTATCGCAATGATCGCATTGCGCCGGTGGAAAAGGTCAGTTCGTTCACGACCATCGATCTGCACTTCGATTACACGGTCAAGAGCCGGAACGGCCTGGCTAATGGTCTGATGTTCGGCCTCGATGTCACCAACCTGTTCGATCGCGATCCGCCCTTCGTCAACCTAGCCCCCGGCACCAACGGCGGTGGTGGCTTCGATCCGACTGCGGCCAGTGCCCTTGGCCGGCTGGTGTCGTTTACGGTCGGCAAGCGCTTCTGACATCGCGGCCATGCCTGCCAGGTTTCGGCCTGGCAGGCCCTGCCGCGTCAGGCCGGGCCGCGATTGGCCGGGGGGCATCTTGTAGTGTTGAATAAGGAGAGCTCTCTTGCAATTCACCCGACTCAATCCGCTGACCGGTGAGGTCGCTTCGTCGGCGCCGGCGATGAAAGCGGCCGACATGCCGGCCATCGCCGCCGCGGCTGCCGCCGGCTTTGCGGTCTGGGCAGCGCAGGGCCCCAACGCCCGTCGTGCGGTGCTGATGAAGGCCGCCATCGCTCTGGAGGCGAGACGCGATGATTTCGTGGCCGCCATGATGGCGGAGACTGGCTCGACCGCCGGCTGGGCAATGTTCAACCTTGGCCTCTCCGTCAGCATGGTGCGGGAAGCGGCCGCGCTGACCACGCAGATTTCCGGGGAGGTCATCCCGTCCGACAAGCCTGGATGCCTCGCCATGGCCTTGAAGGAGCCGGTCGGCGTGATCCTTGGCATTGCGCCCTGGAACGCACCGATCATTCTGGGCGTACGCGCCATCGCTGTGCCGCTCGCCTGTGGCAATGCGGTTATTCTGAAAGCCAGCGAGATGTGCCCGCGCACCCATGGGCTGATCATTGAGGCCTTTGCCGAGGCCGGTTTTCCAGACGGCGTCGTCAATCTCGTCACCAACGCTCCGGAGGATGCCGGCGATGTTGTCGGCGCGCTCATCGACGCCCCGGAGGTGAAGCGTATCAACTTTACCGGCTCGACCAATGTCGGCCGCATCATTGCCACGCGCGCCGCTGAAAATCTCAAGCCTTGCCTGCTTGAGCTCGGCGGCAAGGCGCCGCTCCTTGTCCTCGCCGATGCCGATCTGGACGAGGCCGTCAAGGCCGCCGCCTTCGGGGCCTTCATGAACCAAGGCCAGATCTGCATGTCGACCGAGCGGATTATCGTCGTCGATGACGTGGCGGACGCCTTTGTCGATCGCTTCGCCGCCAAGGCGCGCGGCATGGCAACGGGCGATCCGCGCGAGGGCAAGACCCCACTGGGCGCGGTCGTCGATCAGAAGACGGTGCTGCATGTCAACGCGTTGATCGAAAACGCCTTGTCGATGGACGCGCGCGTGATCGCCGGCGGCACCGCTGACAATGTGCTGATGCCCGCCACAGTCGTCGACCATGTCACCGCCGACATGATGCTCTATCGGGACGAGAGCTTCGGCCCGGTGGTCGCCATCATTCGTGCGCGCGATGACGACCATGCGGTCGAACTTGCCAATGACAGTCACTATGGCCTGTCGGCGGCGGTGTTCACGCGCGACGTTGCCAATGGCCTGCGCATTGCCAGGCGCATCCGATCCGGCATCTGCCATGTCAACGGACCGACCGTCCATGACGAGGCCCAGATGCCGTTCGGCGGTGTCGGCGCCTCCGGCTATGGCCGGTTTGGCGGGCGCCAGGGCATCGACAGTTTCACGGAAACACGATGGATCACGGTGGAGACCTTGCCCGGCCATTTCCCGATCTGATCGGAGCGGCGATACTTGCGTTGCCCGGCGTTGCTATCTAGCGATTGTCGCTGAAAAAGCCGCAGATGGCAGGTCCGGGGAGCGATCGGAAATGAGAATTTGTATTGCCGGCGCCGGCATTACCGGCTGCGTTGCCGCCATGCTGCTCGCCGAGGCCGGCCATGATGTCATGGTCTATGAAGCAGTGCCCCAGGTGCAACAGCTCGGCGTCGGCATCAACCTGCTGCCGCATGCGATGTCGATCCTGGACCGTCTCGGGCTGGCGACGCTGCTCGAAGGGCTCGGCGTTGCCACCGGGGAACTGGTCTATTTCAACCGCCATGGCCAGAAGATCTGGGGGGAGCCGCGCGGCCGTTTCGCCGGCTATCCGGTGCCGCAGGTCTCGATTCATCGCGGTCGGCTGCAACTCGCCCTGTTCGAAGCGGCGCAGCAGCGGCTTGGCGCCGACCGGCTGCTGACCGGGCATCGGCTGATCGCCGCCGCGCCTGGCCCGCCGGCGTCCGCGACATTCGAGCGCCCTGACGGCCGCCGCATCACCGTCGACGCCGATCTGCTGGTGGCCGCAGACGGTATTCATTCCACGCTTCGCCGGCAGCTTTATCCCGGCGAGGGCTTGCCGCGCTATGGCGGGCGCATCCTCTGGCGCGCGGTCACCCGGGCCAGGCCCTATCTCAGCGGGGCGTCGATGATCATGGCCGGCAACCAGGACTGCAAGTTCGTCTGCTACCCCATCAGCCTGCCCGATGCCGATGGCCTGCAGGTGATCAACTGGATCGCGGAACTGGCCGTCGACCAGATGCCTGGCCGGGAAAACTGGAACAAGGAGGGTCGCAAGAGCGACTTTGCCAGCCATTTCGCCAGCTGGCGCTTCGACTGGCTGGACATTCCGGCGCTTATCGAAGGTGCCGACCAGGTCTTCGAGTTTCCGCTGGTCGACCGTGACCCGCTGCCGGCCTGGTCTTTCGGCGCGATGACATTGCTCGGCGACGCCGCGCATCCGATGTATCCGATCGGCTCGAACGGGGCGTCGCAGGGCATTCTCGATGCCGAAGCTCTAGCCGGGGCGCTTAATGCCTATGCCGAACCGGTGGTCGCGCTCAAGGCCTATGAGGCCGAGCGGCTTCCGGCCACGGCGAGCATCGTGCTCGCCAATCGGGGCAATGGACCGGAACAGTGCATGCAATTGTGTGAGGACCGCGCGCCCGATGGCTTCAGCACCATATCGGAGGTGTTTGCCGAGGGTGAGCTGGAAGCGATCGCCGCGCGCTACAAGGCCGTCGCCGGCTTTTCCAGGGACAAGGTGGCGGCCAGCTCGGCCAGAAGCGCGGCATGATTCCGTTTGGCCAGCCGCCTGTTTTTCGGTTGGACGTCGAGGTCTGCCCGCCGGACGCGCTGGACGCCGACACCGGCGGACCGCTGCGGCTCGTCCGCATCGCCGGTGGCACGGTTACCGGCAGCCTGGAAGGCGAGGTCCTGCCGGGAGGCACGGACTGGCAGACGGTGTCGCCCGATGGCGCGGTCGCCATCGACGCCCGTTATCTTCTCCAGCTTGTCGACGGGACGCGCGTGGAGCTTCAGTCCCGGGGACTCCGCAGCCCCGGCGCCAGCGGTTTCTGGTCGACGATCTGGCTTCGCACCGCCAGCCCGGACCATGCCGCGCTCAACCAGACTCAATATGCGGGCCTCGGCCGCAAGCGCGATCGGACCGTTATCATCGAGGCGTTTGCCTTTCCGCCGATCACCGACTGACGTCGTTACGCCGTCAGCGCATTAAGCGCGGTCACGAACGCCTCACGACAGTCGGGCGGGATCCTTGCCAGCAGGTCTGCCTCGAATTGCCCGGTCACCCGCCGCACCTCGGCCAGCTGTTCCAGCCCTTGAGGGGACAGGCTGATTGCCTGTGACTTGCGGTCGATCGGCTGGCGCCGGATCAGTCCTGCCGTTTCGAGGCGATTGAGCAGCGGCACCATGTTGGCGCGCTGGATATCGAGCAGCCTGCCGATGTCGCTCGATGTCATGTCGGTGCGCTCGGCCACCACCAGCAGCACCGATGCATCGCCGATCCGCAGGCCATGCGGCACCAGCCGCGCGGCCAGCTCCGCCATCATCACATTGGTGGCACGGCGCAACGCATAGCCCGGCAGCTGGGCGAGCGGGTTGGCATCCGGGGCTTCAAGAACAGCCTGATCAGTCACGGCGCACTCCAAAAGCTATTTACCATAGCAATATCGATATGCTATGTTTCATAACAATAACGTTCGACTCCAAGGATATCTCATGTCTCAGCGCCCAGAAGAAGACACTGTCGCCTGCACGGTCGAAAATCGCATCGCCTGGGTGTCCTTCAACCGTCCGGAAAAGCGCAACTGCATGAGCCCGAAACTCAACCGGCAGATGAAGCGCGTTCTGGAAGAGCTGGAGTTCAGGGACGATGTCGGGGTGGTGGTTCTTGTCGGCGAAGGCACGGCCTGGTCCGCCGGCATGGATCTCAAGGAATATTTCCGGGACAATGAGGAAAAGGGCCTTGGCGCCATGCGCCAGGCCCAGCGCGAGGCCTATGGCTGGTGGGAGCGGCTGCGCTGGTTCGAAAAGCCGACAATCGCCATGGTCAATGGCTGGTGTTTTGGTGGCGCCTATGGCCCGCTGTTCGGTTGCGATCTCGCCGTTGCCGCCGAGGACGCCCAGTTCGGTCTGTCGGAAATCAACTGGGGCATCCTGCCCGGCGGCGGCGCCAGCAAAATCATTGTCGAGCTGACCGGCTTCCGCAACGCCATGTATCACGCGATGATGGGCGAGAACATCGATGGCCGAAAGGCCGCCGAATGGGGGCTGGTCAACGAAGCTGTGCCAGCCGACCGGCTGAAGGCGCGGGTCGCCGAAATTGCCGGTGTGCTGCTCGGCAAGAACCCCCATGCGTTGCGATCGACGAAATGGGCGATCCGCCGCGTCCGCGAAATGACCTTCGACAATTCGATGGACTATCTCGTCCGCGCTCAGGAAGCCGCGAATTTCTTCGACAATGACGGCCGCAAGGAGGCGACCCGCCAGTTCATCGACGACAAGGCCTTCAAGCCCGGCCTCGGCGCCTATGACCTCAACAAGGTGCGCGACTGAGCCAATCGGCAGGGGAGGGCATTGCCATGGCCGATACTCTCGATTGCCGGATGATCGAGCGGCTGCTGCGCCCGCGGTCGATCGCCGTGGTGGGTGCCAGTGACAAGCCGGGCGCGCTCGGCGCCTCAGTGCTGGGCAACCTCGATCGCAGCGGCTTCGACGGCGACATCTTCCTCATCAATCCCAATCGTGATCAGATTGGCTCACGGGCGTGCCTGCCTTCGGTCGCCTCGCTGCCTTTTGGGGTCGATGTCGCCGTGCTGGCCATTCCCCGCGCTGGCGTACTCGATGCCATGCGGGGTCTGCTGGGCCGCAAGGTCGGTGCGGCCATCATTTTTGCCGCCGGATTTGCCGAGGAGGGGCCAGCCGGCGCCGCCGATCAGGCCGAGCTGGCACGCATCGCCGCCACCTCCGGCATGGTGATCGAAGGCCCCAATTGCCTCGGCATGGTCAATCACATCGACGGCGTGCCGCTGACCTTCGTCGAGACGCGGATCGTCTCGCCCGATGGTCGCCGCGCCGTCGCCATCGTCTCGCAGTCCGGCGCCATGGCCGCCGTTCTCGGCACCACGCTTCAGGCGCGCGACGTCGCGCTGAGCCTGTCGATATCCACCGGCAATGAAGCGGCCAGTGGCGTCGAGGACTATGTCGACTGGCTGGTCGACGAGCCGCATACCCATGTCATCGCCATGATCGTCGAGCAGTTTCGCCGGCCGCAACGCTTTCTGGCCGCTGCCCGGCGGGCCCATGCCGCCGGCAAGCAGATCGTCCTCCTGCATCCGGGCACATCGAGCGCCGCCCGGGCCTCGGCCGCCACCCATACCGGGGCGATGGCCGGGGACTACAGGCTGATGCGCGCCCAGGTCGAGCGCACCGGCGTGGTGTTCGCCGAGACGCTGGAAGAGCTGGGGGACATCGCCGAAATCCTGGTCCGCTGTGTGCCGCTGGCTGAGCCGTCGCTGGCGGTGCTCGGGGAATCGGGCGCCTTCAAGGCGCTGACCCTCGATCTCGCCGAGACCCTTCGCCTGCCCTTGACCGTGCTGGATGATGCGAATGCTCCGGCACTCAGGGCGGTGCTGCCGCCGTTCGTGCCCGTCAGCAATCCTCTCGATATCACCGCCCAGGGCCTCAGCCAGCCACAGATCTACACCGACACGCTGCGGGCCCTGATCGAGGACGACCGGATCGGCGCCATTATCACCGGTATCATCCAGGGAGATCCGGTCACTTCGCAGATAAAGATCCCGCCCATCCTTGCCGCCATCGAGGCCAAGGTGATCAATAAGCCGCTGATTTTCGCTGGGCTCGATGAGGGGGCCGATATCCAGGCCGCCCATGTCACGGCGTTGCGCGTGGCGGGCATACCCTGGTTTCCGTCGAGCGAGCGGGCCTTTCGGGCCATGGCGCGCCTTTGCCGGCTCGCACAAACCGATCTGACGGACAACGCACCCGCGCCGACGCCGTTGCCGTCATTGGGCCGGCAATCCGGGGTCATTCCCGAATATCGCGCCAAGCAGTTGCTTGCGCCGCTCGGCATTGCCTTTCCCGAGGGCCGCTTTGCCCGATCGCGCGAAGGCGCGCTGGCCGCCGCCGATGTCCTCGGCTTTCCGCTGGCGATGAAGGCACAGGCTGCAGCCCTGTCACACAAGAGCGACGCCGGCGGGGTCATCCTCAACCTGTCGAGCCGGGACGCCGTGGACCGCGCCTGGACGCAGCTGCACGCCAACATCCATGCCCATGATCCGAGCCTCGCCCTCGACGGCGTTCTTGTCGAAAAGATGGGCCGGCGCGGCGTGGAAATGATCGTCGGCGCGCGCAACGATCCGGATTGGGGCCCTGTGGTGCTCGCCGGCTTCGGCGGCGTTACGGCGGAGATTCTTCAGGACGTCTGCCTGATCACCCCCGATCTTGGCGAGAAGGCGATCATCGCAAGGCTGATGACGCTCCAAAGCGCGGCGCTTCTGAACGGCTATCGCGGCGCTCCGGCGCTCGACGTGCCGGCCCTGGCCAGGCTGATCGGCCGCATCGGCGCCCTGCTGCTGGCCGAGCCCCGGCTGCGCGAACTCGATCTCAATCCGGTCATTCTTCATCCCGAAGGCGAGGGCGCGGTCGCGTTGGACGCCCTGATGCTCGTCGATCAACCCATGCCGGAGGTCAGATCATGAAAACGCAGGTCGCGATCATCGGCGCCGGGCCGGCGGGCCTGCTGCTCGGCCATCTGCTGCGCGCCGAGGGCGTCGACTGCGTGGTCCTCGAACGCCAGACCGGCGACTATGTCCTCAGCCGCATCCGCGCCGGCGTCCTCGAGGGCGTGACTGTCGGGTTGATGCGCCGCCTCGGGCTCGATGCGCGGCTGAAGGCCGAGGGACTGGTCGAAGAAGGCTTCAACCTCGCCGATGGCGAGCGCTTGATCCGCATCGACGTCGCCGCCCTCACCGGCAGGACCGTCACTGTCTACGGCCAGACCGAAGTAACAAAAGACCTGATGGACGCCGCTCAGGAACGCCAGCTGCAGGTGATCTACGAGGCCGGCGATGTCGCGCTGCATGATATTGAAAGCGACGCCCCCTTCGTCACGTACAGCCATCAGGGCAACCCGCAACGCCTCGATGCCCGTTTCATCATCGGCTGTGACGGTTTCCATGGCCCCAGCCGCAAGGCGATTCCTGCATCAGCCGTTCGCGAATATGAGCGGGTCTATCCCTTCGGCTGGCTCGGCATTCTCGCCGACGTACCGCCGTGCAACCATGAGCTGATCTATGCCAATCATGCGCGCGGCTTTGCGCTCGCCTCGATGCGCAGCCACACCCGCAGCCGCTATTATGTCGATGTGCCGCTGTCAGAACGGATCGAAGACTGGCCCGACGACCGGATCTGGGACGAGCTGGCCATCCGCCTGGGGCCGGAGGCCGCGGCCGGCATGACGCGCGGCCCCTCCATCGAGAAGTCGATCGCGCCGCTGCGCTCCTATGTCTTCGAGCCGATGCGCCATGGCAGCCTGCTGCTGTGCGGCGACTCGGCGCATATCGTGCCGCCGACCGGCGCCAAGGGGCTCAATCTCGCCGCCAGCGACGTTCACTATGCCGTGGAAGCGCTGGCCGGCTGGTTCCGCCACCATGATGCCGATGCCATCGCCGGTTATTCGGCAAAGGCGCTGGCCCGGGTCTGGAAGAGCGAGCGCTTCTCCTGGTCGCTCACCCGGCTGATGCACCGCTTTCCCGAGGATGGCCCGTTCGAACGCGCCATGCAGGTGGCCGAGCTGGACTATATCGCCTCCAGCCGGGCTGCCCAGACCAGCATCGCCGAAAACTATGTCGGCCTGCCGCTATAGCGCCTCTTGCCAGTAGAGCCGCATCGGATTGTCGACCAGCAGCTTGCGCTGCAGATCGGCATCCGGCGCGATCCGCGGGATCATGTCGACCAGATGCCCGTCATCGGGGATGTTGCTTTCCATATTGGGATGCGGCCAGTCCGTGCCCCAGAGCGCCCGGTCAGGATAGGCACAGACCAGCGGCGCCACGGCTTCGGCAAATGCCGTCCACGGGTCGCCGCCGGGGTCCAGCCGGTCAGGGCAGGTGGCCTTGAACCAGATGTCCTCGCGGCTATCGAGCAGCGTCCGGAAGGCTCGCATGTCCGCCCCGTCCGGCCCCTGCGTCACGTCTGGCCGCCCCATATGGTCGATCACGACCGGCACCGGGATCGCCGCAAGGAACGGCTTGAGTTCCTCCAGTAGGTCGGCCTCGAAATAAACGACCACATGCCAGCCCGGCGGCAGCCGGCGCGCCACCTCGATGAATCGGTCCTTCGGCGCATCGTCGACCAGCCGTTTCAGGAAGTTGAAGCGCACGCCCCGGATGCCGCCGGCGTGCAGCGCCGCCAGTTCTGCGTCCGAAATAGCCGGATCGACCACCGCAACGCCGCGCGCCATGCCCGCCGACCGCGCAATCGCATCGAGCGTCGCGGCATTGTCGGTGCCATGGCAGCTCGCCTGCACGATGACATTGCGGCAAAAGCCGAGATGGTCGCGCAGCGCGAACAGCCTGTCCGACCCGGCATCCTCGGGCAGATATTTGGCTTTCGCACTGAACGGAAACCGCGCCATCGGCCCGAACACATGGCAATGGGCATCGACCGCCCCCGCCGGCGGCACGAAACGTGGCGTCGATGGTGCGCTATGCCAGGAAACAATGCGCTGGCCGGCCGCGTCGCTCATGGAAAAACCTCCCCATCCATCAGCTTGCGTGCCGTCCGCATCAGCCCGGCGCTGCTGACGGCCCCGGCACCATCGAGCTCGAGCACACAGGTCATCTCGCCGGTCGGATGCTCGATGGACAGCCGCTTGCGTGGCCCCGGCGGGATTGCCGCCACCTCGGCGGCCGGCGAGCCCGGGATCAGGCAGGCGGTGGCCACGCTGACCGCGCCGAGCACGCCGAGGCTCGCATGGGCGCGGTGCGGGATGAAGCTGCGCACGCAGATGGCCCCGCCGGCGCGCGGCGGCGCCACCAGCATCATCTTAGGCACGGACTTGTCCCGCACATCGCCCAAGTTCATCCGCTTCCCCACGGCCAGGCGGATCGTCTCCAGTCGCGCTTTCAGGGCGCTGTCACCATCAAGCGCTTCCCGGTCCTCGTAACCGGTGACGCCGATATCCTGTGCCTTCATCACCACGCACGGCATGCCATTGTCGATAAGCGTCACTGGCACGCCGTCGATCACATCCACGGCCCGCCCGCTTGGCAGCAGGGCGCCGCAGGACGAGCCGGCGGTGTCCCGAAACATCAGCGGCACCGGGGCGTGCCGCCCGGGAACCCCGTCGATCGCCGCATCGCCGGCATAGCTGACGATGCCGCCAGGGGTCTGCACGGTCGCCACAGCCACCTGGCCGGTGTTTTCCATGTAGATTGATACGGGGGTCTCGTCGCGCTGGGCCGCTACCAGCCCTCGCTCGATTGCAAAGGGGCCGACGCCGGCCAGGATATTGCCGCAGTTTTGTGCGTCGGACACCAGCGCCTTGTCCACGAACACCTGCAGGAACAGATAATCGATATCGATCCCCGGTCGCGCCGACCGGCTGACGACAGCGACCTTGCTGGTGAGCGGATCGGCGCCGCCCATGCCATCGATCTGGCGCGCATCGGGAGACCCCATAATCCGCAAAAGCAGCGCATCGCGTGCCCCCGCGTCCGTCGGTAGGTGGTCCTTCAGGAAATAGCCGCCTTTGGATGTCCCGCCGCGCATCCACATGCAGCGGATACCCTCAGACATATTTCAGGCGTTCCGCCGCCAGCCGCTCGCGCATCTTGTACATGTCGAGCCCCAGTATGCCGGACGCCAGCTTTGCCCGCTTCTCGCCCTCGTTCGCTTCGCGGGCACGCGCCGCTTCCAGCACCGCCTCCGCATCGGCGCGCAGGACCACGCAGACCCCGTCATCATCTGCTACGATGACATCGCCGGGCTGCACCAGCGCGCCCGCGCAGACTACCGGCACATTGACCGATCCGAGCGTGTTCTTCACCGTGCCCTGCGCAAACACCGCCTTCGACCAGACCGGAAACTGCATCTCGGTCAGGTCGCGGACGTCGCGCACGCCGGCGTCGATCACCAGCCCTCGGCAGCCTCGTGCCTGTGCGGAGGTGGCCAGCAGATCGCCGAAATAGCCGTCCTCGCAGGGGGAGGTGGGGGCCAGCAACAGGAGGTCACCTGCCTGCAGCTGCTCGATCGCGACATGGATCATCCAGTTGTCGCCGGGTGCTGCGCTGATCGTCACCGCCGACCCCGCAATGCGCGCGCCGGCGTAGATCGGGCGCATGTAGCTGGCGAGCAAGCCGGTGCGTCCCTGGGCTTCATGCACGGTCGCCACACCGCACGCCGCCAGCCCGTCTACGACATGCATCGGTGCCCGCTCGACGTCTTGCACGACAATCCCGCTCACCCTGTCCTCCTCAATTCGGCCCGTGCGATCATCTTGCGCCGCGCGCGTCCGGGGATGAAGGCGGAAGTCTGGCGTGGATATAAGATTTTGCTAAGATGACGATCATGGAAATATGGGACTTCAATCTCCGCCATCTGCGCGCCATGGCGATGATCGCCCGGCTCGGCACGATGAGCGCGGCGGCTGAAGCGGTCAATCTCACCCAGCCGGCGATAACCCAGGCCCTTTCCACCATCGAGGACAGGCTCGGAACGGCGCTGTTCGAGCGGCGCCATGACGGCATGTCGCCCACCGCTGTTGCCGCGACGCTGCTGCCCTATGTCGATGCCGCGCTGGATCTGATCGCCAGTCCGGCGGTCACCATGTCGCGCTTCCGCGCCTTTCTGGCGCTGGCCGATGCCGGCAGCTACACCGGCGCCGCGCACGCGATTGGGCTGTCCGCGCCGTCGCTACACCGCGCCGTCAACGACCTCGAGCTGGCCATGGGGCGCAAGCTGGTCAAGCGGCAGGGCAAGCGCGTCGTTCTCACCGCGGCGGGCGCACCGCTGGCCCGATGCTTTCGGCTGGCACGGGTGGAACTCGAGGCCGGGCTGGCCGAGGTGGCGGCGCTGCGCGGCCATGAAACGCGTCGCATCGCCATCGGCGCAATGCCGCTGTCGCGCGCGCGGGTCTTGCCGCAGGCGATCGGGGCTTTTCTGCGTCAGCACCCCGGCGTCGGCATCACCATTGTCGAAGGCTCACGCGCCGAGCTTGTCGAGCCGCTGCGCAACGGCGTGATCGACATGATGATCGGCGCCGAGCGTGATCCGCTGACCGAGCCCGATCTTCGCCAGCAGACGCTGTTCCGGGATGGACTGGTGGTGATGGGACGCAAGGGCCATCCGATGCTCGGGCATGCCGCGCTGTCGGACCTGGCCGTGTTCCCCTGGGTGATTGCGGCGCGAGGCGCGCCGCTGCGCACGATCTGGGAGCAGATGTTCGCCCGTGCCGGATTGCCCGTGCCGCCGGTACGCGTCGAATCCGGCTCGGTCATGATCATCCGCCAGCTGCTGGTGGGAAGCGATTTCCTGACCCTGCTGTCCCGGGATCAGGTCGCCGTGGAGATCGAAGCCGGCTGGCTGGCGCAGGTCGCCGCCCTGCCGGACGATCTCGGACGCACCATCGCCCTCACTTCCCGGGCCGCCTGGCGACCGTCGGCCATTCAGTCGGACTTTCTCGCTGCCCTTTCACAGGCCGCACCGAAGAATTAGCTAATCCTTATCGGCGACGGCCATTTCCGATTTGTCGCGCCGCCGGGCTCCGCGCATCTCAGGCCCATGCAGACGACCCTTGCCCTGATCGGCTATGGTGAAGCCGGATCTACATTCGCGAGGGTCGCCGATTGGGGCGCGGCCGCATCGGGTCATGACCTGCTGCCCGAGCGCCGGGCCTCGCTTGCCGCCGATGGCCTGCGCCCCGCTGCAAACGCCGCCGAGGCGCTGGCTGGCGCCTCGCTGGTGCTATCGCTGGTCACTGCCGACCAGGCTCTTGCCGCCGCACAGGCGAATGCCGGCCTGCTCGCCGAAGAGGCGATATGGTGCGACATGAACTCCGTCGCCCCCGAAACGAAGCGGCGCGCCGCCGCGGTTCTGGCCGCCGCCGGGCATCGCTATGTCGACGTCGCCATCCTGGCCCCGGTCCATCCGGCGCGACTGGCGGTGCCCCTGCTGCTCTCGGGCGAGGCGGCCGACGCGGCGGGCGATCGGCTGCGGGATGCCGGCTTTACCAATGTCCGATCGGTTGGTACCGATATCGGCCAGGCGTCGGCGATCAAGATGATCCGGTCGGTGATGGTCAAGGGCATCGAGGCGCTCACCGCTGAAATGATGCTGGCGGCCGAAGCGGCCGGGGTTGCTGATGAGGTGCTGGCCTCGCTGGATGCCAGCGAGCGGCCGCTGCCCTGGGCCAGGCGGGCGGACTATAATATCGAGCGCATGGTCAGCCATGGCCTTCGCCGCGCCGCCGAGATGGAGGAATCCGTCAAGACCCTGGCGGCCCTCGGGGTCGATCCGCTGATGACCATGGCGACGGTGCGCCGGCAGCGTGCCCAAGCCGGCAGGCCGCTGAAGAGGAGGCCCGCCGCGTGACGCTGGTCATCGATTGCCACGGCCATTACACGACCGCGCCCGAGCCGCATAACCAGTGGCGGGAGGCGCAGCAGGCGGCTTTCCGGTCGGGCGCCCCGGTGCCGCCCTATCCGGATATTTCCGACGATTTGATCCGCGACACGATCGAGAAGAACCAGCTCCGCCTTGTCCGCGAGCGCGGCGCCGACATGACCATCTTCTCGCCGCGGGCCAGCGCCATGGCCCATCATGTCGGCGATCAGGAAGTCAGCCGGGCCTGGGCTTTTCATTGCAACAATCTGATCGCCCGCGTCGTCGCGCTATACCCGGAGACCTTTGTAGGGGTCTGCCAGCTGCCCCAGAGCCCCGGTGCCGATCTCGCCGCCTCGGTCGAGGAGCTGCACCGCTGTGTCGAGCAGCTGGGGTTCATCGGCTGCAACCTCAATCCGGATCCGGGCGGCGGGCATTTCCGCCATCCGCCGCTTACCGATCCCTATTGGTTCCCGATCTACGAGGCGATGTGCGCCCTCGATGTGCCGGCGATGATCCATGTCTCGGGCTCGTGCAATCCCGGCCTGCATGCGACCGGCGCCTATTATATCGCCGCCGACACCATCGCCTTCATGCAGCTGCTGGAAGGCGATCTGTTCGCCCGCTTCCCGACCCTGCGCTTCATCATCCCCCATGGCGGCGGCGCGGTGCCCTATCATTGGGGGCGCTATCGCGGCCTGGCCGACATGCTCGGCAAGCCGGCGCTCGCCAGCCATCTGATGGACAATGTGTACTTCGATACCTGTGTCTATCATCAGCCCGGCATCAATCTGCTCGCCGAGGTCATCGAAACCCGCAACATCCTGTTCGGCAGCGAGATGGTCGGTGCCGTTCGCGGCATCGATCCGCAGACCGGCCATTATTTCGATGACACCAAGCGCTATGTCGATGCGCTCGACATCGGTGATGCGGACCGCCGTGCGATCTTCGAGGGCAATGCCCGCCGCGTCTTCCCGCGCCTCGATGCGCGCCTGAAGGCGAGGGGGCTGTGACCAGCTGGATCACCAATGCCTGGTATGTGGCCGCCTGGGACAGCGAGGTGGATCGCCAGCCGCTCGCCCGCACCATTTGCGGCGTGCCGGTCGCCCTTTATCGCAAGCTCGACCGCACGGTCGTCGCCCTGCGCGATGCCTGTCCGCACCGGCTGCTGCCGCTTTCGATGGGGATCAAGGAGGGCGATTCGGTCCGCTGCCGCTACCATGGGCTCAAACTCAGCGCTCAGGGCATCGCCGAGGAAATGCCGCTCAAGGCCGATGCGCCTAACGCCGGCCTTTGTGTCGAGACCTTCACGACAGCCGAGCGGCATCGGTTCGTCTGGATATGGGTCGGCGACAAGGCGCTGGCCGATCCGGCGCTGATCCCGGACCTGTGGCCGTGTTCGGCGCCGGGCTGGACGTTCGACGGCGGCTATTATCCGATCGGCTGCGATTACCGGCTGGTGATCGACAATCTGATGGATCTGACCCATGAAACCTATGTGCATGCAGGGTCCATCGGCCAGCCCGAACTCATGGAGGCGCCCATCCAGACGTCGGTCGAAGGCGACACCGTCTATGTGAAGCGCTGGATGCCGGGCATCGAGGCGCCGCCGTTCTGGCGCGACGCCCTCAAGCGCGATGGTCCGGTGGACCGTTGGCAGGTATGCCAGTTCGTGGCGCCGGCCGCTGTGATCATCGACGTCGGCGTCTCCCCGGTCGAAGCCGGCGACACCCTCGACAGCCATGATCACGGCGTTCGCGGCTTCGTCATCGATTTCATGACGCCCCGAACCGAAACCAGCACCCATTATTTCTGGGGCATGGCGCGCAACTTCGATATCGACGACCTCGGCTTCACGGTGCGCTTCAAGGCCCAGCAGGCGCGCGTCTTTGCCCAGGATGTCGAGGTGCTGGAGGCCCAGCAGAAGTCGATAGATGCCAACCCCGATCTGCGGCTGGCCGCGTTCAACATCGACCAGGGCGGCGTGCGCACCCGTCAGCTGATTGCGCGCAAGATCGGAGCGTCCGCACGATGACCCGGGACATCCATGCCTATCTGGCCCAGTTCGAGGATATCCCTGGTACCCGGGTCTTCACCGCGGCGCGCGCCCGCCAGGGCTATTGGCTCAACCAGTTCGCGATGAGCCTGATGAAGCCGGAAAACCGCGAGCGCTGGAAGGCCGACGAGCGCGACTATCTGGAGGCGTGGAAGCTGACCGACGCGCAGAAAGCGGCCGTGCTGGTCCGCGACTACAACCAGATGCTCGATCTCGGCGGCAACATCTATTTCCTGTCGAAAATCTTCGCCACTGATGGCATCAGCTTCGCCGAAGCGGTGTCGACGATGACCGACATGAGTTTTGCCGAGTATCGCGCGATGATGAACGCCGGCGGCCGCTCGCCGGATGGCAATCGTTCGATCAGGGAGGGCCGCTGAGATGGCGCGCATCACCGCCGGTGTCGGCTCCAGCCATGTGCCGCTGCTCGGGGTCGCCGTCGACCAGGGCAAGACCGGCGACGATTATTTCGGCCCGATCTTCGCGGGCTATGAATGGACCCGGCAATGGCAGGCCACCGAGAAGCCGGACGTGGTGATACTGGTCTACAACGACCATGCCTCGGCCTTCGACGCCCGCATCATCCCGACCTTCGCCATCGGCTGCGGCGACCATTATCGCCCGGCAGACGAGGGCTGGGGGCCACGCCCGGTGCCGGACGTGGAGGGCCATGCTGATCTCGGCTGGCACATCGCCCAGAGCCTGATCCTCGACGATTTCGACATGACCATCATCAACGAGATGGATGTCGACCATGGCCTCACCGTGCCGCTGTCGATGATGTTCGGCACGGCCGAACGCTGGCCGGTCAAGGTCGTGCCGATCATCGTTAATGTCGTCACCTATCCGGTGCCCTCGGGTAACCGCTGCTGGGCGCTGGGCGAGGCGATCGCCCGCGCCGTCCGCAGCTTTCCGGAAGACCTGAATGTGCAGATCTGGGGCACCGGCGGCATGAGCCACCAACTTCAGGGTGCCCGTGCCGGGCTGATCAACCCCGCATGGGACAATAATTTTCTCGATGGCATGATCGGGGAAAGCGACCGGCTGCGGCACGTCCCCCATATCGAATATCTGCGCGAGACCGGCAGCGAAGGCATCGAGATGGTGATGTGGCTGATCATGCGCGGTGCCTTGGGCGCTCGAACACGCTGCCTGCATCGTCACTATCATGTCCCGTGCAGCAACACCGCCATCGGTCACATCGTACTGGAGCCCCTGGAATGAGAATTGCCCTTGCCGGAGCCGGCGCCTTTGGCGAAAAGCACCTTGACGCGCTGAAGCTGATCGACGGCGTCGAGATCGTCTCGATCATCAGCCGCACCGAGGAACAGGCCGCGGCCGTCGCGAAAAAATACGGTGCTTCGCATAGCAGCACCGATCTCGCCGAGGCACTCGCCAGAGACGATGTCGATGCGGTCATCCTCTGCACGCCGACCCAGCTTCATGCCCGACAGGCGATAGCCTGCATGCAGGCCGGCAAGCACGTCCAGGTCGAGATCCCGCTCGCCGACAGCTGGGACGATGCGCGGGCCGTGCTGAAAACGCAGCAGGAAACCGGTCTGGTCTGCATGGTCGGGCACACGCGGCGGTTCAATCCGTCGCACCAGTTCGTCCACAACCGCATCCGCGCCGGCGAATTCGCCGTCCAGCAGATGGACGTGCAGACCTATTTCTTCCGCCGCCGCAACATGAACGCCAAGGGCCAGCCGCGTAGCTGGACCGACCATCTGCTCTGGCATCACGCGGCCCACACCATCGATCTGTTCGCTTATCAAGCCGGCCGCATCGTCGCCGCCAACGCCATGCAGGGGCCGAAGCACCCGGAGCTCGGCATCGCCATGGACATGTCGATCCAGCTCAAGAGCGAAACCGGCGCGCTCTGCACCCTGTCCCTGTCTTTCAACAACGAGGGGCCGCTCGGTACCTTCTTCCGTTACATCGGCGACACCGCCACCTATATCGCCCGCTACGACGATCTGGTGAACGGCAGCGAGGAGCCGGTCGACGTGACGCAGGTCGCCGTATCGATGAACGGCATCGAACTTCAGGACCGGGAGTTCGTCTCGGCGATCCGCGAGGGGCGGATGCCGAACAGCGCCGTCGCCGACGTGATGGACTGCTACCGAGTCATCGGCGATCTGGCCGCATCGCTGGACCAGCAGGACGGCTGGTCCTGAATCATCGGGCGTGGCTTCGTCACGCAATTCTTGCATGACCGGCATAATCCTGCATGTGCCTGAAAAATATCGCCCGTATGGCTTTCAGTTCTCAGATTATGCCGGCCGTCGTGGTGGAGCAGAGGGGGATCGAACCCCTGACCTCAGCAGTGCGATTGCTGCGCTCTCCCATCTGAGCTACTGCCCCACACGCGACGGAAGGCGGCCCCATTAGCCCGCTTCCGCACGCCGTGCAACGTCGGATTCACCTGATGTCGAGTGTGGATGCCCCGCGAGGATTCGAACCTCGATAAACGGAATCAGAATCCGGTGTCTTACCATTAGACGACGGGGCAATACCGGCAGGCCAGAGCCTTCGGACCGGCGAGCGAATAGGCATGGTCGGCGGCAGTGTCAACATCGCGCTGCGTCCATCCCGCTATTTGCCCTTTTGCCCTAGGCGGGTTAGCTTGTCCGCAGGTTCCGGCACACATGCCTTGTGCCGGTGAAGACAGGAAGAATGCGGATGTCGGCAGAGGCCGATCCATTGGTGTCGTTGCGAGGACAGGGGAGCCCTGTGCCTGTCGCCCCGCCCCTGCCTGAGCGCGCGCCGATGCGATCCCCGGCCCGACCCCAGCAGCGTCGCGGTCGTACCTATGGCGCGCTCGATCTCGGCACCAACAACTGCCGCCTGTTGATCGCCCGGCCGTCTCCCGAAGGCTTTGTCGTCGTCGACGCCTATTCCCGTGTCGTCCGGCTGGGGGAGGGGCTGATGGAATCGGGCCGCCTGTCCGACGCCGCGATGGACCGCGCCGTCGCCGCGCTCGCCGCCTGTGCCGACAAGCTGGCCCGCCGCGACGTCCGCCTCACCCGCAACGTCGCTACCGAAGCCTGCCGGCGCGCCGCCAATGGCCCCCGCTTTGTCGACCGCGTCTATGCCGAAACCGGCATCGCCCTCGATGTCGTCAGCGCCGCCGAGGAGGCCCGGCTGGCGGTGATGGGCTGCCATACGCTGATCGACTGCGACGGCCCGCCGGCGCTGGTCTTCGATATCGGCGGTGGCTCCAGCGAGCTGATGCTGGTCGAGCCGAAGTCCGGCAATTGCAACGATCCCCGCATTCTCGAATGGATCAGCCTGCCCTGGGGCGTCGTCAGCCTCGCCGAGACAGAGCCGGTGGCGATGGCCGAGGGGGAGCGCAGCGCCGCTTATGCCCGAATGCTGGCGCAGGTCGCGCCGATGCTCGATCAGTTCGCTATCCGCGTTGCAGCGCGCGGCGTTACCGAGGTCCAGCTGCTCGGCACCTCGGGCACCATCACCACGCTGGCCAGCGTCGAGCTCGGGTTGCCCGGTTATGATCGCCGCCGCGTCGATGGCTGTGCCATCGCTACCGGCCCGCTGCTGGCGCTGTGCCGCGCCATCGCCAGCCAGAGCGTCGACGAGCGCGCCCGCATCGCCTGCATCGGTCCGGACCGTGCCGAGCTGATCGTCGCCGGCTGCGCCATTCTCGATGCGATCCTCCAGCGCTGGCCCGGCAGTCGCGATCACAACGATGATGGCGGCAGCGGCGGCAGCCTCGTCCGCGTCGCCGATCGCGGCATCCGCGAGGGCATTTTGCGAACGCTGATGACGCGTGACGGCACCTGGATCGGCGCATGACCACATCCCCAGGCGCCGGAGGCCCGAGCGGATCGGGCAGCGGCCGGTCGCGCGGCGGCAAGGTCCGCGTCAAGACTGCCAAGCGCCGGACCACCTCGTCCAACCGCTGGCTGGAGCGCCAGCTCAACGATCCCTATGTCGCCGCCGCCAAGGCGGCTGGCTACCGCAGCCGCGCCGCCTTCAAGCTGAAGGAACTGGACCAGCAGTTCTCGCTGTTGGGCCAGGTCGAGCGCGTGCTCGATCTCGGCGCCGCGCCCGGTGGCTGGTGCCAGATCGTCAAGGAGCGCCGGCCCCGCGCCCGCGT